>NZ_JADNNI010000012.1:0-99655 GCF_015556925.1 Enterococcus sp. 1001283B150225_161107_E12 | reverse complement strand
AAATGATATTTTGCCATACAAATAGCGACCCCCAAAAGTTAGATTTTTTGGTCTAACTTTTGGGGGTCGCTGCATTTAGGTCATTTTATGGTGTTTTTTGCTCGGAACTTGGACATATCTACTAAAAAATCCTCTTTTTGCCTAAGTTTATTTTTGGTAACTGGCTATTTCTATGCTAGAATGTGCCTAGTTCTATTTGAAAGGGATGAATACATTGGGCAATATTTATTTAGATCATGCAGCGACGACGCCGATGCATCCGTTGGTAATCAAAGAAATGATGGATATCATGGAAGGGACATTTGGCAATCCTTCGAGCATTCATGGATTTGGTCGGATGGCTCATGAAAAATTAGAAAATGCTAGACAAATCGTGGCAGATAGTTTGCACGTCCGCTCGCATGAGATTATTTTTAACAGTGGCGGAACGGAAGGTGATAATACTGCGATTCTTGAAACAGCATTCTCACGTCAAAATGAAGGGAAACATCTAATCACTACAGTTATTGAACATCCAGCAGTCTTAAATACGATGAAGTCTCTTGAAAAAAAAGGTTTTGAGGTTACATATCTACCAGTTGACCAAAAAGGGAATATCTCAATCGCTGATTTCCGCTCGGCTTTAAGAGAAGACACTATTTTAGTCTCAATCATGTACGGGAACAATGAAATCGGCAATTTATTACCAATCAAAGAAATCGGTGAAATTTTGCGAGAACATCCAGCCTATTTCCATACGGATGCTGTTCAAGCTTATGGTAATCAAACGATTCATCCTCAAGAGTTAGGAATCGATCTTTTGAGCATATCTGGTCATAAAATCAATGGACCTAAAGGAATCGGTTTTTTATATAAAAGAGATGGCGTGAATATCCCACCTTTGCTTTTAGGCGGAGAACAAGAAGAAAAACGCCGTGCCGGTACAGAAAACTTAGCGGGGATCTGTGGATTAGCAAAAGCGATAGAAATATTAACGCTGGAAGAAAGAGAAGCACGTAACAAAAAATACTTGGGCTTCCAACAACTGATTTTAGATAAATTGGCAGAGAATGAGATTGAATATGCGATCAATGGTGATTTGACGAATAAATTACCTCATGTACTGAATTTACGTATTCCAGGGATCGTCAACGATCTATTATTGATGAAATTGGATCTACAAGGCTTTGCGATCTCAATCGGTTCGGCATGTACTGCTGGAAATATCGAACCTTCTCATGTACTAGAAGCCATGTATGGAAAAGGAACACCATTCTTGAAAGAATCCATCCGCATCAGTTTTGGCTATGGGAATACAGAAGAAGAAGTCCAACGATTTGCTGATGGTTTAGTCAAAGCAATCTAAGCGCTAAAAAACCTAGTAAAACGAGTTAGAAACTTTTATAATAAAGAGGAAACTAAACTTACTGAGGTGAAAAAAATGGCATTTGAACAAACAGCGTCCGTACTCGGTTCTCCAGTTAGCTACCGTTTACATCCAGATGCAAAAAGATACACATTACGCGACAATGGCTTTACAGAAACAAATGGCGGGAACTATCAATTGATTCGTCCGCTTGATGCAACACCACAAAGCAAAGAGGGTTTTAAATTAAAAATCACGGTTGCAAAAGACATCAAGACAATGAAGATGTCGATCACGACAGCCAATGGCTTGCGTGCAGTCGATATTTTTAAAGATCCAAAGCAAAAAATGAGTCAAGATAAGTTTTATTTCTTGATGGATAGCATGATCAGCCGTGGACTATTTGAAAAAGTAGAAGGCTAAGTACTCATGTGACACAATAAAGAAAAACAAAAAAGTACCCAAACACTAGGAAAACAAGTGCATGTATCGTCTTCATGTGACGGCGAGCATGCGTAACTGTCCTTCCTAGCGCTTGGGTACTTTTTTATTTATCGGTCAATGATCATTCAACTTTTGACCATTCATCTAATGTTTTTCCTTGGGCATCTTTTAGTTCTAACCAACTATTTGTTCCGCCATAATACAGTAATAGGCTAGCTTCATTCACACTTTTGACGATGATATCCTCCACAACTTTCCCATCTTTGATCTGCTCTTGGTAGTCAGCCCGCATCTTATCTCCATATTTCGCGGCATAACTAACCGAACCATCTTTATTCAAAGGGGCATCAAGTAATAACGTCGCGCCAGCTTTGATCAACATCTCATTGCGACTGATCCAGTAAAGTGTTGCCTTGCTACCACGAAATTCCACAGTAAAAGGAATCTCGCTGATTTGTTTCGTCCACCGATGACGCGCTTTGGCAGGTTTCTTTTTCGTTGCAGTAAGCGGAGCAAATCCGTAGCCAAACGTTGATAACACAGTCGTTACTTTTTCGATCGTCGGGGCTAATTTTTTGGTTGCTTCAACTGGGATTTTTTCTTTGAAATCTTTGTCTTTTTCTAATGTTAGACCAGCTTCGGCGGCTTGATTATTCATTAGATACATAAAATAATCTGCTTCAAGATCCCATGGTAAATGGATAGTGATGACTTGGTCAAAGGATTTTGGGCGGATCTTTGTACCAATTGCCAGACACTTTTTATCTAAGTAATAAAGATAAAAGGAATTTTCTATTTCTTTTACTGGCTTTGAACAAATAGAGAGTTGGATTTGTTCTTCCTCTAATTGGATCTGTGTTTCAGAAGCAGTGATCGTGGTGTGAAAACTAACCTTAGTCATAGGTGTATCCTCCCGTTTTTTTCTACAGTGTACCATGTTTTTCAAGCAATAATAAAATAATCATAATTATAAAAAAATATAAGACAAATGAATGGTAAAATACAGAAAGAATACAAAATTAGGAGGCGTTATGCAGAAATACTGGAAAAAGAATATTAATTTATTTTTGATGGGACAATTTTTATCAGGAATCACAAGTATGGTCGTTCAATATGCTATTATTTGGTATTTGACGCAAGAAACAGGTTCTGCAACTATTTTAAGTTTTGCCACATTATTAGGAATGCTGCCGATGGTTCTATTAAGTCCGTTTGTTGGGCCGCTGATCGATCGCTGGGATAAGAAAAAATTATTGATTTATACGGATATCATTGTTGCGATCTTTGCACTTATTTTATCCATTGTAGGAACAGTGATGTCGACCTTTCCGCTCTGGTTAGTGTTTGTCTCTTTATTTATTCGCTCGGTCGCACAGACATTTCAAATGCCGACGATCCAATCAATTTTACCAACAATGGTTCCAGAAGAAGAATTAACAAGGGTCAATGGGCGATTGGGGATGGTGCAATCAGCGAATTATATCGTTGCTCCTGGATTAGGTGCTTTTTTATTTGCTGCGGTACCGATGAATGCTTTGATTCTTTTGGATGTATTAGGTGCCGTTCTTGGTGTAGGATTGTTGATTCTTGTGGTAATTCCCAAGATGGACATCCAAGGAGAAGCAGTTCATTTGTTAGCTGATACTAAATTTGGAGTAAAGAAACTATATGAGAAGCGAGGGTTATGGCATATCATGCTCAATGGGGCAGTTTTCATGCTGTTGTTCATGCCTGCCGCAAGCTTATATCCACTGATGACCATGGGTTATTTTAATGGCACAGTTGGACAAGCGGGATTGATCGAAGTCATTTACGCCATTGGGATGTTAGTCGGAGGCGCAATTATTGGTTTTTCTGGTCATTTTAAGAATCGAATGCAGCTAGTGATTGTCTCCTATATCGTCTTAGGGGTATCCGTCACAGCGAGTGGTTTATTGCCAGCAACCTCACAAGGATTTATTTACTTTGTTCTGTTGAATGCCATTGCCGGTTTGGCTACGCCTTACTACAATACATTAGTCATGGCGATGATCCAACAAAGTTTTGAGCCAAGTATTTTAGGAAGAGTGTTGGGTGTGTTCAATTCACTGATGTCTCTGCCTGGTCCAATCGGTTTGATCTTTGCTGGACCACTAGCAGATGCCATTGGTGTGGAGAAACTATTTGTGATTGCTGGTGTCGGTACATTACTTTGCGCAATTGCACTGTACATGGTTCCTTCAGCCAGAAACTACGATTTAGAATTACAAAGTAAACATAGCTAAAACAAAGCAATAAATTTCTTTTTTAAAAATAGGCATTGATTGCCTATTTTTTTGTTTTCACATACGATATTTATAAAGGAGAGTGAGCTTAGATGAATTATTTTATCAGCGATATGCATTTTTTCCATGAACGGTTGCTCGGTAATAGTGATTTTTCGCCGAGACCATTTAAAAATATTGCCCGCATGCACCATCAATTAATCACTAGTTGGAATGCAGTCGTAAAGGAATCCGACCATGTTTATCATCTAGGGGACCTCGCGATGCACCCTAAGTATGAAAAAGGTAGCGCAGAAATTCTTTCCTTAGTCAAAGAACTGAATGGCACGATCCACTTTATCAAAGGGAATCATGACAGTCGGGCCTTTTTCAACTACTTGGAACAACATGATCCGTGGAAAAAGGAAGGAAAGCAAAAATTTCACTTTTATGATGTAGGTGTCATCATAAAATTCAATCACCAACAATACTATCTGACCCATTATCCATTGTTGCTCGGAGGCAATGATAAAATACGCAATCTTCATGGACATATCCATCACTACAGCGTACCCATCGGCAACGACGTCAATGTAGGAGTAGATGCGCCGGAGCGAGAATTATTAAAAGCAAAACGCCCGTTTGGCACGCCACTTTCGGAAGCAGAGATTGAAGAAATCTATGAAGCAAAGTTTCAAGAGCTACAAAAAATTCAACGCTAAACATCGTTCGATAATTTTAAACCGTTAGTTATTTTTAAATTATTCTTAATTAAAGAATAGTTTAGATAATAAGCGGTTTTTGTTTACATTTAAATCCATTTTTATTCTAAATTTTAAGTTATTATAAATCCATATCAAATAGAGAGGTGATGACATATGATCAAAAAATTGAGTGTAAGTTTAGCTTCTGTTGGCCTATTCAGTGCATTTGCTTTTGGTGCTGTTCCTACCTTTGCTGACACATCGCAAGGAACAGAACAAATCGGTGAAGAAGTAGAAACAAAAGAAGAACTATTAAAAATGTTGCAAGAAGAATACGGCACAGAAGACAGATTTTATCTTGAATTTGAGGATGATGAATACAAAGAAGAAATCAATCCAGTAACTGGAATGGCTAGAACCACTGATAAAAAAACAGGGGAAACGGAAGAATATGAAGCATTCGGGGAATTTGAATTATTTACAAAAGAAGAATTTCTAAAATCACTACAAGAAGAATATGGGACAGAGGACAAATTCTTTTTAGAGTATGAAGATGATCAAACGAAAGAAGAAATCAATCCGATTACTGGAATGGCTCGAATAACAGATAAGGAAAAGGGGACGATTGAAGAGTACGATGCGTTCAAAGCACTTGAAACAGTCACAAATGACAAACTGCTTCAAACATTGCAAGAAGAATATGGTACAGAAAATCGGTTTTATCTAGTCTATGAAGATGAAGAGATCAAAGAAGAGATTAATCCTGTAACAGGAATGAGTCGACTGACTGATAAAGAATCCGGTGAAGTCGATGAACTCTCCCTCATCGAAGAGACAGAAGTTGCTGGATCAGAAGAATAACCATTAGGAAAAGTAGGTGAGAAGAAAGTGGGGGATGGATTACCTCAAGAAATAAGGCGACAGCTACAAAAATTGTTTTCAAATTTTTGTAGCTGTCGCTTTTCTGATGAGATTACTTCTGTTCCCAACGTATATTCGGTTTTAGGGTGTGAGACAAAAGGAAATGTTCTTTTGTCTCACACCTGTTTTATTTTCGCCATTCATCTAGATCCTAGGTGAAAAAGTGTAAAGTCCATTTGTTCAATCCTTGTTAACAACTTTATAGATTCATCAGACATAAAATCCAATGAGCTATTGAAAGTTTAAAGAATACAATTGACGAGTTTTCCTTGATTATTCAATCCTTTACCAACAGTGGCTGTCCTATCATTCAAACGTTTAAGATCATTCGTGATATTTGTTGAGTAGACGATAAGGACCTCTTCAGGATAATAGTTGGACTGTGTTCAATGGACCATAAGTTCCATATTCAGGATTTTTTCAAAAATAATATTATCTACAGAGTTTCCAATAGTGAAGAACCTTCGTGGTAGGATTTTTGCTAACCGTTCTGCTTGCTTGTATAAATACATATTATTGTCTTAACGTTTGTATTCTTTCAATTGATTTTCATCTAAATGAGGTATCTGATTGTAATAAATAATTGGCATTTCCTTGAATGACTGATAGACTTCCACTTCAGCATAGACCTGTATACTTGAGAATTGAAGTGAAACAATTAATAAAAAAATTGTGAAAAAAAGTTTAATATCCATAATAATCTCTCTTTTTTCTATGATAAAATAATAACATATAATTTTTTTCAAAAAATATATTTTTTGTTTTTTATCGTAATTGAAAAAAAAGAGAATATATAATTTAAAATTATTAATATAATAAAATTTCGTGTTTATAATAAATTATTTCCATGTTGAGTGTTTGGTTATATGTTATTTAAACTTTTGTATTAAATAACTAATTATCAATTTTTTTGATTATTTAAAATGAAGCGAAGATAGGAGTAGCTTATGAATGAGTACAAAATCGGCTTGTGTATGTCAATGTCCTTATCTATTCTGTGTATTATTGGTTCGCTGATTGATGGACGTGGACTAATTGGATTGTTGTTAGTTTTTTTAACAATTATTCCAGGATTTTTTGGGATCTATTTTACAACTAAAATCACTATGGATAAGCTTCTGAAATCTTTTTTGTTCATCGTAAATTATTTATTCGCAACGCATCTTCATATCAGATATTTAATCCAGTTTTTAACGAGGGTTCTATAGGTTACAAGAGATTAACGAATAAAAATCAGTTGGATCAATGAATCGTATCACCTAAAAGGTGTGAAAAGAAAGGAAGATTGGATGGACGGTTATAAAACCGGTTTAGTTGGTTCTATGATTTTATCGATCTTATGTTTATTGGGAATAATCATAGATTATAGAGGGTATGTTGGTTTTATTTTGTCATTTGTAATCATAATTCCTGGCTTTTTGGGAATTTATTTTACTACAAAAACTACCATGAAAAAGTACGTAGAGTGGACTCTGTTAGTCGTGAATTATTTATTTGCGACTACGCTTAGTGGTTGGTATTTTATTCATGCTTTTTTAGATTTATATAAATAAAGTATTGTATATCTCAAAAAATAAGAAAAAGGAGAAATCAGAATGACTCAAAATAAAAAGTATTTAATTTTATCATTTGTCTTTTTAGGTCTGTCATGTCTGCTTGCTATGCATTATTTTTTACCTTATATGCAATACCCTCTTATATTTCGAAGAATCATTATTATTGGCTGTTGGCTACTAAGCGGATTTAGTTTATTTTTTTGTCGAGGAATCAGGAATAAACTTCTGAAAGTGATTGTCATTGGCATCAACATTTTCTGTATCTATGGTTGGTGGATTTTTTATTGATTGTTAAGTTCTATCAAGTAAACTGGTCATCCGAACAACAATAACTTAAATGAAATTATGAGAGGAGATAGTTATGAACGGTTATAAAATCAGGTTAATTGTTTCTATGATTTTATCGATTTTATGTTTATTGGGAGCAATCATAGATTACGGAGGATATATCGGCTTCATCTTGGTGTTTGTGATCATTATCCCAGGACTTGCGGGAATCCATTTTACCACAAAAATCACTATGAGAAGGTACTTGAAATGGTCTCTGTTAGTCGTGAATTATTTATTTGCGACTACGCTCACCATATGGGATTTGGTCTATGTTTTCTTACAATTTTTTTATAAATAAAAAGGAACAGGCGTATCAAGAAAGATATTGAAAGAAGGAGAAAAAAATGATTCAAAATAAAAAATATTGGATTTTGTCGTTTGTATTATTGATACTTTCATGTCTACTTGCTAGACATTATTTTTTATCCTATAGACTATATCCACTTGTATATCAAAGGATTATTGTCTACGGTTGTTGGATACTAAGCGAATTTAGTTTATTTTTTTGTCGGGCGATCAGTAATAAATTTCTGAAGCGTATTGTCATTAGCATCAACATTTTCTGTATTTATGGTTGGTGGTTTATATATGATTTTTGAAAATACAGATATTCATAAATTTAAAAGGAGAATAAGATGACGAATAACCAATTCAGATTATCTATAGCAATGTTTTTTTCGATGAGTTGCTTTGTTGGAGGAATCATTTCCGGAGAGAGTGCTCTACGAATTATTTTGTTTTTCATGATGACTTTTCCAAGTCTGCTAGGACTTTATTTTTCCACTAAAGTGGAACTTCGACATTATAAATGGTTGCTTATTTCTTTGAATTACTTTTTTGCTACGTATATTGTTATTGGGCAATTCATTGAATGGTTCATTAGAAAGTTTATCCAAATGAGTTAAGGCTATTTTACGAGGAGGAATAGGAATGTTAACCAAGAAAAATTATTTAGAATTTATTTTTTCAATTGTTTTAGGCTCTTCGACAAGTAGTGTTGGTGAGTTAAAATTAGAAGAATTTCATCGAGAATCAATCGAAGCAGAAATAGGCTTCGATTGATTCTTTTTTGTTCTGGATTGATCTTGGAAAACTAAGCCTTGAATCAAGTAAATGCGGTCACGAAAATGGAGGAAATTACGGTAACCATAAGCGACACGTTTAATGACTTTGATTTTATTATTTGTCCCTTCTAATGCTCCGTTACTATAGGGTGTTTTGAAGGCATTTTCGATTCCTTTTCTATATTTATTTAAGAAAGTGAGCTTCTTGCGAAACCATTCAGGAAGCTGCGCGTCTAAAGTATTCACCACTTCAAAAAAGTAGTTTGTATCTTTTTGTTTATAGTGATACAGAAGAAATTGACAGGTGTCATAAGCCAGCTTCAATGTGGAATCATAGCTTAGTAGTTCATCGACTGTGGTTTTTTCAGTCATCGGTCGCTTAAACGAATAATCATAACGGTAGTGTGAGCTATCTAATAGATAAGAATCCTTTAGAAATAACTTCCAGTAACGTTTGAGTCGTTTGTACTTCAGGTGATCTTTCTTGCGATAAGTATTCATGATTTGAATCCGTAAATGATTCAATGCCCGTTGGATATGCTGGATAATATGAAAACGATCCGTGACAATTTGTGCATGGGGAAAAATACTTTTGGCTAATTCAAAATAAGGAGCGTTCATATCCATGACGATATATTGAACATTCTCTCTTGCTTGACGGGTATAGCGAGAGAAAAAGGTGCGTAGATAAGCGAGTTTGCGACTTTCAAGAAGACCAAGAATTTGATTCGTTTGGCCATCCATGAAGATAAAACTCATTTTACCAACACAAGATTTCATCGCTTTAAATTCATCAAAGCAAAGAACAAAAGGCAAGTAGTCAAAGCGGACTTTCAAGCTCTTCACAGCGGCTTTCATGATTCGTAAAATCGTTACATCCGATACGAAGTATCGTAGAGCAATGTCTTTTCTACTGGAGTTGGTCGCTAATTCTGCCATGATTTTTCGTTTCAAGTCGACAGAAATCGAACAATTTCTATCGACTAAAGAAGTTTCAGACGAGAAAGTTGAGCCACACTCTTTACACAGAAAGCGAGTTTTCTTAAGATTGAAGACAGTTTTATGTGAATGAATCGGTAATAATTGAATGGTGGTTTGATGCGTACCATATTTAATCACTTGTCCTTCATTTTTAATTCCACATTTTGTACAACAAGTGGGAGTGTAATCTAAGCGTCCATGAATCACGTAGGTGGTAATACCACCTTCTTTCTTTTCAGAAAGCCATTCTGTAGGGAAAATAATATTTTTATCTGTTAAACCGAGTAATTTTTTAGTATGATAGTCCATGGAGATATCCTTTCTTGATGAGTTTGTTTTAGTCGACTTAATTCTATCAATTTGGATATCTCTTTTTCTATCTTTTTTTTCAAAAAAATAATGTTAGCAGAAAACAAAATTGTTTTCCACCAACACTAGATATTATAGAACCTTGTTTTATTGGCAATCTCTATTCTTTTATTTTTGTTTCATGCCTATCCATATTCTAAATTTCTTTATGAAATCAGAATATTCATCATGACGGTTTGTTGGTTATGTAGCACTGTAAGTTTGTTTTTTTCAACGAAAATCACTTATCCATATTTGAAAAGAGGAATCATATTACTGAATTTTTGTTGTATCTATGGTTGGTTATTTTATTTTGGTTAGTCTATGTGTGCTTGTAAAATAGAAAATTAAAAATAGTAAAAGGAGCGTATAAATGTCTTTTCTAAAAAATAAGTCTTGTACAAAAAAATCATTAGTTCTATTGATATTGTCAATTTTTCTTGTATTTATTACGTGTATCTTTGCTAGTCCCATCTTGTTTGATTCATTTAAGTATCAACCGCATCTATTTATAGTCGCAATTTCGGTTTGTTGGGTCATCAATGGAGGGAGTATCGTATTTGCGCTAGGAATCGCAGATAGATACCTGAAAAGGACGTTGATTACGTTGAATTTTGTGTTTGGCTATGTCTTTTTATCTACGATTTTTCATTTTTCTTTGAATTTTTGAAGCTATTTCTGTTTTTAGTGAGAAATATTGATGTTGATAAGGAGGAGAAAGAAGAATGAAACGTGCATTGAATCTAGTCGTTTTATGTTTGTCAATGCTTGCATGTATCAGTGGTCTATTTTATATACATATTTATTTAAGTGGAGAAATTGAAGGGATTCTTTTTGCATTAGGTTTGAGTTTTCCGGGTTTGATTGGTTTTTATTGTTCGACAAAAATAAAAAAGACGAAGTTGAAATGGTTACTGCTAGGGCTGAATTACCTTTTCGCTACTTACAGTACTGTCTTGATTATCGTAATTTATTGGTTACAAGTCTTCGGGATAGAGTTTTTTACAAGTTAGTACATTTTATTTTATGTATTAATTGAACAATTCAAAAATTAATAGAAATTTTATCTAGTTGTGAGTGGATTTAAGAAAGAAGGAGTCACATATGATTATAAAACAGAATAACAAGTACTGGATTTTATCGATCATCTTTTTGTTCGCTTCTTGTTTATTTAGTAGCAGTTATTTTTCATCTTATAGAACTTTGCCTCTTGTATATCAAGGAATCATCGTTATCAGTTGTTGGTTATTGAGTGGATGTAGTTTGTTTTTTTCTACAGGAATCAACAATAAATTTATTAAGTGTATTGTTGTAGGAGCGAATATTTTTTGTATTTATGGTTGGTGGTTTATATTTTGATTTTTTGAAACTACAGATATTCATAAAATTAAAAGGAGAATAAGATGACGAATAATCAATTCAGATTATTAATAGCGATGTTTTTTTCGATTTGTTGTTTTGTTGGAGGAATCGTTTATGGAGATAGTCCTCAGAGTGTCTTATTGTTTTTCATTATGACATTTCCTGGATTAGCTGGGTTTTATTATTCGATGAAAGCGAATCTTGGACGATACAAATGGATGATTGTTTCTCTGAATTATTTTTTTGCTACATTTATTATTATTGGACAATTCATTCAATTAATTGTTTTAACTTTGAACAAAAAATAGAGTTAAGTATTACTTGAAAGGGAGATTGAAATGAAAAGTACATACAAAAGATATTGTTCATTGATTATTTTACTCTTATCGATCAGTGTAATTACGTTCAGTATGGTTCAAGGAGGTCGCTATAGTATTGAATGGCGAGTAATATTGACATCGATTTGTTGGCTACTTAGCAGTATAAGTTTATTTTTTTCAAGGTTCATTGAAAGTAAAGCCTTAAAAAACTTAGTCATTTTTTTTAACTTTAGTTGTATCTACGGTTGGTTGTTTTCTTTTGGCTAAGTGTCTATTACTGATGAAATGAACAGTAACTTTACATAGAAAAAAGCACCATAACGCCACAATAAATAAAAGATGAATAGGAGATCACCATGAAATTCCATAAAATAGGATTGGGTCTGTCGATGCTGTTGTCTACCTTCTTTATGATAGGGAGCTTTCTATATTGAGAAGATCCACTTTCAAGTTTTGCATTTATCCTGTACATGGTAATTCCTGGACTTATGGGGATTTATTTTACGTACTGTCTTACGATGAGTAACTATCAGAAAGGATATCTCTTAGTCGTAAATTATGGATTTGCGACCGCTATGAGTTTGATGCGTGTGATTGAGTTTATTTCTAGTAAGCTGTGATCGTTAATCGTTGAAAAAAGGAGTGCAATGAATGATTTCAATTGAACCTAAAAGATTTGAGTTTTTTTGCTTACTATTTTTGTGCTTGTCATTTTTTTTACAAGTTTTTATTTTTTATCTTATTCACCATATGCTGGCGAGATTAAATTGATGATTTCCACGATTTGCTGGTTCTTGAGTGGGATTAGTTTATTTTTTTCAACAGGAATAAAATTCGGTTGGGTAAAAGTATTGATCATTTTGGTTAACTGGTTCTGTATCTTTGGCTGGTGGTTTTCTACTAGATAAGTATTTTTTAAAAGGAGTGAGTGGAATGTTTGTAAAAAAAAGTATGCCGAATAAATATATTTCGTTCTATCTATTGGCGCTTTGTTTTCTATTAGGAAGTTTAGTTTTTGTTTTCAAATTTTTTTGGTTATTTGGAACAGTCCAATATTCTTGGTGGATCATTAGTGGAATCAGTTTGTTTTACTCAACTAGAATCCCCTCAGCATTCTTAAAAAGGGTGCTCATTGGCATTCATCTTGTTTTGATGTATGGTATTGTACTAGGAACTTTATTAGGTTTTGTCAGCTTTGGTAAGGTGGAGTATTTATTGTTCCCTGTTGCGTACGTATTGATTGTGGGCGCGCTTCATGAGTTAGAGAAAAAGAAAGCATTCTTTATCATGGGATTGATCATCCCGATGTCTATTTCTACACTCGCATTTATTTATGCTCATTATTTGATTATTTTTCAAAGTCATTCATTCGAAAGTTATTATTTGATTCCTTTGCTTATGTTGATGGTGATCTCTGGCTTGATTGGATTATACGCCGCAACAAAGCTTGAAACTAGCCGGCGAAAATTTTACTTATTGTTTATCAATTATTTGTTTTCTACATATTTCAATGTTGTGCTGTTACTTTTGTTTTTGGTGAATGTAGTAAGAAACTAAATCATGAATAAAACGCCTCTCATAGCAAAGTTTTGGTATCTGAAAAGTACAGAATGGTCCAACTAAAAAACGTCGCTTTTTTAAATTGATTATTTAGGGGTGAAATTTTCAGAAAGATGACGTATAATGTAAAATACTGAAAAGTTGCGACCTTCAACTCGTAGATGTTTCAGAATCTAATTGAAATGATGGTGATACCATGACAGACAACAGCAAAACACGCGTTGTCGTTGGGATGAGTGGCGGTGTTGACTCATCTGTAACAGCACTTTTGTTAAAGGAACAAGGCTATGATGTAATCGGGATCTTTATGAAAAACTGGGATGATACCGATGAAAATGGCGTCTGTACGGCGACGGAAGATTACAAGGATGTAGCGAAAGTCGCTGCCCAAATCGGGATTCCTTATTACTCGGTTAATTTTGAAAAGGAATATTGGGACCGTGTGTTTGAATATTTCTTAGCAGAATATCGTGCAGGACGTACCCCGAACCCAGATGTAATGTGCAATAAGGAAATCAAATTTAAAGCATTCTTAGACTATGCAATGGACTTAGGAGCGGAATATGTTGCTACTGGCCATTATGCGCAAGTCACACGTGATGAAAATGGCGTGTCACATATGTTGCGTGGGGTCGATAATAACAAAGACCAAACGTATTTCCTTAGCCAATTGTCACAAGAACAGTTAGCAAAAACGATGTTTCCGTTAGGCGGTATGGAAAAATCAGAAGTACGTGCGATCGCAGAACGTGCCGGGCTAGCAACGGCGAAGAAAAAAGATTCAACAGGTATCTGTTTTATCGGCGAAAAGAATTTCAAACAATTTTTAAGTAACTATTTACCAGCTAAAAAAGGCAATATGGTGACCCTTGACGGTGAAGTCAAAGGTGAACATGCTGGTTTGATGTACTACACGATCGGACAACGCCAAGGCTTAGGCATCGGCGGCGGTGGCGATTCACAAGAACCTTGGTTCGTGGTTGGAAAAGATCTTGCGACGAACACGTTATATGTTGGACAAGGGTTCCATCATCCTGCATTGTATGCAACCAGTTTAGATGCAAGCGAAATCCATTTTACAACGAATGAACCAATGCCAAAAGAATTCAAATGTACAGCGAAATTCCGTTACCGTCAACAAGATGTACCGGTAACTGTACGCTTATTAGAAAATAATCGCGCAGAAGTCATCTTCGACGAACCCGTACGCGCAATCACACCAGGACAAGCCGTTGTTTTTTATGACGGAATGGAATGTCTAGGGGGCGGATTGATCGATCATGCGTATCAAGAAGCGAAAGTTTTGCAATACGTCTAAGATAATCTAAAAAAGCCACAGGATTTTTTTACGAATCCTGTGGCTTTTTTGCTATTTATTGACAAAAGCATGACCATTGCTTGTTTCTTCCTGCTTATGGATCTCCTTCGTATTATGGCGAACCAGCACAAAGTTTGCAAGTACAAGTAAGGAGGTGGATAAAAAGACACCACGATAACCGAAGATACTTGAAACGCTTGAACCGATCAAGGGGCCAACGACATTTCCAGTGGCTTGGAAGGATTGGTTGTAACTAAAGATTCTTCCGGCAGCTTGTGGGGGAGAGTATTTAGTGATCAATGCTTGGACCGCAGGAAGGAGGCAAGCGTCTGAGATCCCGATCAAAAATCGTAGTCCTGCAAGTTGCCATACATTCGTTACGAAAGCCATTGGGATGTAGACGATCAAAGCGAAGCCTAATCCGATGGCTAAGATTCGTTCACTTCCGATCCTATCGCCTAAGCGTCCGAAACGAGGAGCGGCTATCAGGGTGGCAATCCCAGGAATAGAAGCAATGATTCCGCTGATCAACGTGACGTTGCCATGTCCATGTAATAATTGCCGGATATATAAACTAATGATCGGACTGATCGAATTATTTGATGCTTGAATGATCATTGTGGTAATAAACATACCGATGACGACATGTGGGTATTTCAGGTCACGGAAAATTTGTTTAGCAGAAACCAACTCGCCTTTTTCTACTGGCACAAATTGTTCATGGACAAAAAATAAGCTAAGTAAGAAAACGAAGAACAAAATTGTCCCAGTAATAAAGAAGGTAGGGCGATACCCAAAAGCAGAAGCAGAAAGTCCGCCAAGTAAAGGACCAAGCAATGTTCCGGTCACAGAGCCGGTCGCCAAAGTGCCAAGTACTTGTCCACTTTTTTCTCTTGGAGTACCAGTGGCGACTAAAGCTGTAGCGTTACTGATATAGCCGGAAAAAATCCCCTGCAACAGACGTAATGCGACTAATTGATACACGCTGGTTACTAGACCCATCAAGGAAATCACTACCGCCATCCCTAGAGAAGCGCGCAACAGCATCAACTTTCGGCCTTTTTGATCGGCAAGTCGTCCCCACCATGGAGAAATCAAGGTAGTAACAAGGAATGTAGAGGAGAAGGTCAAGCCACTCCAAAAGTTCAATTGTGACGTACTGTAATTTCCTAACGTATCTATGTAAAGCGACATAAAAGGCATCACTAGACTAAACCCAATCCCTGCCATAAATGTACCAAACCACAAAACCACTAGGTTTTTCTCCCAAGTTTCTCTTTTTCTGAATACTGCCTCTTTTACCCTTGACACCACAATTAAAGCCTTCTTTCTGAAAATTTTCATCTACAATCATTTATTATAAACTACAATGTGTAGTTTATCAACAACAAGTCTTTTTTCTCTTCGTCTTTCATGGTAAACTTAAAAGGATTGAGTTTAGTCCATAAGAGGGGAAATCAAATGAAAAAACGAACGCTGTCACAAGAGAAAATCATCGACTGCTTTCGAGAATTGGCAGAAGAGATGGCTGTACAGCAAATCACTTTTCAACATTTAGCTAAGGCATTGAATATCAAATCACCGTCGCTTTATAACCACTTCAAAAACATTCGGGAAGTGAAAACGGCGTTGACTGCGAAACTTTTAACGGAGTTAAATGATCAATTACGTCGAGTGTTAGTTGGGAAAAGTAAGGGAGAAGCGATCCAAGCGTATGCGCAAACTTATCAGTCATTTGCGTTTCAAAATCAGGCAGTCTATGAACTGCTGATCAGTGTACCACATACGAATGAAGAAATTTTATTAGAGGGAATACACGAAACGAACCAAATCATTTTGCAAATATTTGACGCTTTTTCTTTGTCGAAAGAAGAAAAGGTGCATCGAAGTCGAGAACTGCGAAGTATGATCCATGGCTATCTTTCGTTACGTTTTTTAGGGTACTTTACCAATGAACCGAATGTTTCTCCAGAAGAAAGTTATGTCTGGATGATCGACGACTTTATTGCAACTTTACCAATAAAATAAAAGGCATCATTTAAATTAATTTTCTGAACATTCATAAAATGCCCCTTTTAAGCAAAATTTCTTGCAACTTTCTTGGAAAGTGACTAATATGTTTTTAAGATGATCTGAGAAAAGGAGCGCATGTATGTATCAAGTAATTACAATGTTCGGTGACAATGAGCCTTGGTGGTTCTTTGAAGATTGGCAAGAAGATATTCAAATGGAGGAAACTTTCTCCTCTTTCGAAGAAGCACAACAAAACTATGAAGAAAAATGGCTAGCCATTAAAAACAACTATGAGTATATCCATGCCAAAAATAATTTTCTAAGCGCCTTTTGGAATGATGGCGATGAGCGCTGGTGTGAAGAATGTGATGATGATTTGCAGCAATACAAAGGACTTGCTTTGCTGAAAGATTATCAACCGATCACTTTGGAAAGCAGAAAGGATTTTTATGAAACAACTAATTCTAGCGGAAAAGCCAAGCGTTGCGAAAGACCTAAGCAAGGTGCTTGGTGCTAATCAAAAACACAAAAACTATTACGAAGGACCCAAGGTGATCGTGACTTGGGCCCTTGGTCATTTATTAGGTCTAAAGATGCCAGAAGATCTGAATAAGGAATGGCAAAGCTGGCAGATGGAAACCTTGCCGATGATCCCTAAAAAACTAGGGATCAAACCATTACCAAAAACTGGTCATCAATTGAAAGCCATCAAGCAATTGGCTGGTCGTAAAGATGTTTCAGAAGCAGTGATCGCGACAGATGCCGGACGTGAAGGAGAACTCGTTGCACGTTGGATCTTGGAATATGTTCACTTCAATAAGCCGGTGAAACGTTTGTGGATCTCCTCTCAGACGGACAAAGCGATCAAGACAGGTTTCAGCCAATTGAAACCAGCTAAAAGCTATGATGCGCTTTATGAGTCTGCTTTGGCTAGGGCAAAAGCAGATTGGTTGGTCGGATTGAATGTGACACGTGCGCTGACAGTAAAATATCAAGACAATTTATCAGCGGGTCGGGTACAAACCCCAACCTTAGCTTTAGTGCGTAATCAGGAAAAGAAAATCGAATCATTCCGACCACAAACGTATTTTACGATTTCATTGACAGTCGGCAATGAACAAGCAAAAATGGTCCAAAAAAACCAATTTGCTTTGAAATCCCATGAAGAAGCCCAAGCGTTTGTTAAAACCCTTAGTCAGAGTAAGGGAACAGTAGTCAACATTGAAGAAAAAACAAAGACAGAAAAAGCTCCTCTGTCTTATGATCTAACGGAGATCCAACGAGAAGCCAACCAACGTTATGGCTATTCTGCAAAGAAAACGTTGGGTCTTGTCCAAAGTTTATATGAAACGCACAAGATCGTCACGTATCCACGAACAGATAGTAAATATTTGACGAATGATATGAAAAGTACGATGAAAGAAAGACTTCAAGCCATCAGCGATTTTGCACCAGAAGTGAAAACTTATTTGAAAAATGGTGCAGTGGTTCGTCAAACAAGTGTCTTCCAAGATAATAAAGTAACAGATCACCATGCCTTGTTGCCGACGGAAAATCGTCCACGCTATGAAAAATTAAGCAACGAAGAACAAAAAATCTATCAAATGATCGTGACACGTTTCTTAGGCTTGTTTGCAGAACCACATAAAATCAGTCAAACGAAAATCACTGTCGTATTTGGTAACGAACAATTTGTTTTCCGCCAAAATCGGGTGTTGGAAGCTGGTTGGAAAACGTCTGCGGAAAGTCATGTGGATTCGTTTGACTGGAAAAAGGACATGCGCATCCAACCTGATTTTACGATCAAAAAAGAATTGTCGGCACCGCCGAAACCTTTGACGGAAGCAAGTCTGCTAGGCTTAATGGAAAAACACAGTTTAGGAACGCCTGCGACTCGTGCGGAGATCATTGAAAAGTTGATCAAATCCGAATTAATGGAACGCACACCGCAAGGCTTACAAGTCTCACCGAAGGGCAAGCAGTTGTTAGAACTGGTCAATCCATCGCTTGTGACACCAGATTTGACTGAAAGTTGGGAAAGAGATCTAGAAGCGATCGCGCTTGGAAAAAAACAAGCCAACGTCTTTTTACAATCCATCGAAAAAGAAACGAAGCGACTTGTTCAAGAAATCAAAACAAGTAAGCAAGAATACCAAGACTTTTCGATTACCCAAAAGAAATGTCCGGATTGTGGCTCGAATCTTCGTGAGAAGAACACAAAAGATGGCAAAATCTATGTGTGTACGAATCAAGATTGTAGCTATCGTCGTCGGAAAGATCCGAAAGTCTCTAACCATCGTTGCCCACAATGTCACCGCAAAATGGAGATCATTGAAGGCAAAAATGGCGCTTACTTCCGTTGTAAATTTGACGGGACGACAGAGAAGATGCTAGGGAAAAAAGAGCAGAAGAAAAAAATGACAAAACATGAAGAACGTCGCTTGATGAAGAAATATTCTCAAGCAGAAGAACCGGAAGAAAGCCCATTAGCAGCAGCCTTAAAAGCTGCGATGAAGGATAATTAAGTTACAAGACTTCATACCTTGGCAGATGATCCACATGAGCGAGTAGTCGTTCAAAATCTGCAAAGGGAAATATGATGGTGCTGGTGTTGCTATTTGGATGAAAGCCGACGGTATCTTTGCGATCGATCGAGGAGTCAATTACTACTTGGATCTCGTTTTCTAAATCGTTGACTAAGGCAAATGGATTGACGGTGCCTGGCGGAACATGCAACAACTGTTTGACTTGTTCTTCTGACACAAACGATAATCGTTTTTCATTCAACTGTTCTGCCAATAATTTCAAGTCGGCTTGTTTTTCATCAGGTAAGACGACAAAATAAATTTGTTTGCCTTTCTTTGATTTGACCAAAAGATTTTTGACTTGTGGACCTGGTAAAGTAAAAGATAGATTTTTGACAGAAGTAATGGCTGGATGATTCACTTCTTGGTAATTGATTGCCAATAGATCAAGCAATTCATAGGCCTCTTGTTTCGTGGCATGACACATAAAAAACAATCCTCCATTCATTTTTTATTTATTTTAGCACAAAAAAGATTGACAAATAAAAATGAATCAGGTAAATTACTCATTAAGTTAAATAAAAGACATCGAAAAGAAGAGTAGCAATTAAGTGTTTGAAGAGAGTCTCTGGTTGGTGAGAAGAGGCAATAACTGATTGTGAAACACATCTTGGAGTCGATTTTCTGAACAGCCAGTAAGAAAATCCGGGAAGCCCGTTATAGCTGCGGTCGTTGTTAGACGACCAGATAAGGTTAGTTTTGCGAGAAACTAATAAAAAAAGGTGGAACCACGTATTTTGCGTCCTTTGGTCTTCGGATCAAAGGACTTTTTTTGTTTTTCATGTGGTTGGAAGGGACAGCTAACAATGTACCCCTTTAAAGAAAAGAGGAGGAAAAGAAAATGAATGATTTATTAGAAGTGATGCCACAGTTGTTAGTAGGGGCGCTGACAACCTTGAAATTATTTGCCTTTACCTTGATTGGTTCTTTGCCATTAGGCATTATTTTAGCCTTAGGGTTGTCGTTACATTTTAAACCGATCCGTTATTTCCTACAAACGTATGTCTGGATCATGCGAGGAACACCGCTATTATTACAATTGATTTTCGTGTTCTACGGCTTGCCAACGATCGGGATCGTGTTTGATCGCTTCGAAGCTGCTTTGATCGCATTCATTTTAAATTATGCTGCCTATTTTGCTGAGATTTTCCGTGGTGGTATCCAGTCGATCCCTAAAGGGCAGTATGAAGCAGCTCAAGTCTTACAGTTGAGTCCTTTCCAAACAGTGACAAGAATCATTATTCCGCAAGTAACAAAAATCGTGTTACCTTCTGTCGGCAATGAAGTCATCAATCTAGTGAAAGATTCTTCGTTGATCTACATCTTAGGTTTAGGTGATGTGATGCGAGCGGGTAAGATCGCGATGGAGAGAGATGCAAGTTTACTTCCATTGCTTGGCGTGGCACTGATCTATCTCGCACTAACAGGAGTGCTGACGATCGTGTTGAAGCAAATTGAAGAAAAATTAAATTATTACCGCTAAGAAACGAGGAGGGAACAGCGATGATTGAATTAAAAAAGATTAGTAAATCATTTGGTGACAAACAAGTGATCAAAGATTTTGATTTAGTAATACCGGAAGGACAAACATTAGCGATCGGCGGACCGTCAGGAGGCGGTAAAACAACGATGTTACGGATTTTAGCCGGTTTAGAAAAAGCTGACAGTGGTGAGTTTTACCTAGATGGCACGAAATTTGACCCTTTTGAATTGAAAACAGAAGAACAAGTGGTAGGCGTCGTGTTTCAAGATTTCCAGCTTTTCCCACACTTGAGTATTTTTGACAATATTACTTTAGCGCCTAAAATGGTGTTGAAACAAAGTAAAGAAGAATACACGAAAAAGGCGGAGGAATTAGCGGACTCATTAGGGATTCGTGATTTATTAGGAAATTATCCTTATCAATTATCTGGAGGACAAAAACAACGTGTGGCCATTGCTCGTGCGTTAGCGATGAACCCACGAGTGTTAGCTTATGATGAACCGACGAGTGCATTAGATCCAGAGTTACGCCAACAAGTAGAGAAGTTGATTCTTTCATTAAAAGAAGAAGGCGTGACCCAAATCATCGTGACCCACGATTTAGTCTTTGCTGAAAACGTTGGGGATCAATTGATCAAAGTTATGCCAAGTAAGTAGGAAAGCGGTGGGGAGAAAATGAAAAAATTCAGCTTTTTGATTTTATCTTTGATTGTTTTTTTCTTTTTAACTGGCTGCACGAATGAGCGGACAGCGACAGAAAGCTGGTCAAGAATCAATCAAGAAAAAAAGATTATCGTAGGGCTAGACGACAGCTTTGTACCAATGGGTTTTCGTGATAAGGATGGCAAACTGACAGGATTTGATATTGAGTTAGCGAAAGCTGTCTTTGATGAATATGGCATCACCGTTGAGTTCCAACCGATCGATTGGTCGATGAAAGAATTTGAGTTGAACAATGGAACGATCGATTTGATCTGGAACGGGTATTCAAAAACACCGGAACGTGAAGAAAAGGTCTTGTTTACAAAACCGTATATGAAAAATGATCAAGTGTTGATCACGCCAAAAACTTCTGGCATTACAAGCTTTGAACAAATGCAAGACAAAATCTTAGGCGCACAAAACGGTTCTTCTGGTTATGATATGTTTGTCAGACATCCAGAAATACTCAAAGACTATGTGAAAAATCAAGATGCAGTTTTGTACGCCAGCTTTAATGAAGCATTGATCGATTTGAAAAGTGGCCGTACAGATGGTGTGTTGATCGACAAAGTCTATGCCGAGTATTTTTTGAACATACGAGACGAATTAGATAATTTCAATGTGATCAAAGGGGACTTTGATGGAGAAGATTTTGCTGTCGGTGCGCGAAAAAATGACGAAATACTTGTGGAAAAAGTCAATGATGGCATAGCCGAATTGGTTGAAAACGGAAAATTTAAAAAGATCTCAGAGAAGTGGTTTGGTGAAGATGTCACACCAGAATAGGTGACAGGATGACAGGAAGGATCGAATCATAGGGGAAGTCAGAATAGTGGAACAGCATCTGCTGCTCCACTATTTTTGTTTGTTTTGGACTTATTTTTAAAATGACTAGACTTTTGCTTATAAATGTCAAAAATCTACTTGGTAATGAAAAGGGTTTCGTGTTATTCTAAAGAGGTAAAGATTGAACTAGGAAAGGAAGATGTTCATGGAACACCAAAAATTAACAGCATTTCCTGATGATTTTCTTTGGGGATCTGCTTCAGCTGCCTATCAAGTAGAAGGTGCATGGCAAGAAGGCGGAAAAGGTGAGTCCGTTTGGGATCGCTTTGTTCGTATTCCAGGTAAGACATTTAAAGGAACAAATGGCGACCTAGCTGTTGATCATTATCATCGTTATAAAGAAGATATTGCCTTAATGAAAGAACAAGGTTTGAAAACGTATCGCTTCTCTGTGGCTTGGACACGTATTTTTCCAAATGGCCGCGGCGAGATCAATCAAGAAGGCTTAGCTTTCTATATGGATTTGATCGATGAATTGATCAAACACGACATTGAACCAATGTTGACATTGTATCATTGGGATCTGCCACAAGCGTTGCAAGATGAATACCAAGGGTGGGAATCTCGTCAGATCATCGAAGATTTTACGAACTATGCAAAAACCTTATTCGAAGCATTTCGTGGCAAAGTCCACTATTGGGTGAGTTTGAACGAGCAAAATATTTTCACTTCACTCGGTTATTTATTAGCGGTACATCCTCCAGGAGTGACTGATCCAAAACGAATGTATCAAGTAAACCATATTGCCAACTTAGCTAATGCAGCAGTGATCAATGCGTTCCATGAAATGGATATGCCTGGGAAAATCGGACCAAGTTTTGCGTATACGCCAAACTATCCGATTGACAGTGATCCAAAGAACATTTTGGCTGCTGAAAATGCGGAAGATTTGATGGCACATTATTGGATGGATGTTTATATGTGGGGCAAATATCCAATCGCTGCGATGAAATTCTTGGAAGAACAAGGGTGGGCGCCAACGATCGAAGAAGGTGATGAGGAGCTATTAGCCTCTGCGAAACCTGACTTTTTAGGCATCAACTACTACCAAACAGCAACGAACGCCTTTAATCCATTAGATGGTGTCGGCGCTGGTAAGATGAATACTACAGGTAAAAAAGGCTCATCAGAAGAAACCGGCGTGCCTGGCATGTACAAAAAAGTAGAAAACCCATTTGTCGAACGTACAAATTGGGATTGGGAAATCGATCCAGAAGGTTTACGTATTGCTTTGCGACGAATCACGAGTCGCTATCGTATCCCTGTGTTGATCACGGAAAATGGTTTAGGTGAATATGACAAATTGACAGAGGATAAAAAGATCCACGATGACTACCGTATCAACTACTTGGAGAGTCATGTCAAAGCCATCAAAGAAGCTATTTCAGATGGTGCAGAAGTCTTGGGCTATTGCACATGGTCATACACAGATTTGCTGAGCTGGTTAAATGGCTACCAAAAGCGCTATGGCTTCGTTTATGTAGATCAGGATGAAACACAAGAAGGGTCACTTGATCGCTACAAAAAAGATAGCTATTACTGGTACCAACAAGTGATTCGTGAGAATGGCGCAAATATAGGTGAGTAGAGGGTATCTTTTGTCCATTCCCTCAATAAAAAGATGAATAATGGAAGAAGAAGAGAGGACTTTAGTCCTGCTCTTCTTTTTTATCATGAAAGAAAATCAGCAATCGAGCAAACAAAACTTTTGTTCGCTTGCTTTTTTTTGTATAATGGAACTTGATGAAAAGAGGGATATATCATGGCAAAGAAAAAACGTCCTGCTAAAAAGAAAAGAAAAACAAAAAAACAGAAACAGCAGCAGGAGCAAATGATTGCGATCGGTGTTGGCTTTGCTTTTATACTATTTGCCGTCTTTGGCTTTTTGAAATTAGGCTTTTTAGGCATTTTAGTGGCGAATGGCTTTCGCATAGTCGCTGGCAATACGTATCAGATCCTCTGTGTATTATTAGCAGTTTTAGGATTTTGGATCATGGTCAAAAATAGAGAATTCACGATGGGTAAGAGTCGTCGTTGGCTGGGAGTCGGCCTGTTTTATTTAGGTATCTTACTCTTTTTACATGCCAATCTTTTTGGAAAATTGAACAGCGGAGAACCCAATATCATTGGAACGACTTGGGATCTACTATCGGCAGATATTCGTCAAAGCCAAATCACCACGAATGTCGGTGGCGGTATGTTAGGTGCATTTATTTATAATCTGACATTCTTTTTGATTGCTCAACCGGGAAGTTATTTCGTGGCTGTTTTATTGATTATTGGCGGAGCAGTATTATTCAGTAATGTTGAGGGGCATCAATTATTGAATGCCTTACAAGTGATGGGAGATAGATTCCAAGAACTGTTAGAAGGCGACCCAGAAAAACAGGCACGTAAACAAGCTGCGAAAGAAGAGCGGCAAAAGCAACGAGCAGAAGCGAAGGAAGCAAAACGTCTTGCTGCGAAAGAAGCAGCCGAAGCTGAAGCTGCGGAAATGGAACAAAAGCGAGCCACTCGTCAAAAGAATCAAGTCCAAAAGGAAACTTCTCCTATTTATGAAGAAAGTGAACCTGAACAATTGAGTTTTGTGCCGATTGACAGTTTCCAAGGAAATGTCCAACCTCCTGTTATGGAACCTCCTAAACAGGATGAAATGACCCAAGCACAAGAGTCGTCCGAAGATGAGTTATTTGAAGATGATGGCACTGCATTAGAATTTGAGATCGAAGCAGAAGAAGAAAATCAAGCATACGAACTACCTTCAATCGATTTATTAGACTCTGCGCAAACCGTGGATCAAAGTGATGAGTACAAGAAAATCGAAAAGAACATTGGCGTGTTAGAACAAACTTTCCAAAGTTTTGGTGTCGATGCGAAAGTCGTCAAAGCGAGTTTAGGACCATCTGTGACGAAGTTTGAGATCCAACCAGCTGTTGGAGTAAAAGTAAGTAAAATCGTTAGTTTAACGGATGATATTGCCTTAGCTTTAGCCGCAAAAGATGTTCGTATGGAAGCACCGATCCCTGGGAAATCATTGATCGGGATCGAAGTGCCGAACAGCAAGATCAGTATGGTTTCGTTTAGAGAGATCATCGAAGCCCAACCGGATCATCCAGACAAGCTATTGGAAGTCCCTCTAGGACGAGATGTTTCGGGTCGTGTCCAAACGGCTGATCTATCGAAAATGCCTCACTTGCTGGTTGCTGGTTCGACTGGTAGTGGGAAGTCTGTAGCCATAAATGGGATCATTACAAGTATCTTGATGCGAGCAAAACCTCATGAAGTCAAACTGATGATGATCGACCCGAAAATGGTTGAGTTGAATATGTATAATGGTATTCCGCATTTATTGACGCCAGTTGTGACTAATCCTAGAAAAGCAGCACAAGCGTTGCAAAAAGTCGTTCAGGAAATGGAAGAACGTTATGAGAAGTTTGCTGCAACTGGTGTGAGAAATATCTCTGGGTACAATGAATTTGTCCAACAAAAAAATCTGGAAAATGGAACCAAACATCCGACTTTACCATTTATCGTCGTCATTGTTGATGAATTGGCGGATCTGATGATGGTTGCAAGCAACGAAGTCGAAGATGCGATCATCCGTTTAGCGCAAATGGCTCGTGCCGCAGGTATCCATATGATCTTAGCGACACAACGCCCAAGTGTGGATGTTATCACCGGTATCATCAAAGCCAATGTGCCTTCACGAATGGCGTTTGCTGTTTCCAGCGGAACAGACTCACGAACGATCATTGATTCTAATGGGGCGGAAAAGCTCTTAGGACGAGGGGACATGCTCTTCTTACCAATGGGTGAGAACAAACCGATCCGTGTTCAAGGCGCCTTCATTTCAGACCATGAAGTGGAACGTGTGGTTAACTTTGTCACCGATCAACAAGAAGCCAATTACGAAGAAAAAATGATGCCAACGGATGAAGTTGAATCAGCTGGTTCAGCTGAACAACCACAAGATGAACTATTTGAAGAGGCAAAAGCATTAGTTATCGAAATGCAAACCGCTAGTATTTCTCTGTTGCAACGTCGTTTTAGAATCGGCTACAACCGGGCAGCTCGTTTAGTCGATGAATTAGAGGCCCACGGCGTCGTAGGCCCTTCAGAAGGCAGTAAGCCTCGAAAAGTTTTTATTGAGCAAGTGGAAGAGTCAATGGAGCAACCATTATCTGAAAATCAGGACATATAAAATGAAAGCAAGAAATCTGTTCTTATCGAATGGATTTTTTGCTTTTATTTTGCGTTTAGTCCAAAAAAATATCTTTCATGGAAAAAAACAGGCAGTAACAAAACGATTTTTATAAAATTATTCATGTTAAAAAAATGATAAGCTTAAAGTCACAATAGTTTTTTAGATGAAAGGAGATTCACTGAATGAACGATGAGAAAACCAAAAAGGTTGAACAAGTATCAAATGAAGCTTCCCAAAAAATGACGAACGAACAATTGACAGAAACAATGAATGAAGTGCCTGAAAAACCTGTCAATGCGCTACAGGAAGAACCAATCAGCGAACCGAACGAAGAACCAGTGAAAGAACTAGTCGAAGAACCAATCAGCGAACCGAACGAAGAACCAGTGAAAGAACTAGTTGAAGAACCAATCAGCGCACTGAACGAAGAACCGATCAAAGAACCGATCAAAGAACCGATCAAAGAACCGATCAAAGAACCAATACAATCAACAAGCCAAACACAAAAAGCAACGCTTGATGAACCCCAA
This sequence comes from Enterococcus sp. 1001283B150225_161107_E12, assembly GCF_015556925.1. Lineage (NCBI taxonomy): Bacteria > Bacillati > Bacillota > Bacilli > Lactobacillales > Enterococcaceae > Enterococcus > Enterococcus sp. 1001283B150225_161107_E12. Next base: position 72,797 of record NZ_JADNNI010000012.1, on the reverse strand, counting down.
GTCGGCTTGGCAAATTCTGAGTTTCAAAGGGGCAATCAGGAAGTACCGCAAGAAATCAAAAAATGGAACTGGGGAGCATTCTCTCTAAATATCATTTGGGGAATCGGGAACAAAACGTATCTTCCATTACTGTGTTTGATTCCACTATTCAATCTTGTTTGGGTGTTTATTTGCGGATTCAAAGGCAATGAGTGGGCATGGAGAGATGGAAACTATACGGATGTAGAAACATTCAAACAAGTCCAAAAAACTTGGAGTCGAGCTGGCATAGCGATGTTTATTATTCAAATTGTGATCATCCTTTTATATCTTGTTTTCGTCGTATTCATTCTTTCTAGCTTATGGTATATTCGTGATTCTTTTATCCGGGATTCTTATAACTATGATCCTTACATTTATGATGGTTATTACTACTAGAAAGGAGAAAACAATATGCATCAAAAAATGATCAAAACTATTTTTATATTGAATATCGTTCAAACAGTGATTTATCTTTTTGGTTTCTTTAACCGAGTAGCAGAGCAGTCAGGTCTGGTTCCTCTCGTCTATGTGACACGTCTATGGGGGAATTTTTATGGAATTATTTTTTGGTCGATCCTAAGTATGATTTGCGTGATCGGCTTCACTTTAACCTTATATTTATTGCTTTCAAAAGCAGTAGATTCTAAAAAAACAGTCGGGTTGATCATTTCTGCTATTGGTTATGGTTCCCCACTGCTATTCAGTTTTTTCTTGATCATTCCAGCAACCTTGTTGATTTTAGGGCTTATCTTTATTAAATGGATGATTTTAGATCCAGAAAAATCAGTAGAAGAATACGATGAGTTGCATGATACTCATGCATGACCTAAATAAGATTTAGTACAAGTTTTTAACGATTATTTAGTTTCTTTTGTGAACTATTGCATTAATATAGGGAATCAGTTATAGTATGTAGCGATACTTTGAAAAAAAGAGGGAATAATCGTGGAAAAACAATCCATTTATGGCTTAACAAATAAAGAATTGACTGCTTGGTTTTTAGAACATGGTGAAAAGAAATTCCGTGCCTCACAAGTATGGGAATGGCTCTATCAAAAGCGTGTCACAAGCTTTGAAGAAATGACGAATCTTTCAAAAAGTTTGATTGAAAAACTATCAGAAAACTTTGAGATCAATCCATTGAAACAAGTGATCGTGCAAGAGGCAAGTGATGGGACAGTCAAATACTTGTTTGAGTTGCCAGATAAAAATATGATCGAAACGGTGTTGATGAGACAAGAATATGGCTTATCTGTGTGTGTAACTACACAAGTCGGATGTAATATTGGCTGTACTTTTTGTGCCAGTGGTTTATTAACGAAAAACCGAGACTTAACAGCCGGTGAGATCGTAGCGCAGATCATGATGGTCCAACATTACTTTGATGAACGTCAACTGGGGGAACGAGTATCCCATGTCGTGGTGATGGGGATCGGTGAACCGTTCGACAATTACGACAATGTGATGGATTTCTTGCATATCATCAATGATGCCAAAGGTTTAGCAATCGGTGCTCGTCACATCACGGTGTCAACCAGTGGGTTGGCAAACAAAATCAAAGAATTCGCTGAAAATGGATTACAAGTCAACTTAGCGATATCATTACATGCACCAAATAATGAAGTCCGTACGTCTATGATGCGTATCAATCGCCGTTTCCCAATTGAAAAATTGATGGAAGCAGTGGATGAGTACTTGGAGAAAACCAATCGCCGGATCACGTTTGAATACATCATGCTGAATCAAGTAAATGATCGTCCAGAACACGCGCAACAACTGGCTGATCTGTTGAAAGACAAGAAAAAATTAACTTATGTCAATTTGATTCCTTACAACCCAGTAAGTGAACATGATCAATATTCAAGAAGTCCAAAAGCGGATGTATTGAAATTTTATGATGTGTTGAAAAAGAACGGCATCAATTGTGTGATTCGCAAAGAGCATGGGACAGATATTGATGCAGCTTGTGGGCAATTGCGTAGCAAACAAATGAAAAAAGAAAAAACTGTAGCAAAATAAATATTCTTAAAGTTAAGTTTTCTTTCCTTCTCTTTTTCTCGTTTGGCTGATAGAATAGGCTGAAATTGGAATGGAGGGGAATAGGATGATCATCAGTGAATTTGATCGTAGAAATATCGGATTGAAGGATCAGTTAGCTGACCTTTTGCGTTTGACTTGGCCGAAGGATTACGGTGAACAACCAATGAAAGAAGTCGAGCAACTACTAGCGACGGATCGAATCGCCGTCTCAGCGGTTGAACAAGATCGTTTGGTTGGTTTTATCGGTGCGATTCCGCAGTATGGAATGACTGGTTGGGAAATTCACCCTCTAGTAGTAGAAACTTCTTATCGAAAGCAGTATATCGGTAGCCGCTTAGTTGATTATGTTGAGAAAGAAATCGCCTCTAAAGGTGGTGTGATGGTTTATTTAGGAACAGATGATACGGATGGAGACACAAGTCTTAGTCATACGGATCTTTTTGATCATCCGTTAGATAAACTGAAATCAATCGAAACCTTCAACAAGCATCCTTATACATTTTATGAAAAAATGGGCTATCAAGTCGTTGGAGCGATTCCTGATGCAAATGGGATTAATCAACCAGATATCATCCTGGCAAAACGACTTGGAGAAATAAACCAATGAATGAAGCACCAAAATGATTTTTTTTAAATCGAATAAAACATGCGAGCCTCCCCTAGTGCGGAGGCTCTTTTTTGTGGCAAAAACCGAACATTCATATCTAAAGTTCCTATAACAACCATTTTTTTATGATTATTTTATTCGAAAGAGGATTAGATAAAAATCCTTGATTTATCTCATTTTTTCAGAAAAAAATAATAAAACGTTCATGGAAAAGTCATTATTTTTTAGAAAAAGCGAAAAAAACTGTTGCAATTTTAATAATTATTCATTAAACTCATAAACAACTCAGAAAATACTAATTATTCTGAAAATTTCGATAAAGGGGTACGGAAGATGAAAAAGAATTTAACTTTTGGTGTTGTGGCCTTATGTGGGCTTGTACTTGCTGGTTGTTATGGTGGCAGCAGTGCAGATACAAGTGGTAGTGGTTCTTCAAGCAGTGGATCAGCAGATGGAGGAGGCGTCTTCAACTTAGTAGTACCTCAAGAAATGCCGTCAGCCGACCTATCGGTTGCAACAGATACAATCAGTTTTACTGCACTAAATAATGTGTATGAAGGAATCTATCGTTTAGATGAAGATAGTAAACCTCAACCAGCCGGTGCAAGTGAATTGGCTGAAGTTAGTGAAGATGGATTGACTTATAAAGTCAAATTGCGTGAAGACGCAAAATGGTCAAATGGGGAGCCTGTCACAGCAGCTGATTATGTTTACGGTTGGCAACGTACGGTAGACCCAGCGACGGCATCAGAATATGCGTATCTTTTTGCACCAGTTGAAAATGCTGAAGCAATCACAGCAGGCGACAAAGACAAATCAGAATTAGGCATCAAAGCAGTTGGCGATTATGAATTGGAAATCAAATTAGCCAAACAAACACCATACTTCCAATACTTACTTGCTTTCCCTTCATTCTTCCCACAAAGTCAAGCAGTGGTTGAAGAACATGGAGATGCGTACGCATCATCAAGTGACAACGCAGTATACAACGGACCATTTACTTTAGCTGATTTTGATGGACCAGGTACTGATACTGAATGGACGTACAAGAAAAACGAAGAGTACTGGGATAAAGATGCAGTTAAATTATCAGAAATCAAAGTCAGTGTCGTAAAAGAATCTTCTACTGCATTGAATCTATTCAAAGATGGACAAGCAGATGATGTCATCTTATCAGGTGAGTTAGCACAACAAAATGCGAATGATCCAGCTTATACGTCAGTTAAAGAAGCACGTACAAGTTATATCGAGTTCAATCAAAGAGAAGATGATTCACCATTCAAAAATGTGAACTTAAGAAAAGCCATTTCTTATTCAATCAACCGTGAAGCATTAGTGAAACAAGTCATGGGTGATGGTTCAGTTGTTTCAACAGGCTTGATTCCTGCAGACATGACTAAGAATCCTGAAACAAATGAAGATTTCGCAGCAGAAGCCGGCGAATTAGTATCATATGATCAAGACAAAGCAAAAGAATATTGGGAAAAAGCGAAGAGTGAATTAGGAATCGACTCATTAGAATTTGAATTGATGGCATCAGATGATGACTCAACGAAAAAAGTGATCGAATATATCCAAAACTCTATCCAAGAAAACCTTGACGGTGTGAAAGTAAAACCTACACCAGTACCATTCTCTGTTCGTTTGGATCGTTCATCATCTGGTGATTTCGATACAGTATTAGGTGGCTGGGGCGCAGACTATGCTGACCCAAGTAGCTTTACTGACTTATTTGTAACAGGCAATTCATACAACCGTGGTCAATGGTCAAATGCAGACTATGACAAAGCCGTTGAAGCATCTGCTTCTAAAGATGCAGGTGACGAACAAGCGCGTTGGGCTGACTTACAAGAAGCGAATAAAATCATCGCTGAAGATATGGGTGTCGCACCAGTTTATCAAAAAGCTGAAGGTCATTTAGTTAATCCAAAAGTCAAAGGTATCGTTCATCATGCTGCTGGCGCATCATGGGATTACAAATGGACATATATTGAAGAATAATCTGTCCTAAAAAGAAAAAAGAGCGTCTGGGATGTTTGACAAATCCCAGACCTCTCAATTTTCTGATCCTAGTTATTCTTTTGGCCGTTCATTTAGACAAGTGAGATGAGCGCAAAGACAATCGAAAACACAAGCAAAATTCCAGCGATGATCAGCCAAAAGGTATACATACCGTAGCTGACCGAAGATAGGGAAGTAAATTCTGGTTTTTCCTTCCGGTTTCTCGTTCGTGCTAAGTGAAACGAACGTTGAAAGTGATCAAAGAAACCTGAGGAGAACACCCATAAAAATCCGCCGATAATCAAAAACGGCAACGCACATAAAAATAAATCATTGGATAATTGAAGAAGGGTCAACTGATCAGTCAAAGCATTTTTAAGTAACACGAGGACGATCACTAAACCGGCAAACAAATAAGGACGATATTTTTTTTTCATTTTTTTGCTCCTTTATCATTGGTTCATTAAATAATGTAGCGAAACATTGATCAGAAGTCAAAAGCTAGGGGGAAACATTCGTGAATAGTTATATAAAATATGTATTAAAACGCGTCTTCTTTATGGTCATCACACTTTGGTTGATTGCAACCATCACATTCTTTTTGATGCAATTATTGCCTGGTACACCTTACACAAACCAGGAACGTTTAAGTCCTGAAACAATTGAGATGTTGAACAAACAAGTTGGTTTGGATAAACCAGTCATCGTTCAATATGGGATCTATCTTTCTAATTTGATCCAAGGAGATTTTGGTATCTCTTTCCAATTCAAAAACCAACCAGTTGCTAACTTATTAGCAGGACGAGTAGGACCTTCACTACAGCTTGGTCTACAAGCAATCATTTTCGGAACTTTCTTTGGAACGATCCTAGGAACAATCTCAGCAATGAAACAAAATACATGGGTCGATACGTCTTCTACATTAGTCGCGATCTTAGGACGTTCTATCCCTAACTTTGTTTTTGCTGTATTGTTACAATACATTTTTGCCATCCAATTTCGTGTATTGCCGATTGCAAAATGGGATGGGTTCATGTATACGATCTTACCAACGATTGCACTAGCCATGTCGCCATTAGCCGACTCTGCCAGATTCATCCGAACAGAAATGGTCGAAGTCTTGCATAGTGATTATGTCGAATTGGCTCGAGCAAAAGGCTTGAGTCGTTGGGAAATTGCCTTTAAACATGGTCTACGTAATAGTTTGATCCCGTTGATGACTTTGTTAGGCCCATTAGCAGTGGCTTTGATGACCGGTTCATTAGTTGTTGAAAATATCTTTGCTATTCCGGGGATCGGTGAGCAATTCGTTAAGTCGATCACAACAAATGACTATCCAACGATCATGGCTGTTACGATCTTGTATTCATTTATGTTGATCTTAGTTATTTTAGTCGTGGATCTATTGTACGGACTAGTTGATCCGAGAATCCGAGTTTCTGAAGGGAGTCGAAGCTAGATGGAACTGATACCTAAACGCTACGAAACAATTGCAGAAATTCCTGCAGATGAATTTTTACCGTTACAAAAAAACACAGAAGAAGAGCGTGAAAAAATCGAAGCTCCTTCACTGAATTTTATCCAGGATTCTTGGCGTCGATTGAAGAAAAACAAAGCGGCAGTTATTTCCATGGGATTACTGATCGTGATCATCTTTATCTCGATCATCACGATTTTCGTTTCACCCCATGATCCAACCGCTCAAAATGTCGATTACATCAACTTACCACCACGTATTCCTGGTATCAATATCGACGGACTAAACGGAAAAGCAATGGTTGCTGGTGAGTTAGTCGATAAATATGCGCAAGCCAATGTTCCTGCAGATGTGAACTACTTTTTAGGAACAGATGGTCTAGGTCGTGATGTGTTAAGTCGTTTGTTCATGGGAACACGTATCTCTCTACTGATTGCCTTCATCGCTGCGTTACTAGATGTAACGATCGGTGTTGCCTATGGTTTGATCTCTGGTTTATTAGGTGGTCGTGTGGACAATGCGATGCAACGTTTCTTAGAGGTCTTATCTGGTATTCCTAACTTAGTCGTGATGATTTTGATGCTAGTCGTCTTTGAACCAGGGATCTTCTCGATCGTGGCAGCGATGGCGATCACGAACTGGATTCCGATGGCTCGGATCGTCAGGGCGCAAACATTGAAATTAAAAGACCAAGAGTATGTGTTAGCAGGAATGACATTAGGTGAATCCAAATGGAAGATCGCCTTCAAGCATATCTTGCCAAACATTTCGAGTGTGATCATCATCCAAATGATGTTCAGTATCCCATCAGCGATTTTCTTCGAAGCTTTCTTAAGTTTCATCGGCCTAGGCTTGACACCACCTTCTGCTTCATTGGGAACGATGTTGAGTGATGGATACAAAACATTCTTATACTTGCCGTACCTATTATGGATTCCGGCAGCAACTTTATCGGTGATCATGATTGGTTTCAACTTATTAGCAGATGGCTTACGTGATGCCTTTGATCCTAAAATGAAAGAGTGAGTACGATGACGAAAATTCTTGAAGTAAAGAACTTACAAATCTCCTTTGATACCTATGCTGGAAAAGTCCAAGCAATCCGAGGCGTCGATTTTCATTTGAACAAAGGTGAAACATTGGCAATCGTTGGCGAATCCGGTAGTGGGAAATCTGTAACGACTAGAAGTATCATGCGTTTACTATCGAGTAACGCATCGATCGATTCTGGTGAGATCTTATTCAAAGGACAAAACATTGTTGATAAAACAGAAAAAGAAATGCAAAAGATTCGTGGGAAAGAAATTGCGATGATCTTCCAAGATCCGATGACTTCATTAGATCCAACGATGACGATTGGTAAACAAGTAGCAGAATCTTTACGTAAGCATAATAAAGTATCGAAAAAAGAGGGGCAAAAAGCCGCTTTAGAATTATTGAATCTTGTAGGGATTCCGGAGGCTGAGAAACGCATCCATAGCTATCCTCATCAATTTTCAGGGGGACAACGGCAACGGATCGTGATCGCGATCGCGTTGATATGTTACCCAGAAATCTTGATTGCAGATGAACCAACGACAGCCTTAGATGTGACGATCCAAGCACAGATTTTAGAGTTGTTGAAAAAAATCCAATCAAAAATCGACACGTCGATCATTTTTATCACCCATGATCTTGGTGTCGTAGCGAATGTTGCTGATCGAGTAGCAGTGATGTACGGTGGAAAAATCATTGAAGTGGGGACATCTGAAGAGATTTTCTACAATCCACAGCATCCGTATACGTGGGGCTTACTTGGCTCTATGCCTACATTGGAAAGTGGCAATGACCGCTTATATGCAATCCCAGGTTCTCCACCGGATTTATTGAATCCGCCAAAAGGAGATGCCTTCTATCCACGAAATGAATTTGCATTGAAAATCGATGCGGAACAAGCACCACCGTTTTTCGAACTATCACCAACACACCAAGCAGCTACTTGGCTATTAGCCCCACAAGCGCCAAAAGTGACACCGCCAGAAGAGATTCAACGGCGCTGGGCGATTTTTCAAGAAAAGCAAAAAGCACATGGCCAAGGGGGATTGAACAATGAACAAAAAACTGCTCGAGGTTAAAGGCTTAAAACAGTATTTTAATGTAGGAAAGAAAAATGAAGTCCATGCGGTGAATGATATCAGTTTTCACATCTATGAAGGAGAAACATTCGGCTTAGTTGGCGAATCTGGTAGTGGAAAGTCAACCACAGGCCGAACGATCATCCGTTTGAATGAACCAACGGGTGGAGAGATTTTATTTGATGGGCAAGATGTGACGAAATTAAAAGGCAAACAAGCCATGACAAAGTTTCGTCATGAAGTCCAAATGATTTTCCAAGATCCATATGCTTCATTAAATCCGAGAATGAAAGTACGAGATATCATTGCAGAAGGAATCGATGTCAACGGACTAGCTAAATCACCCGAAGAACGTGCAGAAAAAGTCAACGAGTTACTAAAAACAGTTGGCTTAAATCCCAGCCATGGCACACGCTATCCTCATGAATTTTCAGGGGGACAACGCCAACGGATCGGGATTGCACGAGCATTAGCAGTCAATCCGAAGTTTATCATTTGTGATGAACCAATCTCTGCCTTAGACGTATCGATCCAAGCCCAAGTGGTCAATCTTTTACAAGATTTACAAAAAGAGCAAGGATTGACTTACTTGTTTATCGCGCACGATCTATCCATGGTGAAACATATCAGTGACCGTATTGGTGTGATGCACAATGGCTTGTTGCTTGAGATGGGAACCAGTGAAGAAATCTATAATCATGGAGTGCATCCTTATACGGAAAGCTTACTATCAGCGATCCCATTGCCTGACCCTGATCATGAACGCCAACGTCGCCGGATCAAGTATCAACCTGAACCAGACGATGGACAAATCCGTACGTTACGCGAAATTTCTCCTGAACATTTTGTATATGCAACAGAACAAGAAGTTGCTTATTATGCGAAAAAATTAAAACGGCAGAAAGAAGCCTTGCTAGTCGCAAACTAGGGGGAGAAGCCGATGCTAAAAGCCTTTAAATTTCGAATCTATCCCACTGATTCACAAAAACAGTGGTTGATCCAAACATTTGGTTGTGTGCGTTTCACTTACAATCATTTATTAAAAGCCAGACAGGCGTATTATTTAGAAACACAAGAGATCGATTATACGCTGACACCAGCTTCTTTAAAAAAGCAATATCCGTTTTTAAAGGAAGTCGATAGTTTAGCCTTAGCAAATGCCCAATTAAACTTGGATCGTGCATTTCGTAATTATTTTAAAGGACGCGCAAGCTTCCCCAAACTAAAAAATAAAAAAAGTATTTGGCAGTCGTATACGACGAATAATCAAAAAGGAACAATCTATTTAGAAGAAACATACCTCAAATTGCCAAAGCTAAAAGAGAAAATTCGCATCCATGCACATCGTCCGATTGAAGGAACGATTCGTTCAGCAACGATCTCATCTCGATACAACGAGATCTTTTATGTCTCCTTGCTCTGTGAAGTTCCCCAAAAGACGATGAAAGCGTCAAATAAATGGATCGGGATAGCCTATGATCCAGATCGTCTAGTGGAGATGTCCACACCGCTTGACATCACGATCCCTAAATTCAAACAAGTGGATCAACAGCTCCTGCGGGCAAAGAGAAAGCTTGTGATCAAAGGACGATCAGCACAGCATCGACGAACACACGTTGAAAGAGTAAAAAATTATCAAAAGCAAAAAAGGAAAATCAAAGACCTTTATTTAAAACAAAAATTTCAACGAGAAGACTATTTGGAACAAATTTCAGGAACGGTGATCCGTCATTATGATTATTTGTTTGTCGAATCGATTTCAGCAGATTGTCCGGAAGGTGATTTTTCTATCCAAGACTGGCACAAGCTATTAGCAAAGCTCCAATATAAATCGCAATGGTATAGCAAAAAGTTAGTATTGATCGATATGAAAGAACAAACAAATCCTTCCACAAACAAAAAGAGTCTGGAATTAGTTGAAATCGGGAAGCAAGTCCTTTTTGAATAAAAAAACTGGTAGGGGCGCCAGGGTTCGCCTTGCTAATAAAAAACATCTATTGTTTTTGTTTCTAGGAATTTCTTTCAGAGAAGCTCACTAATTATGACAAACCAAAAAAGAGGAGAAGAGCATTCATGCCCTTCACCTCTTTTTATTCTGTATGTCCAGGTTTTAATTGATAGATCTTTGAGGGACGTCCGATACCGACAGGGCGTTCACCGATTTCATCGAAGTATTGTAACATGGCTTTTTTGAAATTGGAATGATCGATCATTTTAAAATCGATCCCTAAGAATTTAGCGAATACTTTGCGTGCTTCAGTGATCGTGAAGTCTTTTCCTAGAACTTGAAGCACTTGCGGTTCATGTTCCATTTTATTGACGACACGGTTGAAGGCTTTGACAATGATCTCGCTATGGTCAAAGGCTAATGTGTCTTTGCCAGAAGACTCGCTCGTCGTCAAGTCCAGAGTGATTGCTACATCCCCACTCGATAGATGCAGTTTGTTTGCATTGCGTTCAAGTGAAAACCACTGCACTTCTTTGGCATCATCTCCAGCGATCAAAGGTTCTTCACCGATAAAGGCGAGATAGCTGACTGTCACGACCCAGCCACGAGGATCACGATTCGGTGTACTGAAGGTATGCAGTTGTTCAATGTTTTCTTCGGATATGATGACGCCTGTTTCTTCTTTTGTTTCTCGCAAGACGCTGGCACCTGTGGATTCGTTTTTTTGGACGAATCCTCCGGGAAGTGCCCAAGAATTTCGGTAAGGATGGCTTTTACGTTGGATAAGTAAAACTTTTAATTGATCTTCTTCTTTGTTGTAGCAGAGTAAAACGATATCGACTGTCAAGGAAGGTTTTTCATATTCAGGACGTTCTTGGTCTTGGTACCAAGATAAGAAATCAGTTTCAGAGGCCTTTTGTTCATAATATGTTTTTTCTTCTTCTTTTGAATGAAAATGTTCCACTTTCTCACCTCCTGTGATGTTAAGGTACTTTTTACTTTATTGTAGCAGAATCTCCCTGAAAACCAAAGATTTCTAGACAAATAAATCGAACTCAGAGTTGAAAAAGAAACGGTAAGAGTAGATTAAATAGGAAGAAAAGCAAATAAAAAGGGAGAAGCTTCTGTTTTTCTTCTCGAATCGCGAAAAAGCCACAGAGGACGATATACCCTGCTAGGATCACTCGAAGGATCAAAGTGAGCAAAAGAAACGTATTTAATTGTCCATGCAAATTGAAATAACCATACAGATGTAAATAGTAAAAACTAAATAATAAATGGATGAGAGAAAGTAAAGCAATGCTGATAATCATTCGTTTGTGTTTTTTTGTCATTAGTCTCAAAACCTTTTCTTATATGATATTGCTTATTATAGCATGTTTGTAAAGTAAAAATGAGAGAGTAGATGATCCTGAAGAAAAAGGAGTGAGAGTGTGGGTAGAGAATGAAGTGGATCATCACGATAACGTAGGTTCTTTATAAATGTTTTCTTGAAGGGAAAGGACATCTTTACATTTCGGGAGTTATCAAAAAAAGCTAACAGCGTATTCATTTTATGGTATACTAGCAAGGAAACGAATTCGCACCATGCGATAAAGGAGGAAGTACCCCATGGCAGAAAAGGAAACTTTTTATATCACTACGCCCATCTATTATCCAAGTGGCAAACTGCACATTGGCAATTCTTATACAACGATTGCATGTGATGCTGTTGCACGTTATAAACGTTTGATGGGCTTTGATGTGTTTTATCTAACTGGGGTAGATGAACACGGACAGAAAATCGAGAAAAAAGCAGAAGAATTAGGCGTAGAGCCACAGGAATATGTAGACAAAATGGCTGCAGATGTCAAAAAACTGTGGAAAACATTAGATATCAGCTACGATAAATTCATTCGCACAACTGATGATTATCATAAAGCAGCAGTTCAAAAAATCTTTGATCGTTTGCTTGAACAAGGCGATATTTACTTAGGTGAATATGAAGGTTGGTATTCTGTCTCAGATGAGGAATTCTTTACAGAAACTCAACTTGCAGAAGTATACAAAGATGAAGACGGCAAAGTGATCGGTGGGAAAGCGCCAAGTGGTCATGAAGTCGAGCTAGTCAAGGAAGAGTCTTATTTCTTCCGTATGAGTAAGTATGCAGATCGCTTGTTGGAATACTACGAAGAACACCCAGAGTTTATCCAACCTGAATCACGTAAAAATGAGATGATCAATAACTTCATCAAACCTGGTTTAGAAGATCTAGCAGTTTCACGGACGACGTTCAGCTGGGGAATCAATGTCAAAAATGATCCGAAACATGTAGTGTATGTCTGGATCGATGCGTTGTCGAACTACATCACCGCACTAGGTTACGGTTCAGAGGACGATCAATTATTCCAGAAATATTGGCCTGCAGATGTCCATATGGTTGGAAAAGAAATCGTTCGGTTCCATACGATCTATTGGCCGATCATGTTGATGGCATTAGATATCCCATTGCCGAAGAAAGTCTTTGGACATGGCTGGTTATTGATGAAAGACGGCAAGATGTCTAAATCGAAAGGTAATGTCGTTTATCCAGAAATGCTTGTTGAACGCTATGGCTTAGATGCTTTGCGTTATTACTTATTGCGTGCAGTACCATTTGGTTCAGATGGCGTATTTACACCAGAAGACTTTGTGTCACGTGTGAACTACGATTTGGCGAACGACTTAGGGAATCTCTTGAATCGAACGATTGCAATGATCAATAAATATTGTGATGGCATGGTTCCTGACTATGCGTCATTAGTGACACCGTTTGACAGTGAGCTATCAACAACTGCTGCGAATGTGGTAGGTCGTTATCATGATGCAATGGAAAAAATGGAATTCAACACTGCATTAGCTGAAATCTGGGTATTGATTTCTCGTGCCAACAAATATATCGATGAAACAGAACCTTGGGTCTTAGCAAAAGACGAAGAGAAGAAAAAAGAGTTAGAGAGCGTGATGATCCATTTAGCTGAATCGCTACGTATCACTGCGATCCTCTTGCAACCGATCATGACAGAAACACCAACTAAAATCTTCAATCAATTAGGGTTGGATGCCGAGACGATGAACCTTGAAGGATTACACTTCGGTGAATTCCCATCTGGGACAAAAGTCGTTGCAAAAGGTACACCGATTTTCCCACGCCTAGAGCTGGAAGAAGAAATTGCGTATATCCAAGCAAAAATGTCAGAAGGTACTCAAACAAATGAGGACTCTGTCAAATGGGACCCAGAAGAAACAGAGCTTGTTTCGACCAAAGAAAAACAAATCAAGTTCGATGTATTTGAAAAAGTCGAATTAAAAGTAGCAGAAGTCATCAATTGCCAAAAAGTCGAAGGGGCAGATAAATTATTGCAATTCCGTCTAGATGCAGGAGATGACCAAGACCGTCAAATCTTGTCTGGTATTGCCGAATTTTATCCTGATCCAAGTGAATTGATCGGCAAAAAATTAGTGATCGTTGCTAACTTGAAACCACGCAAAATGCGCGGGCTGATCAGTCAAGGAATGATCCTTTCAGCAGAAGCAGCTGATGGTTCATTACAAGTGATCGAAGCACCAAAAGGTATGCCAAACGGTTCTGAAGTTGGCTAATCAATGACTATTAAGAACTATTCTAAGCAAATAAGCTTAGAATAGTTCTTTTTTGATAGGCTTACTTTTCGTGGATCTATAAAAATAAAACTAACGAGGTTGTGCGAACACCGTTTATTTGTTTTTAGGGGGTACGAAAGGACGAATCTCCTCGGCTTTTTTATAACTTTGATTGAGTGACAAATTTTTTGGAACTGCAGTATTAAACCATTCATTCATGTTACAATAAGAAAGAAAAGTGAGTAAGTAAACGATCCAAGCCGAATGAGCAGGTCATTGGCTTAGCTAGCGCTTGATAAGAAATAGGATAACTATGCTATCTATTGGAAGGAGACGAAAGATGAATGTGGCTGAGTTAGATTTAGTTACCCGATTTGTACTGGAAAAAAAAGCAAATCTGCATGGCGGAATTTACCATTTGACGCAAGTAGAAATGGCGTATAACTCCAATCGAATAGAAGGGTCGAGAATTTCTGAGAAGCAAACCGCCTTAATATTTGAAAATAATATTCTCCCTCCTGCTGAAAGTGGCGAGGCAACGAAACTAGATGATATCAAAGAAACAGAAAATCATTTCAAAGGTTTCGATTACGTGATCGATCATATCGAAGAACCGTTATCGAATGATTTTATCAAAGAACTACATCGAATTTTGAAACGAGGAACAACTGATGAAAACAATCCGCTAACACCTGTCGGAGAATTTAAACTTGTTCAAAATATGATTGGTTTTGGTTATGATGAGGTTGAAACCACAGCACCCGAGGAAGTAACTGAAAAAATGACGGAATTACTTGCTCACTATGAGAACTCAAAAAAACAAAGCTTAGTTGAAATTGCAGATTTTCATGTGAAATATGAACGCATCCACCCATTTGCAGATGGCAACGGACGTACGGGACGTTTGATCATGTTCAAAGAATGCTTGAGGCACAATATCATGCCTTTCGTGATCAAAGATGTCCATCGTGAGTTCTACTACAGAGGTTTAAGTAATTGGGGAACCGAGAATGGTTATTTACTTAATACTTTAGGTATGAGTCAAGATATGTATGAACAGTTTTTAAAAAAAATGAAATTCACAGGATCGGTTCATCAATAAAATAGCTTTATAGATAAATAAAAAAGTCGAGCGATGATAATCATCGTCCGACTTTTTTTAGTTTTAGCCGTTGTTTGACTTTCGTTGGCAATAATGCTGCGACGATTGAAAATGGAATACATAGAATATACCAAGCAATCAGGCGGCTATTGCCGTAACGTGCATAAATCTTGGTCAATAGCGAGTGAAGGATCACCAGCCCTAGGAGCAAGCTGATCGCAAAGAACCATCTTGTATCCCAATCAGTCAAGTGGCGCAAGGCGTTCATAGCTAAAGGATAGCCGTAGAAAAAAATCCCGACCATCGTGACGCGCCAATTTTTGACGATCGTTTGAACATTCAATAGTAAAAAGATGACCGATAGTAAAAAAGCAATGGGCGGAAACAAGCCGACGAGAAAGGAATAGACGATTCCCCACAACAACATCCCAGGCCCTTTGATCAAGGCGGCAATGAGAAGAAAACCAGCCATCAATAGCAATTGCTGTGTCAATGTTGCAATCGTCAACCAGCCAAATAAAATCAACAATAACCAATGTAGCTTGGATTGTTTTTGTTCTTTTTGTGGAAAGAAAGTAGTACCTTTATCTTTTAGATAAGATGCTAGTTTTGGATCGATCGATTGAAAATCCATAGGGTACCTCCTTACATTTCAAGTAGCTTCATTCTATAAGAAGCAAGACAAGAATACATCCGTCTTTAGAGGGATATTTTCACTACAAATTTCTGAAAAGAATGGTAAAATGAAAAGTTCTCGGTTATACTGAAAAAAATAAAAAAGAAATACGAAATGAGGAAGAGGATGAAGGGGAAATTAAAACGCGAGATCAATTTGTTTGGTGCATTATCCACAGTAATGGGAACTGTGATCGGCGCCGGCGTCTTTTTTAAAACAGCAGCGGTAGTGGCAAGTACACAATCAACAAGTTTGACGTTACTCGCGTGGTTGTTAGGGGGATTCTTAACGATCTGTGCGGGGCTAACAGTCGCTGAATTAGCCACTGCCATTCCTGAAACAGGTGGAGCGGTCAAGTATATTGAAGCAGCTTACGGTAAGTTACCAAGTTTTTTGTTAGGCTGGGCACAAAGTTTGATTTACTTTCCAGCCAACATTGCGGCATTATCGATCATCTTTGCAACACAGCTGATCAATCTCTTACAGCTATCTCCTGATTATTTATTAGTGATTGCTATTATTACAGCACTTTCTATCACTGGATTGAATCTGTTAGGGACCAAAGTTGGTGCGTACGTTCAATCGATTACATTGGTAGTCAAGTTGATCCCAATTGCAGTGATCATTATTTGGGGGCTTCTGACACCAGGACAGGGTACTGTTCAATTATTTCCAGTAGAAGCCGGACAAGGTGTTTCATGGGCAGAAGGACTTAGTGGTGCTTTGTTGGCGACACTTTTCGCTTACGATGGCTGGTTAGGTGTCGGAGCCATGGCTGGAGAAATGAAACGTCCAGAAAAGGATCTACCAAAAGCGATTATTTTAGGATTGAGTTTTGTGACATTCGTTTATCTATTGATCAACTTCGTCTTTTTAAAAACATTACCGATTGATCAAATTGCTGGGAACTTGAATGCTTCATCGGATGCGTCAGCGGTCATCTTCGGTGAACTAGGAGGGAAAATCGTTACGATCGGTATTTTGATCTCTGTCTACGGCGCACTGAATGGTTATACGTTGACTGGGATTCGTGTCCCATATGCAATGGCATTAGAAAATGAGTTGCCGTTCAGTAACCAGTTGACAAAGCTCTCAAAAAAATTCACCGTTCCTTATGTACCTGCATTGTTCCAACTAGCGATTGCATGTATAATGATGAGCTTGGGTTCATTTGATTTTCTGACAGATATGTTGATTTTTGTCATGTGGCTATTTAGTTTATTGATTTTTATTGGCGTATTTATTTTAAGAAAGAAAGCACCAGAGATGCCTCGTCCATATAAAGTACCATTGTATCCTGTGATACCGATCATTGCGATTTTAGGAGCCATCTTTATTTTAGGGATGACACTGATCACACAAACGAATTTGGCATTGATCGGAATCTTAGTCACATTATTAGGTGTACCTGTGTTCTACTACAAAAAAAGACAAACTGAAAGTAACTAACTGATAATGAAAAGACAAGAAGTGAATCAAGTCATTTCTTGTCTTTCTTTGTACGATATCTCATGTTTTTTAGTCTTTGAGACTTCTTTAACGCCTGCTTATATGCTAAAGTAATGAATGAAAAGGAGAGATAAAGATGATATTTGATTCTCATACTCATTTGAACGCGGAACAATTCAATGATGACATTCCTGAAACGATCCAGCGTGCAGAAGAACTAGGTGTGACTAAAATGGCCGTCGTAGGCTTTGATACACCGACGATCGAAAAGTCCTTGATGCTTAGTCAAGATTACCCAAACATTTATAGCATCATTGGTTGGCATCCTACCGAAGCTGGTAGCTATACGAAAGAAATCGAAAATAAACTTCAAGAACAATTGACTTTACCAAAAGTGGTTGCTTTAGGGGAAATCGGACTGGATTATTATTGGATGGAAGATCCAAAAGAAGTCCAAGATAAAATTTTTAGAAGACAGATCGCCATCGCTAAAGAGATGAACTTACCAATTAGTATCCATACGAGAGAAGCATTGGAAGATACTTATAAGGTTTTAAAAGAAGAGGACATTCGCGACATTGGTGGGATCATGCACAGCTTTAGTGGTGATTATGAATGGGCACAACGTTTCCTTGATTTAGGGATGCACATTTCTTTCAGTGGTGTCGTCACTTTCAAAAAGGCGTTAGATGTGCAAGAAGCAGCGACAAACGTTCCATTGGATCGTCTATTAGTGGAAACGGATGCTCCATATTTAGCGCCAATGCCCTATCGAGGAAAAAGAAATGAACCAGGGTATACTCGTTACACAGTCGAAAAGATCGCTGAACTTCGTCAACTACCAATGGAAGAAGTAGCGGCACAAACATGGAAAAATGCCCATCGTTTATTTGGATTATCAGAGCATGACTAAGTTAAAGATCCAAGAAATCATTGTTGTCGAAGGGAAAGACGATACGAGAAGGCTACAAGAAGTGGTTGAAGCCGACACGATAGAAACGATTGGTTCAGCGATCAATGAAGAAATCTTGATGCAGATCGAACATGCACAGGAAACTAGGGGAATCATTATTTTTACGGACCCAGATTTCTCAGGTGAGAAGATTCGTAAAACAATCATGGAAGTGGTACCACAAGCAAAACATGCATTTTTGCCAAGGAACCAAGCTGTACCGAAAAAAAAGGGAAGCTTAGGAGTCGAACATGCGAGTGACGAAGCGATATTAGAAGCGTTGAAAAAGGTCGTTACGCCAGTCGATGATGAGACCCAAGTACCAGAGATCACTAGACAAATGCTTGTTGCGTATGGATTGATTGTCGGACCACAAGCAAAAGAAAAGCGTGAGATGCTAGGCGATGAATTACGCATTGGCTATACAAACGGAAAACAATTGGAAAAACGGTTGAACATGTTCCGAATTACGTTAGCTGAGTTTAAGCAGGCAATGAAAAAAGTGGAGGATCATTATGAGTGAATATCGGGATATTGCAACACCCACTAGAACAAAAGAAATTTTATTGAAGCACGGCTTCTCCTTTAAAAAGAGCTTAGGACAAAACTTTTTGACAGAGCCGAATATCCTTCGGAAAATCATTGAAACTGGTCAAATCGATCAGCAGACTAATGTCATTGAAGTAGGACCAGGAATTGGTGCATTAACAGAGCAAATCGCGCGTCATGCCAAACAAGTAGTCGCATTTGAAATCGACGATCGATTGATTCCTGTCTTGGCAGATACCCTTTCACCATATCCGAATGTCACAGTCATCCACCAAGATATTTTGAAAACTGATTTGGCAGAAGCAGTCAATACTCAATTCAACGAGCAGTTACCATTGAAAGTGGTGGCTAATTTGCCTTATTATATTACGACACCAATCATGATGCACTTTCTTGAATCAGACGTAGTGGTTGACGAAATGATCGTGATGATGCAAAAAGAAGTAGCTGATCGTATTTCAGCTAAACCCGGAACAAAAGCATATGGCTCTTTATCGATTGCTGTGCAATATTATATGGAAGCAAGTTTGGCGTTTATTGTGCCAAAAACAGTATTTGTACCACAACCAAACGTGGATTCAGCCATCTTGAAATTGACAAGACGCGCAACACCAGCAGTTTCCGTAACGGATGAAAAAGCCTTTTTCCGTCTGACAAAGGCTGCGTTTCAACAGCGTAGAAAAACTTTATGGAATAATTTGCAACATGCCTATGGGAAAGACGAAGAAACAAAAAGTTGGTTAACCGCAAGTCTAACGGAGGCAGGAATCGATCCGAAAAGACGAGGAGAAACACTTTCTTTAGGAGAATTTGCTGCTTTGAGCAATGCCATGGAATATCTAAAAAAATAAAATGAGAAATAGAAGGCTGAAAAAGTCTTTTCGCTCTAAGCATGAAGGCATCACTTGAGAAAACCATTTTGGGTATTCTTCAAGTGGTGCCTGACTATTTTAGGACATATGGTCCAAGATCAAATTATTCGATTTTAGAGAGGGTGGCATTTCAGATGTTCTGTTTCTCTTTATGTGTCTTGACACATTAGAAAGTTAGCGGTACAATAGGTCAAAACAAATGTGTCAAGACACATCAAGGGAGTAAAAAAATGAAAACAAATTCTGTAAGAAAATTGACAATTTCCGCTTTATTGATCGGGATGGGCGTTCTTATTCCGATGATCATGCCTAAGATCGTAATTCCGCCTGCTTCATTTACACTAGCTTCACATGTGCCATTATTTATCGCAATGTTTTTTTCACCCGGTGTAGCTGTTGCAGTGGCGCTAGGTACAACATTTGGTTTCTTCTTGACGACACCTGTGATTATTGCGCTTCGTGCATTGTCTCATTTGGTATTCGCTCTAATCGGTGCATGGTATTTACAAAAAAAACCAGGGATCGTCTTAAAAGACGGGCAATTCACATTAATGAACTGGCGTTTTCAAGGGTTTAACTTATTGATCGGCGTGATCCACTCGATCATCGAAATGCTAGTGGTGAGTGTGTTCTTCTTCATTGGGAATATGCCGGAAACATACTATGCAGAAGGCTACTTCTATACCGTATTCATCTTGATGGGGATCGGTGGCTTGATCCATAGTTTGGTGGATTACAATATCGCTTACTTCATTGCCGGAACATTGAGTAAATTCTTTGATGTGCCAGTTTTCACTGCTGCCAAGAAACAGCAAAAGAAAGAGATCGTACAAGGAACGATCAAAAAAGTCGTGTAGCCATCCCACAAATAAAGACTGAAAAATAACCCAAAAAAGACCCAAGATCGTACGATCGATGGGTCTTTTACGTATCATCAAGTTCTGTTTCGTTTATGGGATCGTGATGACATCTTCTGTATCTTTATCAAAGAAATGGCCTTTGTTGATATTGAAGGCAAGGTCGATCATTTCTCCTGGTTTATGGAAGTCACGCGCGTCAACTTTTGAAATGAACTCAGTTGTTCCAGTGCGAGTATAAAGCATGGTTTCTGCACCAAGTAATTCAGATACAACGACTTCTGAATTGACAACAGTTTCTGGTGAGGCATCCAAGACAACTTGTTCACTATGGATATCTTCTGGACGGATACCAAAGACAAGTTCTTTGCCTTCATAACCTTTTTCAACTAGCACTTTATTTTTACCTTCAGGGATTCTCAATTTTAGTCCATGACCATCTGAGATAACGCCTTGGCTTAATTTTACATTGAAAAAGTTCATGGCAGGTGAACCAATGAAACCAGCAACGAACATGTTGACTGGTGTGTCATAAACTTCTTTCGGTGAACCGATTTGTTGGATAAATCCATCTTTCATGATGACGATGCGGTCTGCCATTGTCATCGCTTCTGTTTGGTCATGGGTAACGTAAATGGTTGTTGTTTCTAAGCGTTGATGCAACTTCGCGATTTCGGCACGCATGGCTACACGTAGTTTGGCATCCAAGTTTGACAATGGCTCATCCATTAAGAAGACTTTCGCATCACGTACGATGGCACGACCTAAAGCGACACGCTGACGTTGACCTCCTGAAAGAGCAGCAGGTTTACGTTTTAAGTATTCAGTCAAACCAAGGATCTCCGCAGCATTTTCCACACGTTGTTGGATGTCTGCTTTATCGTATTTACGCAATTTCAAACCAAACGCCATATTGTCAAATACCGTCATGTGAGGGTATAAGGCATAGTTTTGGAATACCATCGCGATATCACGGTCTTTAGGAGCAACATCGTTCATTACTTTACCGCCGATATTCAATTCTCCTTCGGAAATATCTTCAAGACCAGCGATCATTCGTAGAGTTGTTGATTTCCCACAACCGGAAGGACCAACGAATACGATAAATTCGCGATCTTTGATTGCCAAGTTAAAGTCAGTAACAGAATAGTTTTCTGCATTGTCATATTTCTTGTATACATTTTTCAGAGCCATTTCTACCATCGTACAAACCACGCTTTCTTTTTTCTTTTATTTGATGTGTTTAGTATAGTTGAAAGCGCTATCTATATTCAATGTCACAATGAACAAGAATTCGTAGAAACTTTCGTCAATGTGTACAAAATAATTGGAAAGTGCGTGGAAAGTGAGACAAAAATAAAATTCATTTTTGTTTCTATCCTTAAAAGCGAATAAACGGTGTTCCAGGAGTAACTCCTTCGGAAATAAGCCGAGAAACCCAAAAATTTGAAAAACAATTTTCGGGTTTCTCGGCTTATTTCTCGGAGCTGAACACTTCTGTCACAACCTCGTCACCTATAAAACAGAATAAATGATGTTCATGAAGCAGATCCTTCAATAATGAGAGCAAACTCCAGCAATATGGCAATTTATTTTTTTTGTTTTTACTGCTCGATTTATCAAAGATTTACCGTGTATTCACTATCTTAGAGCAATACTTTGTAGATATTAAGAGATATAAAAAAGGAGGCAACCAAGAAAACAAAATTTGATTTTCATGTTAAATTAAGTTAAACTCAATTTAACATAAGCTGGGAGATGATAATAATGGAAACGACTGTTAGAAAGATTGGAAATTCTGTAGGAGCGATTTTTCCCAAAGATATTTCTCCAGAAGTTGGAAAAATATATACGATTATTAAAATAGGTGAAACATATGTATTAAAGCCCAAAAAAGAAGATATTTTCAAGACTCCAGAGGCATGGGCAGGCTTTAGAGATTCAATCACCCAAGAAGATAAAGAGTGGGATGAGATGAACCTTGAGGGGGAGGAACTATAAATGGATTATCCAAAGCAAAAAGATATTGTATGGCTGGATTTTGATCCAGCTAGAGGAAAGGAAATAAAGAAGCGAAGACCAGGTTTGGTAGTAAGTAAGAATAACTTCAACCAATACACTGGTTTTTGTTTGATTTGCCCAATCACATCAACTGAAAGAAAATTTGATACATATATTAAGATCAAAGAACCACAAATCATTTCTGGACAAGTTGTTACACATCAGTTGCGTTCAATTGACTACACCGCTAGAAACATAATAAAAATTGAACAATGTGATATTCTAACATGGGTGGATGTACTAGAAGTCCTTGATATGTTTGTATAGGGAGTTGTAAAATATCAAATCACAAAAAAATTTGTTACACTGATAAAAAGGGGCGATGACAGATGAAAATAGCATTGATTGCACATGATCGTAAAAAAGAGTTGATGATCAAATTTACAACAGCTTATAAAATCATACTTGAACAACATGAACTATTCGCGACAGGGACAACTGGTCAGCGGATTGCAGAAGCCACAGGATTATCGGTCCATCGGTTCAATTCAGGACCTTTAGGCGGCGACCAACAAATTGGCGCGATGATCTCAGAAGATGAATTGGATCTAGTGATTTTCCTTCGTGATCCTTTAGCAGCTCAACCTCATGAACCTGATGTCACTGCGTTGATCCGCTTGGCTGATGTGTATGATATTCCTTTAGCAACAAATATTGGGACAGCAGAAGTTTTGTTACGTGGGCTTGAAGCCGGATTTTTGGAATTTCGACAAGTCATTCATGAAGAAGGAAGTAAGATCCCTTTTCCTAATAAGATCTAAAATTCGGGTTTTATGAAGATAGAGACAGTTGATCAAGGCGAATGTCTGTTACATCACGAACTAAGCAATCGTTTTCGCGTAGA
Organism: Enterococcus sp. 1001283B150225_161107_E12; assembly: GCF_015556925.1. NCBI lineage: Bacteria > Bacillati > Bacillota > Bacilli > Lactobacillales > Enterococcaceae > Enterococcus > Enterococcus sp. 1001283B150225_161107_E12. Next base: position 49,606 of record NZ_JADNNI010000012.1, on the reverse strand, counting down.
ATATTAGCTTTTTTATTTACAGTTCTTCCTTTTCTATGCTATAGTTTGTCTGGGATAAGTTCCCACTATTAACAGAGTAGAAAATAAAGCGTTAAGTGCTTAGAGGATGGGATGTTGCCTCTAGGACGAAGGACGTAAGTTCGCGGTTTTATTTTCGCATTCGCTGCATGAAACATGTAGCAGCTCTTAAAGGAGATGCTAGAAATGAAGAAAAATCGTTTAGATGCTCGTATGATTACGATCATGGGACTGCTGATCGCATTGATGGTCACGTTGTCTCGCTTAGTTTCATTTGAAACACCATTACTCAAAATCAGTGTAACGTTCATTCCCCAAGTAATCATGGGTATTTTATTTGGCCCATTTTGGACAGGGATCGGTTCTGTGTTAGCTGATATTGTGGGTATGGCATTATTTCCTAAATCTGTCTTTTTCATCGGCTTCACGTTGAATGCTTTTATTGAAGGAGCGATTTATGGGTTCTTTTTCTATCGCAAAGAGATCACTTGGAAAAATGCAATCTTAGCCACGCTCAGTGTGACAGTGTTCGTTAGCTTGATCCTGACACCATTATGGTTGGTCATCATGTATCAAGTACCGATGAACTGGGTATTCTGGGGACCACGTTTATTAAAAGCCATTATCTGGTTGCCGATCCAATCGACGATGATCTACGTGATTGGGCGCGCCATGCCATATAAAAGAATTTTGCGGAGTTTAACGACGCATACAAAATAAAAAACAAGCAGTCTTCCCATCCCAGAAGACTGCTTGTTTTTTGCATAGATCAGAAAAATCATCTGATTCGATGTTCACTATTTTTCAACCGATCCAGTAAATTGCGCTTGATAAAGTTGACGATAGCTACCATCTTCGATTTTCAATAATTCATCATGTGTCCCCATTTCAACGATTGCCCCTTGATCCATAACGAGGATCTGATCAGCATTTTTGATCGTGGACAAGCGATGGGCAATCACAAAACTAGTTTTTCCTTCCATCATTTTTAGGAAGGCATTTTGGATTTTCTTTTCTGTCAATGTATCCACTGAACTTGTTGCTTCATCAAGTATCAACATAGGTGGATTACTGATCATCGTACGAGCAATCGTCAGTAATTGACGCTGCCCATCGGAGATTTTTAATCCCTGTCCACCAATGCGTGTATCTAGTTTTTGTGGCAAGCGTTGGACAAATTCATACATATAGGCTGATTTTAGGGCCTCATTGATTTCTTCATCACTGGCGTCTGGTTTTCCGTAACGTAAATTTTCTCGTAACGTACTGTCGAATAACCACGTATCTTGTAAAACCATGCCAAAGCTTTTGCGTAGGGAATCACGGGCGATTTGGGTAATATCATAATCGTCGATCGTGATCGTCCCAGAATTGACATCATAAAAACGCATCAATAAATTCACTAATGTGGATTTACCAGCTCCCGTTTTACCAACGATTGCCACTGTTTGACCTGGTTTGGCAACAAAGCTGAAATTCTCGATCAACCGTTGTTGTGGTTCATAAGAGAAAGAAACATGTTTGAAAGCGACCTCTCCTTTGATCGTTTGAGGATCAAGTTGATACGCAAAAGGTTCATCTGGCGTTTCTTCCGGTTGATCGATCAATTCAAATGCTCGTTCTAAACCAGAAAATGCGGTTTGTATCTGTGTCGTGATCCCTGATAATTCAATAAAAGGTTTTGAAAACTGACTTGAATAGATCGTAAAACTTGAAATGATCCCGACAGTAATCGTTGAATCACTTCGTAAAGCAAGTAAACCACCAATCAAACCAATGGAGAGATAGGCTAAGTGATCGACAAAACGAGAAGATGGGTTCGTTAATGAAGAAGAGAATTGCGCGCGCTGCCCTTTCTCATATAAGTCAGCATTCAACGCACTGAATTGCTGTTGATTGACTTCTTCTTGTTGGAACGCTTTGATGATTTTTTGATTACCGATACGTTCTGTAACAAAACCTGAAATATTCCCAATGATTTTTTGCTGGTTATCAAAATCATTTTGAGAAGCGCGTGCCACTAACCAGCTGACTAAGAAAATGATTGGTGTCGAACAAATGACGACAAGTGTCAATAATGGACTCAAGCTGAGCATGAAGATCAGTGAGAGGATAATGATCGCCACTCCAGAAAATAATTGATTGAACGCCGCTGATATCGCAATGGAGATATTGTCCATATCATTTGTGAAACGGCTGACGATATTCCCGTGTGAATTTTGATCATAGTATCTTAACGGTAAAAGATTTAAACGAGCAAAAGCATCTTTTCGTAGATTAGCAACAGAGAGGTAAGCCAATCGGTTACTTAATACTTGGATCAACCATTGACTGATGACATTAAGTAAAACGATCCCGCCAAACATCACTAGAAGTTGGACTAATCGAGTAAAGTTGACTTGCCCCACACCAACCATTTGATCGATACTTTGACCGATCTGTAAGGTCATCACGACGGTAGCAACACCATTGACGATTCCCAACAAGACAGCTAACCAAATTTCACGTGGATGGGCCGTCAGATAAGGAACAAAACGTTTGAGCGTTTGCCACGATAGTTTTTTTGTTTTCATTTTATTCCTCCTCCTGTGATGCCACGATTTCACGATACTCAGAAGATTGACTAAGCAATGTATCGTGCGTACCTTGGGCCACGATTTCCCCTTGATCCATGACGAGGATATGCTCTGCTTGTTGAATTGAACGGATGCGTTGAGAAATAATGATGACCGTTGTATTAAGGGAAGTTTGTAGTGCTTGGCGCAAGTTTAGATCCGTTTGATAATCAAGGGCACTCAAGGAGTCATCTAAGATCAATAAGGCAGGTTTGGCGATCAATGCACGAGCAATCGTCAATCGTTGTTTTTGACCTCCGGAAAAGTTTTTCCCGTTCTCCATGACTCTTGTATCTAATCCTTTGGGTAATTGGCGAACAAAATCTTCCGCTTGGGCAATTGCCAAAGCTTCCCAACACTCTGCGTCTGTCGCGTCAGGTTTTCCCCACTGAAGATTTTCCCGAATGGTACCGGTGAATAAGACAGCCGTTTGTGGTACTTGTGAAATCTGACTTCGTAATGTATCTAATGGCCAGTCACGAACGTCTTGTTCATCAAATAACACAGAGCCTTCACTAACATCATAAAAACGTGGGATCAATTGTGTCAATGTCGTCTTCCCACTTCCGGTCGGACCAATGATCCCTAAGACAGTTTGGCGTTTCAAAGTGAAATTGATTCCTTGTAATGACAGACCAGATTCTGGCGTATAACGAAAATCTACGTCTTTAAATTGTAGAATTGTTTCAGAATCCATGACTGGTTCACTAGGAGTCTCAGCATCTGTAATGGTATTTTCGGTATCTAAGACTTCTTTGACTCGCTGAGCAGAAGCTTCTGCACGAGTAAAGATCACGACAAGATTGGAAACAACGATCAAGGCTAATAACATTTGGTTCATGTAATTGATCAATGCTAAAACTTGTCCTTGTTGTAAGGAACCGATATTTACCTTGACCCCGCCGACAGTCAATAGACAAATGATCCCGACATTCATGATCAATGTCGTTGCCGGAGAGAGCAAAGCGGAGATATTGGAAACACGTAAATAATTTTTTGCTAAGACATCCGTGTTTTCATCAAATGTTTCGATTTCTTTATTAGTACGTGAAAATGCTCGGATCACACGAACCCCGCTTAAATTTTGGCTAACAGTCTCATTTAGACCATCCAACTTTTCTTGGACTTTTTGATAGAGGGGGATCGTCTTACGGATGATAAAGTATAAAATGATTGAAAAAATTGGTAATAAAGCTAAGAAGAATAGCCCGACTTGCCAGTCGATCACAAAAGCCATCACTACTGATCCAATACTTAAAAAAGGTGCTCGGATCAATAAACGGATAACCATTGCGAGTGCAAGTTGTAGCTGATTGATATCATTGGTCATGCGCGTGATCAATGTATCCGTCCCAAAATGATTTAATTCACTATGGGAGAAAGAGTTGATTTTTTTGATGAGTTGGTTTCTAAGTTCTGTTCCAAACCCTTGAGAGGCAATGGATGAATAATATTGACAAATAATGGCACAAATCAATCCAATCACCGACATGACGATCATCCAGATACCCATGTTGATGATCACTTCACGATTGTTCATTTTTAGCCCATTATCGATCAGCGAAGCCATCAGTAAAGGTAAAATCAATTCAAAGACTGCTTCTAAAAATTTAAATACAGGACCTAGGATGATTTGTTTTCGATAGTCTTTCGCATAGCGCAATAACTGAATCATATAATTTCCTCCTAAAAACAAGTTACCCAATATTGTTCGCACGTCTATCGGCAAAAAACCGATTTATGATAAATAGATATCCTTAAAGCAACAAAAATATCTTGCAGCGAGAAATCTAACGATGATATAACTAGGTACTCTCATATTGTAGCTTATGAAATTTAGAATGAAAAGAGAACAAGCCTTTTCATAATCCGCACATTTTAGTAAAACTTAAGAAAATACACAATAGTGCGTAGTACATTGCCGCTCTTGCACCTCCTAAAATCGCATAATCGTAAAAAAATAACTACAAAAAAAGCACCATCCACAAAAAATTGATGAACAACTCTCGTGGATGGTGCTTTTTTTTCGAGGCTAAACATTTCTGCCTCGCGACTTGCGGTCATTAATATTTTTTATTTTTGTAAGTCAGCTAAAACGGTTTCGCCTTTGACATCGACATCGATGACATTATAGAACCCATTTTTAGTATCAGCGACATCCCAAACAGCTAAGATCACATGATAGCCCAAACGGTCATTGGGAATGTTGATCGAATGTGTTGGATTAGTAGAAGCTAGTTGTCCATCATTGCCTACTTCACCAATGAATTCCAAGTCGTCTCTTGTCAACGCATCATTTTGATCCCAACCGGCTTTGGTCATGTAATAATGCCATTTCGTTGTTGCATGATTGGCAGTGAATGTCCAAGTAAAATCATTTGCACCAGCTGTCAGTTGTTGTTTTGTCCACAATGAGGCTGTTTGTTGATCCAATAAGAAATCACCTACCGCACCATTTGCAGAAGCGATTTGTCCATCTTCAGGTCCAGCAGCTGGAAAGCCTTTTGGTGCTTCAAGGGATTGTGGCTCATTGATAACAGCTCCGTATTTTTTGAATGCAGCATTCCAGTTTGTATTTTTGTCAAGGCTCCCTTGGTATCCACGACTTGCTGGTTCAGAAACGTAACCATGAGCAGCAACATCGACAGAAGTAAGAGTGCTTGCCCCAATACCAGCTAAAATGAATCCTAAACCAATTAATGTACTTTTTTTCATGATGATTCCTCCAATAATTTTTCTTTATGTAACTTACAATCGGTATCATAACTGACATATTATTAAGGTGAAAATTATGTATGTTATTGCAACAAAAAAAATTCGTTCAGCACGAAAATGTTTTTTTTTAGGAATAGTTCTATTTAGTCGTGTTTTTGATTATAGGGAAATGGTCGCTGGTAAAAACAACTGCAACTGAAGAAATCGCTTATGCACGGGAATAGAACAAGAAACGAAAGAATTTATTGGAAGTGGTGGAGTAAATGTAGAGAACGAATCAGATAAATGAAGGAGGCAACATTACTCTTTGTTACAGGGAGATAGTTAAAAACCATGCATCTTCTCATTTGGGGATGAGGAGATACACGGTTTTTTAGGCAGTATTCGCTTGGCGTTGTGAAGAGAGGCGATCGCACGTACTTTTAACAACAACTTTTGTGTGGTGCTCATTGTGCGGTAAATCACATATCTCTGCGCACAATTTTTCTTTTAGATTGATCATATAGTCTTTACTCGTAGAAAGATCTAACCATTCAAAAAATGCAATACCCGTTTCCACTTCTTTTAAAGCTGTTTTTTGTCCATCAGCTAATTTATCTAAAGCAGTAAATACTTTGTAATGTGCAAGGTCGAGTGTTTGCTTATGTGTCGTAGCGATTTTTTTTAATTGAGCTAGAAATAATTTGCGTAATGTGATTGATTCACGGTTAAAAGAAAGACGGACACCGTTCAAAATAAAATTAGAAAGAAGCTCAGAATAATAGGTATTATCTATGTAAGCTTTCATCTTTGTAACACTGTTTTGGAACGAATAGGCAATATATTCATCATCAAAAATAAACAAACAATTTGAAAAAATAGTCAATTCAAAATGGCCCCAAGTATCAATCTTTTCAAGATACTTCTTAATGACACTGATTTCTTCTTTCATTGATGCGGTAAAAGATGTGCTATACAGATAATTTGAAATCAATTTTCTTTGGGCATAGATCAAACGATAATAAATGTTTCCTGTTTTTTCAAATTCATTAAGCAATTCTTGCTCTTGAGCAGATGTAATGGTTTTTGAAGTAATCAAATAATTCGTTAATTTTTGTTTATTTGACAATGAATTACTATTCAATAAAAATTGATATTCTTCAAGTGTGATATTCATCCGATCAAGATAATTTACTAATAGTTCAAAACCAATTTTTGTTCCGCGTGATTCGAAAGCTGCTAAGGTTCCTCTTTGGGAGATACCTACAGTTAATTGTTCTTGCGTCAATCCACGATCTTTTCTTAATTTTCGAATTAGAGCAGCATGTTCTGTCATGTTCATTTCCTCCAGAAGCTGTTTTTTGTACATGGCTATAATAGCATAATGTAGTTATGTGGATGTTATGTTTTCATATATGCGCCATTTTGCTAAAAAAGTGCGATTTTTTTTGTTTGAAAATTATTTTGTTGCAATACCAGACAAAAAAAATTTTGAAGAATAAGATATGTTTTAATCTGGTCTGTAATACAAATTTAGGAGGGAAAAAATGAATAAAAAAAGTTTATTATTCTCAGTTGGTCTTTTAGGTTGTTTGATTGGAGGCGGAACAGATGTGTTTGCAGCAGACGCAGCAGATACGATGCCAGATATCTCAAATCGCCAAGTTTCAGTAGGTTATTATCATAATTGGGTGCCTGAACAAGGTGCTGGTTACCAAGGGGGCCGTCCGGCAGATACTGATTTGGCAAAAGTAAATCCTTTTTATAATGTGATTGCTGTGTCATTCATGAAAGGGGAAGGTATCCCAACATTCAAACCTTACAATATGTCTGATACTGAATTTAGACAAAAAGTAGCAACTTTGAATGCTGAAGATCGTGTGGTACTCATTTCACTTGGGGGTGCAGACTCACATATTGAATTACATAAAGGAGAAGAACAAGCCTTTGCAGATGAAATCATCCGTTTGGTTGAAGTTTATGGATTTGATGGCTTAGATATTGATTTAGAACAAACCGCAGTAGATGCAGGCGACAATAAAACAGTGATCCCAGATGCGTTGAAAATCGTCCGTGCACATTTTGAGAAAGAGCAAAAACATTTTATTATCTCCATGGCGCCAGAGTTTCCGTACTTAAGAACACAAGGTAAATATGTGCCATACATTACTGCTTTAGAACAAGAATATGATTTTATTGCACCACAGTTGTACAACCAAGCAGGTGACGGTATCAGTGTTGGAACTGAATGGATCGCTCAAAACAATGACAGCAAAAAATTTGAATTCTTATATGGGATTTCAAAAGCTTTCAATGAAGGAAGCGGTGGTTTTATCCAAATTCCAGCGAATCGTTTAGCTTTAGGTATTCCAGCAAACATTGATGCAGCAGCAAATGGTTTCGTAAAAGAGCCATCGAAAGTCTATGACGTATTTGAACAAATGGAAAAAGATCAAACACCATTGAAAGGTTTGATGACTTGGAGCATCAACTGGGATGAAGGAAGAAACTCTGCTGGAGTAGAGTACAATGAATCATTTGCGAAGTCTTATCAGGATTTATTCCAAGAAAAAACACCTGATACAGAAAAACCATCACAACCAACCAATCTAGCAGGAACAGCAACACATTCAACTGTCGCACTATCTTGGACAAATTCAACAGATGATCGTGGTGTAGCAGGTTATTACATTTATCGTGATGGCGAACAAATTGGTAGAGCAACAAACAATGCTTATACAGACACAAAATTGACTGCCAGCACAGAATACACTTATACAGTGAAAGCATTCGATGCAGCTGGTAACGTTTCAGAAGAAAGTAAAGCATTAGTGATTTCTACATTAGAAGAGCCACCAGCTGACTTAGAAGCTCCATCAGTACCATTGAACATTGCGGTTTCATCAATTAGTGACAAGAGTGTCTCTTTATCATGGACACAATCAACAGACAACGTGGGTGTAGTAGGTTACTATGTTTACCGTGACGGTGAGCAAGTAGGAGAAACAGCAACAAATACATTCAGTGACGCAGGATTAACAGCTAACACAGAGTATTCTTATACAGTGAAAGCATTTGACGAAGCGGGCAACATTTCAGAAGAAAGCAAAGCATTAGTTGTGACAACGGCGGATGCACCAGCAGTAGAAGCATGGGATGCAGATACAATTTATGATCTAGGTGATATCGTGACACACAAAGGCAACACATATCGTGCAAAATGGTGGACACGAGGCAATGAGCCTGGAACTGAACAATGGGGACCTTGGGAATTGATTGGCTAAACAATCCATACCCGTCTTTATTAATGAAGCAATCGTTGATGCTGAATCAATCAACGAATAAGTGATTTTCTCAGTATTGTTAAGATTTTCGTGCATGTCTAACGAGAATCTTAGCAATTGGGCAAACGCATGATAAAAATTCAATTATTTTTTATGTTTGTATAACAGAACATGGAAAAAACATATATTATAACAACTATTATAAAAATTCCAAGTCCTCTTTTAAGAGGGCTTTTTTTATTTTATCAAGTAACATGAATGAATTGAAATCATAACGTACAGGTAAAATGTTTATTAAATTTTTACACTGAGAAGGGTAAATCTATGGATTTTTTTCCATAGTTTATCAAGCATAATATAGACATAGATTGGTGATTACTTGGTAAAGGAGGTTGATATATGAGAAATAAATATAAGGTAAATGGTTGTTTTCAAGCTGAGCTTTTGATGGAAAAGCCATGATCCACCTGAGCAGGGAACCATGAAAGGAAGAATGATCACCCTAATACTATCGGTGGGATCAAATTATCTAGTTGTACAAAAAAGGGATGTTTTTTAGGATGATAAAGATGAAGCTGGCAAAAAAAATAAAGGTAGTTATGTGTATAGTAAGTATCGTTTTCTTTTTTTATAAAGTAGCCATCAGTCTACCGTATCATGCGTCTGCTGATTCGACAACTGAGAGTAGTGAAAATGCGCCGAGTGAAAGTACTACGACAAAGGAAATGGGTTCTTCAGAAGAAATAAGTGAACCATCCAATAGTACTGTGCAAAGTGATTTCCAATCCGTTTTAGCTGTCCCTACAGCAGCTTCAGGCATAGCTAGTGTGGATAACTTCAATGATTTTCGTACCGCTTTATTGGACCCCACTATTACAGACATTTATTTAACTGGAGATATCAAGTTAACGGCATCTTTTAATATCAATTCGCCAAAAAATATTTATGGCAATAACCATACGATTGATATTAATCTTCAACTGATTGGCGTTGCATTAGCGTATACGACTTGCTCTATTTCTGATGTCACACTAATCAATCAACATCCATATTCGTTTTTCTGGTCCGAATTCTCAGGAGTCACGATCAACTATACAAATGTCACATCTTCTGGACAACAATTCATTTATCTGCCTTATGGGACAGCGAATTTGTATGAGAATATTACAGCTTCATCAGATACGCAAGAAGTGTGTGAAGTAAAAGAATTAAATATACGAAATGGAGCAAATGTAGCATTCAATAATACGAGTAACAGCTATCCAGTAGTAGGTAATAATAGCAGCACTGTCTTGAACATAGAAGATCATACAACTTTTAGCGCACAATCAAATAATCCAACAGCAACTATTGCAATCGGTCAATCTCTGTCAATAGCAGCAACCAGCAATTTTTCGATTGCTAATTCCAAAGGCTGTGCTTTAGGTTCATATTATAGCAGTGCACCATTCACGATCGCTTCAAATAGTGGGATTGGTACTTGGAAGCTAAATGGCACAGACCCACTTCCCGATATCGGCTATACCGGACCAATTACGACAAGTTTTAATTTAACTTCGATTGATATTGCTCAAAATACCTTGAATGTGACGTCCAATAATTCCATGTTTCCAAAATATTTCCAGTCTAAAAATGTAAGAAAAATAGCTAGTGGTCCATTCACGAGTAAAGCACAAGTAATTACCAAGGATATCGATCTATTATTGGGTGAAGTTTGGATACCACCATATAACTTTGTGAGTGCAACAAATGCGCTAGGACAGCCACAAACAATCAATGATGTCACGATTCAAGGCGAAGCGGATGGAGAGAAAATAGGGACCTATCAAATTACTTTTACTTGTGAAGATGCGGAGTCTGTGGCGACAGTCAATGTATTTGATATTCAGCTTCATTCCTTGCCTACGATCTATGCCAAAGATACATGGAATGAATATGATGGATTAGATTGTATCATCGAATCAGATAGTAGCAGCAATTCATCTCTTTCGTTTTTCGAGACAAACGTCAGTGTCACTGCACAAAAAATCGAAGGAGCGAATATGATTGATATTGATCCACAAAAATTGACAGAAGAAGAAGGACAGTATGTTCTCACCTATACGTATAAGCATAAATCGAAAAGTATGAATGTGACGGTTGAGGAGAGCCTTTTCAATGATCAATCAATCTATCCGTCCATACTTGATTTTGGCCATGTCCCAATCCAATATACAACCAATCAATTGATTGCTACAAATGCCACAGGGAAAATCGATATCACTGACAATCGAAGTAACAATGGAGACGGCTATAAAGTAAAAGTCACTCAGGACCATGTCTTGACTGGAATAAGTAGTGGCTTTCAATTAACAGGGTCAATCATCCAGTTTGAAACAGGGACAGCAACTAATAGTAGTGGGGGAGCAGTGATAAGTACTGGAAGTAATCAAACAATTGATATTCCTGTTGGGCAAGAAAAAGAAGTATTTCGAGTGGATAAAGGGAATAGTCGGGGACAGATCGTTTTGCCACTCACCGAGTTTAAGTTGGAGTTGCCAAGTGACAGTCCGAAAATAGCTGATTCTTATCAGGCAAAAATCACTTGGACACTTTCAGAAACACCCTAGCCATTAGTCTCTAACGGACGATGGATAATGATAGCATGAGGGTGTTCAATCTGAGGAGTCAGAAAACGAGAGATCAAAAAAAGAATCAGGATTAAGTTGTGCGCTCATTCATAGAACGTTGTGCCAATCGTTGATAGAGACAACTCACAATGGATCATTTCTGAAAGCGAAAAGGAACGACGTGCAGACTGATCACAATTGAAGTGGCAACAAAGTCGGCTAGCTATAAAATATTTTATACAATGAAAAGGAGCATAAGATAATGGTAATCACAAAAAAATATGTCATGGCAGGTATGAGTATCTTAGTAGGAGCAAGTTTAGGTATAACATCGGTGAGTGCCGATACAACAACTGATGGCACAGTGACTTTACAAGCACCAACTGGTGGAAATGGAGAAGATTTGAACCTAGCAACCAACAAGTTACCAACCAATCTGAATTTTGGTACTGCTAATATCAAATATGATCAATCCATCGAACAAATCGCTACAGTAGATGGTAATCAGGCATCTAACCCAACAACTACGGATATCCAAGTCACAGATAATCGTGGTGATCTAACAAAAGGTTGGAAACTAAAAGTAAAACAAATTGCCCAATTTACGTCCTCAGTCAATCAAGCTGAGTTAGCAGGGGCAGAATTATCGATCAATACAGGAAATGTGACAAACATTGGTGGTGATCTACCCACAGGCGGTGTAATCAACACCCAAGACTATGTGATTACTCCAGATGTGGATGTGGAAGTATTCAAAGCGAGTCCAGGAGAGGGATTAGGAATTTCAACATTGCCAATCAATCAATACAAATTAAGTATTCCTGCTGCAGCAAAAAAAGAAGCGGATACCTATCATGCGCAATTGACTTGGACGTTTTCTGATACATTGTAAGAACTGCCCTTGACAGAAAGGAACTGCCCAGTGAAAATCAAAAAAAATATAGCCATGTTTTTATTTTTACTTGTTTTGTCTCATCTATGTGACGTACCTGTGTTTAGTGATGAAAACTCAGCTTCTCAGAATATTCCATTTTTGGTGTCCACGCAATTGCCGGACAATCAAATAAATAAACAGGTCTCCTATTTTGATTTACAAATGGAACCAAAACAAGAACAGACGTTGCATCTTAAAATCGAAAATATCTCGGATCAGACGATCATGCTAGACACAACTTTATATCAAGGAAATACGAACAGTATCGGGGTCATTGAGTATGATAAATCGGTCAAGGGTTTAGCAAATAACGCGCAAGTCAATATAGAAGATCTAGTAAAAATATCAGAAAATAAAATCAAAATTTCTCCAAAGCAAACGCATGAATTACAAGTGAAAATCAAAATGCCTGAAAAGAATCTATCTGGGATTACCATTGGAGCGATCCGGGTAGTTCAGAATAATGAAGCAAACAAAGAAGGCAATATTCAAAATAATTTTGCGAGAGAAATCGGTTTAGTTTTGCAATCAAGTGATCCGGAGCAAATTCCATCAACATTAAAACTTTTAGATGCGCAAGCAGAACAAGTGAATACGCGAAATGTTTTTACAGAGAAAATCCAAAATCCTAAACCCAAATTAATCCGGCTAACCAACATCAAAGCAATCATTACGAAAGAAGATGATCAAGAAGTTATGTATCAAGCAAACCAGCCGGAAGGCTCGATTGCTCCAAATACGGTATTGAACTATAGGATACCATTAGACGGTAAAGCATTATTACCGGGAGTGTATGTTGCGACATTTGAAGCGGATGAAGGGGAACATCACTGGAAGTTAACAAGGAAATTCACAGTAAAAAACAACATAAGCAAAAAATTAAACCAAACAGATATATTGATAAAAAGTCAGCCTAGTTTTTTTGCAAAGTACAAATGGATGATGATAACTGGGTGTGTCTTATTAGTGATTATTCTAGGTCTGTGTATTTATATAGGTAAAATCAAAAGGAAGTTGGTTGAACAAGAGAAGAGCTAAGCTAGTTTATAATAAGTAAAAGGGGGAGAACAGAAGTGATGCCACGTTCTTCCTCTTTTTTTACAAAAAAATAAATTTTTTTAAATTTTATGAAACTTTTACTTCAACTTGATTTTTTAATGATATTATCCATTTAATTTAACAGGTGGGTGGGGGAGTAATAGTGTTTAGAAAATATTTAGAGAAAGAAATTTTTCGAAAAGTAACTATTATTAATCTATTATGGGAAAAATCAAGTTTGACTTCGCTGGAGATGTCTCAACAATTGAATGTTTCTGTTTCAACGATAAAAGGAGACATAAAAGCAATCAATCTACAATTCGATGAGACTGATCCGTTGATTGAATCAAATCCAACAGGGTATTTGATCAGACATAAGTATAAAAGAAATAAACGAACGTATATGAAGAAAGTCTATCAATATTCACCATTTATCAAAGCGTGTATGTATTTCTTTAAAACCGATTTTTCGAATCCCCTAGGTTTTGCCAAGCAAGAATATATCTCTTCCTCCAAAGCATATCAACTAAAAAAAGAGGTGATGTCCTATGTCGCCTCTTATGGCATCGACCTCAATGATAAGAAGGTAGAAGATGAGTATCGCTTACGGTTTTTAATTGCACTTTTTCAAATGAAGAGCGGTATTCAAGTAGTTAAGGTGTCAAAAACAAGTCAGTACAAAATAAATCATTTGTTTCAACAAATCGAAAAAGAACAAAAATGTTTATTTTCAGATTTCTCAAAAGAATACGCACAGATTTTACTTCAACTGATGTTTGATCGAAAAATGAAGTTGAAAGACAATCTAGATATAAAAAAGTTAGAGATGTATAAATGCACACCTATTTATCATCAGATAGAAGATCGTCTTGTCGCCTTTTTGAAACAAATGTTTTTAAGCCCAGATGAACGAAACTTAAACTATTGTACGATCGTATTCAATTTTTTAAACCAAAATTTTTATGAAATAAATGCACATGAAAAGAATTATCAATGCTATATCGCTTTTACTAAAGAGTTCCCAGAGATCAAGTATGAGTATCTGATCGACAAGATGGAACGTAATATTCCTAACTTTTCTAATAATCAACGAACCATCGAAGTACTAACTTTGATGTTTTTGCGGAAATGTCATTTTAATTTTCAACAGCTGATTCCTGAAGAACATGTTGTGGAAGGGACAGATATGGCAGAGATTCCTCAAGCTTTCTTTGAGAAAATCAAGCAGATCTTTATGGACTGGAATGATTTTTCAGGATTGAACCTAGCATTTTCAGATGATCATTTTCGGTATTTAGCAACAAAAATTTATTTTTTGACTTATCGGAGTAAAAATGAAAAAAGAGTCTTTTTACTGACAGGTGTCTGTACGGACTTCTTATGGGCACAGGAAATGTTAGAACAAGAATTTGGAAACACCCTGGACATTCAACAATTCAATCCGGAAACCATTCCCAGCAACTATAATAAACGTGATGTGATTTTATATAATATCAGCCATGAGAAACTATCCCAAATTGATTGCTTCAAAATGAGGGTATCCTTTAATTTTGATTTTTGTGAATTGTTTAACATAAGGAAAGAATTATTTGGTTACGATATCGCTATGTATAAAAAAATCATCGAGAAAGAATTACGATAAATAGAAGAGATGGGCAGAGGCAGCTGATTTTTTAGAAAAATAAATAAAAAAACGAAAATCGCTTGTTGAACGACGATTTTCGTTTTTTTATTCTTGAGGATTTTGTTTATTCTTGAAACTTGCACTTACATTGGTGGAGTAACTGACCACATAAGATGCACCTCCTTTAGTTCGACTGTTGATAAATAGACTATATCATTGGAATAGACCAAAAAAACATCTTGTATGGTATTGCAACATTATAATTTCTATTTAAGTTAAATCAAGGAATAAATCGCTGAATTAAATGCTTCTGGGACATTTGTCTTCTCGCACCCCCTAAAACCGAATAAACGGTGGGAACAAAAGTAACCACTTCGGAAACAAGACACTATTCAAAAAAAATTTGAAAACAATTTTGTTGGATAGCGCCTTATTTCTCGCAGCTAAACACTTCTATCCCAAGCTCTTTTTAAACAAAAGCTAAAAACAATGAAAATAAGTCCTGTATTTTGTTAATGTATACTATAATAGAAATTAACTATGAATTTTGGAGGAATTTCCATGAAACAAAAAATTGCAGTATTAGGCCCTGGTTCTTGGGGAACTGCTTTAGCTCAAACCTTAGCAGAAAATGGACATGACGTCCGTATCTGGGGGAATGTTCCAGAACAAATCACAGAAATCAATACGTATCATACGAATAAACACTATTTACCTGAATTACATTTACCAGAATCGATCATCGGTTACACAGAATTGGCTGAAGCTGTCAAAGAGGTAGATGCAGTATTATTTGTCGTACCGACGAAAGCAATCCGTGCTGTAGCACAAGAATTGCTACAACATTTAACGACAAAACCAGTGATCATCCATGCCAGTAAAGGATTAGAGCAAGACACGCATAAACGGATATCAGAAGTGATTGCCGAAGAAATCCCAGAAGAAAAACGACAATCTATCGTTGTTTTATCAGGCCCTAGTCACGCAGAAGAAGTGGCGGTCCACGATATCACAACGATCACTGCTGCAAGTGTTGATCAAAAAGCAGCTACTTATGTGCAAGAATTATTTATGAATGATTATTTCCGAATCTATACAAATAATGATGTGATCGGTGTGGAAACAGGTGCAGCATTGAAGAATATCATTGCAATCGGTGCCGGCGCGATCCACGGTCTTGGTTTTGGTGACAATGCGAAAGCGGCGATCATGACAAGAGGATTAGCTGAAATCAGTCGTCTCGGTGTAGCGATGGGCGCGAACCCTTTGACCTTTATTGGATTGAGCGGTGTTGGTGATCTGATCGTCACTTGTACCAGTGTCCATTCACGAAATTGGCGCGCGGGGCATATGCTGGGTGAAGGACAAAAATTAGATCAAATCCTGGAAAATATGGGGATGATCGTGGAGGGTGTATCGACAACAAAAGCGGCGGTTGAGCTGGCTGAGCAACTAGGTGTAGAGATGCCCATCACTCAAACAATCTATCAGGTCCTTTATCAAGGGAAGGATATTAAACAAGCAGCAAAAGAAATCATGTTGCGTGATGGCAAGATGGAAAACGAATTTCAGTAAATCAACAGAATGGAGTATATAAATACGCATATGGAGAATAAAATCGTAAGAAAAGCAGTCATTCCTGCAGCAGGTCTAGGTACACGTTTTTTACCTGCTACAAAGGCAATGGCAAAAGAAATGTTGCCGATCGTTGATAAACCAACGATCCAATTTATCGTAGAGGAAGCTTTAGCTTCGGGGATCGAAGATATTTTGATCGTTACCGGCAAAGAAAAGCGACCGATTGAAGACCATTTTGATTCGAATATCGAATTAGAATTGAATCTACAAGAAAAAAATAAATTCGACTTGCTAAAATTAGTCGAAGAAACAACGAATGTCAATCTCCACTTTATCCGTCAGTCCCATCCTTTAGGATTAGGTCATGCGGTATTACAAGCGAAAACTTTTGTTGGAGATGAACCATTCATCGTTATGCTTGGGGACGATTTGATGGAAGATGAGATTCCACTGACAAAACAATTGATCTTAGATTACGAGAAAACAAAAGGTTCGACTGTAGCAGTCATGAAAGTCCCTCATGAAGACACGTCAAAATATGGGATCATCGATCCAGAAACAAAAGAATCTGAAGGCTTGTATGAAGTGAAACGATTCGTCGAAAAACCAACACCTGAAGAAGCTCCGAGTGATTTAGCAATTATTGGGCGCTACTTATTGACACCAGAAATTTTTGAATTATTAGAAACACAAAAACCTGGAGCTGGAAATGAGGTTCAATTGACGGATGCCATTGATGAATTAAATAAAAAGCAACCCGTATATGCGAGAGAATTCAAAGGCTCTAGATATGATGTCGGTGATAAATTTGGTTATCTAAAAACAAGTATCGAATACGGTTTAGGTCATCCTGAAATCAGCGAGCAGCTGAAACAATACCTCATTGATCTAAGTCATTCTCTGGACTAAAAACTTAACAATTAGAGAAATAAAATCTTGAGAAAAGAATAGTAAATGAGGTGTATTGCTTACATGGGGATTCTAATCAACATTGCACAAACGTTTCTTGATGGATTGAAATGGTTGATGGAGGGGAATAATTGGCTGTTTTTACTGCCAGTATTATTTATTAGTTTGTTTACGATGTTTTATATGGTCAGAATAAAAGAAACCTTTTTGATTTTTATTTGGTACTTAGCAACAGTGGCGATCGGTAGTTTGATCATCATTCTTTTGTGGGGAGATCAACAGGCATTTCTTTTTGCGGCAGCTTTTCTTTTGCTGTACCTTTTTGCCTATATCCCGTATCTACTCAAAAAATTTCATGTCGTCAAAAAAGGCAAACATGCGGCTTCTCCGAACCGCTCAAAGGATGTCTCAGAAAGACGGACAAGATCTGACCGCTGATATTTTGATACTTGCACTTGTTTCGCACTTTCCTTACAATAGATGCAGATAGAAATAACTAAAAAAAAGGCTCCTTGATAGTTAGCGGCAACTAACTATCAAGGAATGACCAGTCACACGTATACACCCTGACCGATCATTTTGCCATAGTCGATGCAGCGCACCGACCGCATTTATTGTACCTGATTTAAGGAAGATTTTCTACCTTATGAATAGAAAAAGCGGAGGAAGCAAGGCGATTTATTTACTATGTCAAAAAAGATGTATATTCAAGCAAGCAGTTTGTTTAATCCGTTTGAAAGACTTGCTTTTAGCGATACATCGTTCCTATCTTTTACACTGAAGCCGAAGAACATCAAGATGCTGCTACATCAGATCTTTCGCTGGAGTGTAATGAATAAGTGGTTAAGGTAAAGATGAGACTGAGCAATTGCTTCGTCTCATCTTTTTGTATTTTTCTTTTTGATAGTTGTCTCTATTCTGAAATAGCAGAAGAAGAGGAGAAAAGAATGAGCTTACCCTATTTTGATTATTGTCAACAACTTGAACGAAAATTAAGGATCGAGGAACCCTTGATGGAACAAGCGGGACGTTGGATCGCTACACAGATTCATCGAGGAGGATGCTTACATATTTTTGCTAGCCATACTTTGCAAGGTATTGCCTATGAATTTTGGCAACAATCTCCCAAAATCTTGCCAACTCAGTTGATTGAACACCCTGCAGCGGGAATTTATGAGTCACTGGAAGGAACGGGCCAAGCAATCATTGAACAAATCAATGCGCAACCCGAGGATATTTTTCTTCTCTTATCAAATGAAGGGAGAAATCCTGCAATCATTGAACTGGCGGAATGGGTCAAAGAACAAGGTCACCTATTGATCGTAATCACAGGTTTTGATTTATCCCGAAGTATCAAGTCAAGACATAGTAGTGGTTTGCGCTTATATGAATATGCAGATCTAGTATTAGATAACTATGCAACGATAGACGATGCCGTCCTTACGGTTCCTAAGTTTGAGCCAGCTATATGTGGCACAGCTTCGTTAGCCACCTTAATTTTATTACAGCAAATCGTTTATTTTTCAGTTTATTATTTGTTGGTGAATGACTAAAGAGAGAAGGATAAGAGCCCGAAAAAGAGACAAGAAAGAATCGTGATGATTCTTTCTTGTCTCTTTATACACGTTGATGAAAGAGTCTTCCCCAAAACTCTTTACACTCCAATTATAGTACATTTGTTATGAATATTGCAATGAAGATACCTAATGAAAATAAAAAGAGAGTAAGAGAGAGGCAGAAATTCAATTAAAAACATCGGTTCAAATAGGAAAGGAGTACGGATGGAAATGTATAAATATTTGTTAATCTCTTAAAAAATCTTTGTTTATACGTAAATAGAAATGAAAATAAATGATCGGAAATAGCTACATTGTAAAAATAAAAAAAGAATTTTAATCCATTTTTATAGGTGCTATGGCTTTGAGAACAGCTTTTTTATTAAAATGTGTCTTGAAGATAACTAAAATCACTAGATTTTTTTAATTGTTTATTCATGTGGTATAGAACATTTTACTGTATAATCTATTTGCTTATTCATTATTGACAAAAACGTAGCAAGAAAGGAAGAACGAGTTTTGAAGAGAAAAAATTCTTCAGTAAAGAAAAAACGAGACTTTACCAAAATGACGACACCGCATACGTATGTCATTATTTTTGGTGTAGTTGTACTTGCCTGGTTATTAACATTTATCGTACCAGCGGGGAGATTCAGTACGCAAGATATAGAATACAAAGATGCAAATGGAGAAACTAGTACCAGAACAGTATTACGCCAAGATTCGTTTCGTTATGCTTATGAATTAGATAAGTCTTTTGTATTTGATCAACTGGAAGAATTACAAAATGATCCAAAGGAAAGAGAAAAGCTAGCTGTTCCTGAAGAAGGATTAGAAGAAGTCTTGGCAGCTGGTGAAAAAAACTTGACCCAAGAGAAACTAGATGAAATCTCACTGACAGATGATGTTTTATACGATGAATATGGTGAAGACATCTATGATACCTCAAAGAAATTGCATAAAACAGCAAAACTATGGGGAACCGATGATTTCGGTGGTTTTGGCTTTTTGAACTTTGTTTTTGAAGGTCTAGTATCAGGCGATAAATATGGTTCAGCAGTCGGGATTGCTGCACTTATTTTAGTCGTGGGTGGGGCATTTGGGATCATCATGCGAACAGGTGCCATTGATGCAGGTATTTATGCTTTTATCAATAAGACACGTGGCCTAGAACGTTTAGCTTTACCGCTCTTATTCTTTGCTTTTTCATTTGGAGGCGCAACGTTCGGTATGGCTGAAGAAGTCATTCCATTCTCAATGGTCATGGTACCTTTTGTGATTGCCTTAGGCTATGATTCGATCGTCGCCGTTACAGTCACCTATGTGGCGTCACAAGTCGGGAATGCCACGTCATGGATGAGTCCGTTCAGTGTCGCCGTTGCTCAAGGGATCGCAGGTATTCCAGTCTTATCAGGCGCAACCTTCCGATTGATCATGTGGGTCGTCGTGACTGCGTTATCGGCTGGTTACTTAATGATCTATGGAGAAAAAGTTCGGAAGAATCCGGAAAGTTCATTAACGTATAAATCTGACGAATACTTCCGTAACCATTTGAAGAAAACATCCGATGAACAAAAACCATTTACATTAGGCCATAAATTGATTTTAGCGGAAATGTTGATCGTTTTAGTTTGGATCGTTTGGGGAGTTACTCAAAAAGGCTATTATATCCCAGAAATCGCCTCTCAATTTTTTGTAATGGGACTAGTCGCAGGGATCATTGCTGTTTTATTCAAATTAGACGGTATGACGGTCAATGATATTGCCTCTTCTTTCCAATCTGGGGCAGCAGATCTAGCTGGAACAGCAATCGTTGTTGGGATGGCAAAAGGAATCTTGCTTGTATTAGGTGGATCAGATGCTTCTGTACCTTCTGCGCTTAATACAATTTTGCATGGTATAGGAACAGCGCTGACTGGTGTACCGGCAGTTATTGGTGCATGGGCGATGTATGTGTTCCAAAGTTTGTTCAATCTAGTCGTCACTTCAAATTCTGGACAAGCGGCATTGACGATGCCAATCATGGCACCGTTAGCTGATTTAGTTGGTGTCTCTCGTCAAGTTGCCGTATTGGCTTATCAATTAGGTTCAGGATTCATGGATGCGTTCACGCCAGTTTCTGCTAGCTTGATCGGCGTCTTAGGTGTGGCACGGATCGAATGGGCAAAATGGGCACGATTCCAAATCAAAATGCAAGGATTCTTCTTTGTTTTAGGAACAATCTTCATTATGATTGCGATCGCGATCGGCCTTCAATAAAACAAATAAGAACTGATTGATAGCAATCAAAGAAACGGTGCTACCCATATGTAACGCTGAGATAATAAGCGAGAAAATCCGAAAGTATCTTCATATTTTGGGACTTTCTCGCTTATTTCTAAAAGAGCGACGTAGGATCGCTAGATTGCTTTTCAAACAACCCTTTGTGTGTATGAAAAGATACAGACTATTTTATAAAGAGGAGGATCACGGATGAAACTCATTCGACAAATCGATGTCTATGCACCAGAATATCTTGGTAAGAAGGATGTATTAGTGGCAGGAAATAAAATCATTGCCTTGGAAGATCAACTATCTGGCGGTTACGAAGAATTGATCGTGGAAGAAATTTCAGGAGAAGGAAAACTCTTGACCCCAGGTTTTATTGATGCCCATTTCCATATTTTAGGTGGCGGCGGCGAAGGCGGCTATCATAATCGCACACCAGAAGTCACACTTAGTCAACTAACGACAGCAGGAGTGACAACAGTCGTAGGTTGTATCGGGACAGATGGCGAAGGTCGAGATATGACTGCTTTGATCAGTAAAGCAAGAGGGCTAGAGGCAGAAGGATTGACTACGTATGTTTATGTTGGTTCTTATCGGTTGCCGGTCAAAACGGTGACTGATTCATTGATCAAAGATTTTCTTACTATTGATAAGATCATTGGGATCGGAGAAATCGCTGTCTCTGATCATCGCTCTTCTCAACCAACATTCGACGAGTTTGCTCGGGCAGTGGCGGATGCTCGTGTTGGGGGCATGTTATCAGGTAAAGCAGGAATAATGAATGTCCATTTAGGTAGCGGAAGTCGAAAATTGGAATTATTGAATCGTGTGGTTGAAGAAACAGAAATCCCTATTACTCAGTTTTATCCGACGCATGCGAATCGGACAACTGAATTATTAGCTGCATGTATCGAATTTGCAAAAAAAGGTGGAACGATCGATTTCACTGCAAGTGAAGATCCTGATTTTTGGGAAAAGACCGATGGTGAAGTTCGTTTTAGTAAAGCATTGAAGCAGTTATTGGAAGCACAAGTCTCTCTTGATAACTTCACCTTGACCTCCGATGGACAAGGTAGTCTCCCATATTTTGACCAAGAGAACCATTTTATCGGTATGGGCGTCGGTAGTGCGAAATCCTTACTGGTTGGCATCAAAGAAGCCGTTCAAAAAGAAGACATCCCCTTAGAGATTGCCTTACGAGCTGTGACATCCAATCCTGCAAGAGTCCTGAAACTGGACCAAAAGGGAAGAATCGCTGTCGGGAAAGATGCGGATCTTTGTTTACTTGATAAAGAAACCTTAGAAATTGATACGGTGATTGCTAATGGAACGATCATGGTCCAAGAAAAACAAGTGAAAGTTTGGGGAACATTTGAGCAAATGATTGCAACGAGCTGAATGTTAGGATAAGCATACTGTTTGTTTGTTTTTATAATTGGTGTTACTCTAAAAGTGGTTAGAAAGACAAATTTTAGAGGAGGAAATATTATGGCAGATTTAGAAGGACGCTCTAAAGATTTGAAAGACAAAGTTGCAGGTGAAGGCAAGGAAGCCTATGGAAAAGCAACAGGTGATAAAAGTAAAGAAACAAAAGGTAAAGCCCAATCTGCAGGTGCGGATATCAAGAGTAAAGCTCGTAATATCGGCGATGAAATCAAAGAAGGCTTTGAAGATGTAAAAGAAAAATTTTCAAAAAAAGACCATAAATAGTCTACTTGTAAATTCTAAAAAAAAGCGTCCTACCAATAAGGTGGACGCTTTTTTTAGCGGTTATCCAATGTCAATGGACGCGAATGTTTTGTTTTTTAATTCAAAAACTTCATCACATTTTTTAGCCACTTCTAATTCGTGTGTCACAATGATGATACAGCGATCTTGCTCATGGGCGATTTCTTGGAAGAGTTGAACGATTTCTTGTGAAGTCGTTTCATCGAGGTTTCCTGTTGGTTCATCCGCGATGATCAACTGATGTTCGCAACAAATCGCTCGGACGATCGCTACGCGTTGTTGTTGTCCCCCAGATAATTTAGTGACTTGTTGTTTTGCAAGAGTTTCATTTATCCCAACGCGTGCCAAGCGATCAAGTGCTACTTGGCGATAATTTTTTTGAGGAGTATTTGAAATTTCCATGGCGGTAATGACGTTATCAAGAGCGGAAAGGTAAGGCAATAAGTTGTACGCTTGAAAAATAATGGATACATCATTTTTACGATAATTTCGTAGTCCTATTTTAGCTAAAGCGCGCTCTTCATAATACACAGTCCCTTCTTTTGGTGTATCGAGTCCTGAGATCAACGAAAGGAAGGTCGTTTTTCCTGAACCACTTGCCCCTAATATGGCGTACATTTTCCCTTTTTCAAAGGATAAATTCACGTTTTTATAAAGTGCTTCTGTTGGATTCTGATACCAGAAGCCCAAGTTTTCTGTACGTAACATCCAATTCCTCCTTTAGTTTAATAAAATTTTTCGTGGATTTAATCGTAGTATGCCAATGGAGGCTAGAAAAACGGAGAGTAAGCTGATCCCAAATGCAACAGCTGCTAGTAGGCCAAGTTGAGCTGGTTGAACGGTGATTTCAAGGTCGCTTACTTGTTCCGAAACGGTAAATGGATTACTAGTTCCACCTGGTTGTCCGCCAGGTCCACGATTGCCACCACCAGGCATCTGCTCTCCTTGTTGCTCGGCAGGTGAGTCGGTTGACGTTTCAGTTTGTTGATCAAGCAACTGTTGACCGACAGCATTTGCAACGACATTTCCACTGAATGAAGCCACACCTAACGCGACGATCATACATATGGCCACTTCTGTAAACAATTGAAGGACGATTTTGCTTCTGGATTCGCCTAATGAAAGCAATACGCCTAATTCATGGCGGCGTTCCCGGATCGTGATCATGATGATCAAAGTCAAAATAATGATTCCAGCCACCGCAACGAGTAAAACGACATTTTGTGAAAAACTGGCCACGTTGTTAAGTGGTTCAAGCATTGCTTGGAACATCGTATCGTTTGATTGAAGACTGAACGTTGATGTATCGATCAGGTTTTCTGCTTTAGTGATAAAATCTGCCATTTTATTGGGATCGGTCAGCGTATAAACCGCAGAGTCGATTGTGTCATCTTCTGAAGAACCATTCAATGTATTAGCAAACGTATAATAAGTATACAAAGTGTTCGCTGGATTCATGAAATTGAAATTCATTCCCATGCTACTACTTGTTTCACTCGACTCATAGATTCCTTTAATCGTCATTTCATAAGTTGTTTCTTCATCTTCAGTGCTAGTAATAACGAAAGTATCCCCTACGGATAAGTCATTTGCGCTAGCTAAAGTAGAGTCGATCACGACATTGTTCGTATCTTTGTCGCTATCAGTGATTCCTTCGCCTTCGATGATTTTTGCTGTGCCATCCGTAAAGCTACTGGTTTGGGCTGTATCGGATACCCCGCTGATTTGAAAGTCTGCTTGGATCATTTGTGGTTTGCCACCCCCCATAGCTCCACCCATGTTTTCACCGTTTGGTGCAGCATCAGTCGTAGTATCAGTCTCAGTTTCTTCTGATGTTTCTGAGGTATCAGAGCTTGAAATGGCAGTGATCCCGCTATTGGCTAAAGCTGATGCAGAGCTTTCGAAGGAAAAACTTGCTACATTATCTAGTGCTCCGATCTTTTCTGCATCGCTGACTGAAACAGGTGTGAGGGAGAAACTTCCAGGATCTGGTCGCCCACCGGATTCAGTATCAGTTGCCTCCGTTTGTTTTTGAAAAGCCGCTTCACGATTCGCACTTAAAGTGACGGTCGCGCCGACATCTTTTTGAGCTTGCTCTGCGGCTTGTTGAGCCGCACTACGTATGGTTAGTCCAGCAAGAACGAAGACAAGGATTGCTGTAAAAACTGCTAATAATAGTAAAGAACGCCCCCATTTTACTTTTGTACTTTTTAATGCTCGTTTGAAAAAATTCATTGGTTCGATCTCCTTTCGAAATGAGTACAAAAAATAGAATAAAGGGAGTAGCTTAAGCCTACCTTAAAAAGAGACCACGACCAGAGAGAGTTGAAGCCTAAAAACAAGGCAAATGGAGCAGGAAATGAAAAACATTCTATAGTTATTGAGTAATTTATGGTAAAATAGACGAAGTATCTTCTAAAATGAAAGAAGAAAAAATGGTCTGGGAAAAACATGGAGACAGAAACAATCGTACATGCTAGCGATTTGTTTGATTTGTTGTATAATGATGTGGAGCAGTTGATCGAGCAACTGAAGCAATCCCGATTTTTTTGTGTCAAAAAAAGATCCTAAACGCCTGTAAAATTAAGATGGATTTTAGTACTTAGTGAAATCATCCGAAAACCAGGCACTCAGAAAATGGATCGTTTAAATAAAATAGAGAATCGACATCGTTAAATGAAGATGTCATAAGAAGAGGTGAAATTTGTGAGTACCATTAAGATTATCCCTTTAGGCGGTGTACGCGAAAACGGAAAAAATTTGTACATTGCAGAAGTAGGGGAAGCTATTTTTATTTTAGACTGTGGTCTGAAGTATCCTGAAAACGAATTATTAGGGATTGACGTTGTGATTCCTGATTTTACGTATTTAGAAGATAATGTCGATCGTGTAGCAGGTGTTTTTCTGACACATGGTCACGCAGATGCGATTGGGGCGTTGCCTTATTTATTGTCAAAGATTTCTGTACCTGTGTTCGGAACAGAGTTGACGATCGAATTGGCAAAATTGAATGTCAATCGCAATGATGCTGCAAAAGGATTCAAGGATTTTCATGTAGTAGATGAGCATACAGAGATCGATTTCGGTGAAACGATCGTTAGCTTCTTCCGCACTACCCATACGATCCCAGATTCAGTTGGGATCAATTTAAAAACCCAAGAAGGAAATATCGTTTATACGGGTGATTTCAAATTTGACCAAATGGCGATCCCAATGTACCAAACGGATTACGCTCGTTTAGCAGAGATTGGGAAAGAAGGCGTGTTAGCTTTACTGAGTGAGTCAGCAAATGCAGAAAACGCGACCCCTGTTGTTTCTGAGTTCCAAATCGCTGATGAAGTATTTGATACCATCAAATATTGGGAAGGACGGATCATCGTTGCTTGTGTTGCAAGTAATCTTCAACGTGTCCAACAAATCTTAGACGCCGCTGCCAAAGCAGGACGTAAGGTCGTGTTGACTGGTCAAGACTTTGAACGGATCATCCGAACAGCTATGCGCTTAGAAAAACTTCAATTACCAAGTGAGGACCTATTGGTCACATTAAAAGATATGAAAAACTATGAGCCTGAAGAACTGATTATTTTAGAAACAGGCCGTATGGGTGAACCAATCAAGTCTTTACAAAAAATGGCGAATGGTGCGCACCGTCATATCAAGATCAAAGAAGGCGATCTTGTTTATATCACAACGACACCAAGTATTGCGATGGAAACGATGGTTGCTAAGACAGAAGATATCATTTACCGAGCAGGTGGAATAGTCAAACAAATCTCTGACAACCTGCGGGTTTCCGGTCATGCAAATCCTAATGACTTACAATTGATGTTGAATTTCATGAAACCTAAATATTTCATCCCAGTTCAAGGAGAATACCGTGAATTAGCTGCCCACGCAGACTTAGCCCATGCAGTTGGTATCCCCTACAAAAATATCTATATCACTGGACGTGGAGATGTTTTAGAATATAAAAACAAGCGGATGAGTGTGGCAGGTACGATAAGTGCTGAAAATGTCATGATCGACGGACTAGGCGTTGGTGATATTGGGAACATTGTTTTACGCGACCGTAAAATCTTATCTGAAGACGGTATTTTTGTTGCAGTAGTGACAATCAGTCGTCGTGAAAAGAAAATCGTCTCAAAACCGCAAATCACTTCACGAGGATTTGTTTATGTCAAAGCAAGTCGTGATTTGATCAATGAAAGTAGCAACATGATCGAAACCATTGTAGGGAAACATTTAGAAAGCGATGATTTCGAATGGAGCAAACTGAAACAAGAAATACGTGATCAATTAGGTCGCTATTTGTTTGAACAAACCAAACGCCGTCCAGTGATTTTACCAGTCATCATGGAAGCGACACAACGTCGCGGCAAAAGATAAAAAATGAAAAGCTGTATCAAAAGATGTTCAGATGATGGATATGTTTGGTATAGCTTTTCTTTTATAGGAGCGAGATCATTGAATATATACGATGGAAAGGTGGAAGTGTCTATAATGGAAAAAGAACTTGGTTTGGGAAATAATCAAATGAAAGAGAAACAGATCATCATTTTTGGCGTAACTTCAATGAGTACAGATAGTACCCTTTATAGCAATTTGTTAGTAACAAAGATGAACAACTTCGCAAAAAAACAACATTTACTTGTTCATGTTGACATGCATAGCATTTCTAAGTTGGATCAGTATGCAAAGGCTGCCGATGTTATTCTATTATCTCCAGAGCTGTCTTCTATGAGAGAAACTATCATAAAAGAGTATCCTACAAAGGTTATTGAAGTGATAGACATGAAAGATTATGGTCTGCTAAATGCTGAGAATATCTTAAAAAAATTTCTCCATCACTAAACTGGAAAAGAAGAAATTTTCAAAATAGTTAGCAAACTTCGTTTTTTTTATTTTTTATCACTCCTCTATCTAAAAAAGTGTTGTGGATTTGTTCAATCTTATAAGCCGTATAAGGCATTTCAACTTAAATAAAAATACCAATAGTAGAAACTAGAGCCTTAATTTCTACTATTGGTATTTTTATTTTGAGCATCATTACAGATTCGTAGTCATTCTGGTTTTATTCACAGTGATCAAACAATAAACAGAAACTGTCAATCATAGACGAAACATTCTTTTATCTGGGTATTCAGTCGTAAGTACACGCTCACTTGATACTTGGTACAACCTGTATTATCTGTTACAATTGAATAGGATATACTGTACTACTAATTGTGTGAATGATCGAAATGAAAACGAAAGAGTCAGTGACCAAAATGTTGAGGAGTGAGAAGATGAAGATTACTTATCATGGACATTCTTGTATTTCTCTGGAAATGAAAAATGGCCAACAAGTGCTGATAGATCCATTTATTACTGGGAATCCTATGACTGATTTAAAAGTGGATGAAGTCCAGACGGACTGGATATTGATCACCCATGGACATGCTGATCATATTGGAGACATGTTGCCGATTGCGAAGAACAATAAGGCGACCATCATCAGTATTGTCGAAATCGCTGATTATGCACAACAGCAAGGAGCGAACTCTTTTGGGATGAATATCGGTGGCAAAAGGGAGTTTCCTTTTGGCACAGTCAAATTTGTCCATGCACAGCATAGTTCAAGTATTGAAATCGATGGTGTTTCGCGTTATATGGGAGAGCCTAGTGGTATTCTGATCCAAGCAGATGGGAAGACGATTTATCATGCGGGTGATACCGCAGATTTTAGCGATTTAGCGCTCTTAGGTGAACAGTTTATGATCGATGTAGCCTTTTTACCGATTGGCGACAATTATACAATGGGGCCTGAGGATGCGGCTCGTGCGGCAAAGCGAATCAAAGCGAAGAAAGTCGTGCCTATCCATTACAATACCTTTCCTGTCATTGAACAAGATCCGCAAGTATTCATCGATTTATTAGCAGACACCGAAGGAAAAATAATGAGCGTTTCGGAAACGCTGGAAGTGTAGGGGAAAGAGATGGCGACAAAACATGATTTGATTTTAGAATATATCGAAAGCCTACCAGTGGGGAATCGAATATCTGTCCGTAGTATTGCCAAAGAATTGAATGTCAGTGAAGGAACGGCCTATCGAGCAATTAAAGACGCTGAAAATGTAGGATTAGTGTCAACGATCCAACGAGTAGGAACGATTCGGATCGAACGTAAATTGAAGAAAAATATCGAACGATTGACATTTGGCGAAGTCGTGCGGATCATTGAAGGCGATGTTTTAGGCGGAGCAGTCGGTCTAGATAAAGTCTTGAATAAATTTGTCATAGGTGCGATGACCGAACACGCCATGGAACGCTATATCACTCCAGGTTCATTGATGATTGTTGGTAACCGTACAGAAGTGCAAAAATTAGCACTTGAGGATGGCGCAGCAGTGTTAATCACGGGTGGTTTTGATACGACGCCTGAGATTGCCAAATTAGCGGATGAATTAGCTATGCCGATTTTACGTACGACCTATGATACCTTTACCGTAGCGACGATGATCAACCGAGCGCTTAGTGACCAACTGATCAAAAAAGATATCATGCTCGTCGGTGATATTTATTTGACTGCCCAGAAAACACATTATTTGTTACAGTCGGATACGGTGGCTGATTATCAACGGATTTCAGAAGAAACCCAACATTCTCGTTTCCCAGTGGTGAATCATCACATGCGTTTGATGGGGATCATTACGGCAAAAGATGTCGTAGGTAAAGCACCGACACAAGTCATTGATCGGGTCATGACCAAAGATCCCATCAGTGTCAAGAAAACGATGAGCGTCGCTTCTGTCGGACATCAAATGATTTGGGATGGTTTAGAAGTCATGCCAGTCGTTTCCGATGATTTGACGTTAGAAGGATTGATCACACGGCAAGATGTCATGAAGGCGATGCAATTGGTGCAACGTCAACCGCAAATCGCTGATACGATTTCTGATCAGATTTCAGGGGCGATCCAAACGATCGATACAGATCGTGAAGGCAATCGATTGACGACGCCTAAGTTCAAATTTGAGGTTTCGCCACAAATGGTAACAGGTGTTGGAACGATTTCTTTTGGGGTGTTAAGTGAAATCATTTCAGATGTTGCTCAAAAAACAATGATCATGAATCAACGCAGGAATATCTTGTTGGAGCAAATGAATCTACATTACCTTCGTCTGATCCAGATCGAAAGTGAGTTAGACATTCGTCCAAGAGTTTTAGAAATCGGTAGAAGATCCGCTAAACTTGATGTAGAAGTATTTATAGAAAACACGATCGTGGCTAAAGCCATTGTCGTCTGCCAAGTGATGGAACGTTCGTAGAGAGTAGGAAAGAAAATGACCATACAAGAACAGATTTTGAATGAAATCAAAAAATATCAAAAAATCGTGATCCACCGACATCAAAGACCTGATCCAGATGCTTTAGGTTCACAAGTGGGATTAGCCGAGTTATTACGTAATAGTTTTCCAGAAAAAGAAATTCGTCAAGTTGGAAAAGACGTTGAGGGCTTACGTTATTTAACAGAAATGCAAGAAATCGACGATGCCTTTTATCAAGGGGCATTAGTCATCGTGACAGACACAGCGAATGCGCCACGTATTGATGATAAGCGCTATTCCTTAGGGGATCAAGTGATCAAAATCGATCATCATCCGAATGATGAACCATATGGTGATTTACTTTGGGTAGATACGAAAGCTAGCAGCTGTAGTGAAATGATCGCTGAGTTTGCTTTGCTGTTCCCTGATGAGCTGAAAATGAACAGCGACTCTGCTCGTTTATTGTATGCAGGAATCGTTGGTGATACTGGAAGGTTCTTATATCCTTCAACAACAGGACGCACGTTAGAACTAGCAGCAGAGTTAAGAAAGTATTCTTTCGACGCAAGCAAATTGAATCGTGAAATCGAACAAATCACCATGAAAGTAGCGAAACTATCCGGTTGTGTCTATCAAACGATCGAAGTTGACGAAAAAGGTGCCGGAAAAGTGATATTGTCACAAGAATTGTTAGGCAAGTATGGCATCGTCGATTCAGAGACCGCAGCTGTCGTCTCTTTACCTGGTGTGATTGACGAAGTGTTAGCTTGGGCGATTTTTGTCGAACAACCAGAGGGCTATTATCGTGTACGTTTACGTTCAAAAGGACCAGTCATCAACGAGATCGCCAAACGACATCATGGTGGCGGCCATCCTTTGGCAAGTGGCGCAAATGCAAAAGACCTGCAAGAAGTGGCAGAGATCTACAAAGAAATACAAGAAGCTTGCACCAATTATACACGTTAAAAGTGTACTCCAAGTAGTAAATCGAGAATTTTAAGCAAACGTTACATGCTCTTTTATTTATTCCCTTTGGCACGAATAAATGGTGGGGGCAGAAGTGACCTCTTCGGCAATCAGGTTACTTCTGCCTTGACCATTTACTCATCGAAGTTGATTGTCTTTTTATCAGGTGTATGTGCAATCAAGGTCAGTGAGATTGAATCAGCGTAGGTAGTCTAGGAGCTCTGATAATAAGTTGCTCTTTTCAAACTGTTATTTTTCCGTTATAATATTGCTCAATAACGAACAAAAAGGAGAAACAACATGACAGTACCAAATTGCCCAGTATGTGGTTCAGAATATGCTTATGAAGATCGGGGATTATTGATTTGTCCTGAATGTGGAAACGAATGGACACCATCAGAAGAAACAGAAGCAGAAGGCCTAGTAGTACTTGATGCAAACGGCAATCGTTTAACAGATGGCGACAGTGTGACCGTTATCAAGGATTTAAAAGTAAAAGGAGCTTCCTCACCTATCAAACAAGGAACAAAGGTGAAGAATATCCGTTTAGTTGAAGGAGACCACAATATCGATTGTAAAATCGAAGGGTTTGGTCCGATGAAGCTGAAATCAGAATTTGTCAAAAAGAATTAAAATATTCAATCTCTTTTCACAATTATTCTACTCGAACAATGGTAAAATAAAAGCAATGAGGAAAGGGTGAAACGATTATGTATGGATATGGTTTTTATGGCTTAGATCCAACGTTTCTTTTAGTTATTGCTGGATTAGCTATTTCCGGAATCGCTTCTGCTTACGTCAATAGTACTTTTCGTAAATATGACAAAATCAGAAGCAAAAATAATGTGACTGGTACACAAGCCGCCCAGTTCATTTTACAAAGTCAGAAAATCAATAACGTTGGCGTCCAACAAATCGCCGGTGATTTGACGGACAATTATAATTCAGGGAACAAGATGTTGAGTTTATCGCAAGCTACAGCACAATCTACCTCAGTCGCTGCAATCGGGGTAGCTGCCCATGAATGTGGACACGCAGTGCAAGATGCCGTTGGTTATGCGCCGTTGAAAATCAGAGCTTCATTAGTGCCTGTCGCTAATTTTGGCTCGATGATTTCGTTTCCGTTGATCATGGTAGGTGTATTATTTAGTTGGAATACGACGTTGATCAATATTGGTATCTTCGCTTTTTCATTGGCACTATTGTTTCAACTTGTTACGCTACCAGTAGAATTCAACGCGTCAAGACGAGCGATCCAAATTTTAAGTGAAGGTGGCTTACTGACAGAAGAAGAGGTACCAATGGCGAAACATGTGCTATTTGCGGCGGCTTTGACCTATGTTGCTGCAGCGCTATCTACTTTCTTACAATTACTACGTTTGATTTTGCTTTTTGGCGGCAACCGTCGAGACTAGAACAAACCAATAGAAGTGAGGGACAGTCGATTGGACTGATCCACTCACTTTTTATTTTGGAAAAATTAGTATTAATTTAAAAGTTCAGACGGAGACACGCTTGCTTCTCCTATCTTTTCTTTAAATCAAATCATTTTATTGACATAGAGTTGTTGAATTTTTGTGACTAAATCTACCCACAAATCTTTTTCTTTACTAGGATCAAGGTAAAAAATTTTACTCGTTTGATGAAATTTATCAAACCAATCGGTGACGATCAAATCTGCTTGTTCTGGATTTTCTGTCAAGCGAATCATTTTTTCGTCAAATACTTGTCGTAATCGATTTTGGATATGATAATTCCCTGTCAGCGTTTTATTCATTTGTACATAGATCAATAATTTTTCATTTGTTTCCGACTGCAAGAGGTTATAGATCAAGCTACTCAAATAATAAATAATCAATGTTTTTTTTGGATGGTCATGAAAAACTTCAGAGATAATTTGTTGTATTTGTTGTATTTGTTCATTCGATTCATCAATCTCAAGTGCTGGTTTAGGAAAATGCAACGAGTAGAAAAAAGGAGTTGTATTTCCCAATATCAAAATAGAAATTAAAGAAAGCATAAGATAGTAATTGTAGAAAAACCTTTTTTCAGATGATGCAATCACTGGAAAGGTTTGAGCTAGCTCTTTTGTTAGTGAGGTGATTTTCATACATAGATGATTACGTTTATTCGTCAAAGTATAACCAATCAAACTCTTCTGCTGGCTTGAAATGAGATTAGGAAAAAAGCAATAAATCAAAAAATTAAAATGCAATAGTTCATCAATGGCGATTTCATGTGGTAAAAGATGAAACAAATGATGTTTAAAACTACCGGAGACATCTTGTACCTGTTGTAGCAATTCTAAAATAGCATAGACCTCACTAGATTCAGAGGTGATCAATGATGATTGTTGTGTACGAAGCGTAAAGATAGCAATCAGCAAATACAGGTTTTCTTGATATTTCAATGAATGCTTTGAAACGAGCAATTTTTTGGATAATCGCCGCTCTCTTTTTAGTTGGCTCAATTTGAATTTGTCAAAAGGCCATTCCAACCCTTGAAAAGCATCAGATAGGATAAAAAACAAATAGAGTCGGATAAATAATTCGTTTCCTTTGAACAAATAACAGCCCTGAGATGAAACAATCTCGATTTCAAAATCTTGAAGTGTTTCATTCAATTGGTGTGTTAATTTTTCTAAGTAAGAGTGGGATATGTATAATTGCTCCAATAAATATTTTTTCGGAACATACGCTTTGGGATAATTGACCATAAGCAATAAGTAATTGAAACGATTGGATTCTCTTAAATAAAAAAGTTTGAGCTTGTGATAAATCATCATTTTTATTTCTTGGTATTCATCAGATATAGTTATTTCTCCTTTGTGTGTAGAGAAAATAAAAGTAGAAATGCTCAATTGCTGTTCAATCGTAGTATTCAACTTTCGAATCAATTCTTTGATTGTCCGTTTAGGTATAGTCAGTTCATCCGCAAGTTCTTTTAACGTACATTGACTTTTTTGAGCGATCGTATAGAGGACTAATAACTCTTTCTTTTTTGCATCGATTAACATGATGGACTCCTTTCTGACAATTAGTGTACTAGTGGTGACATAAAATGTGAGTGGAAAGTGTTTTCAATGTATGATATTCTCACATAGTAATAGAATTTGATTATATAACTTGTTATTTTAAGAAATGATAATCAGTTATCTATTCTATTGTTTATTTCTTTGCTTATTTTGTCAAGTTGGAATCATTTAAATAATCTTGGATAAGGGAATACAATGTTATTTAATTGAGGATATCGTTATTTTTTAAATCTTATTTTTGGCGAAGCATTAGATAAATCAAGCTTCTATTACAAAGAGACATATTTTAACCCCCGAAATATGTTATTATCGTTTTTTTTTATCAAAACTTGTTTCTTCATGGTTTACATAAGTTTTTCCTACTAGCGAATGCGCTGGATCGTCATGGGAAATTAAAAAAAGAATCATTGCCGGATATGAATAAGATAATCGGAAAGGATGGATGGTTTCGTGGGAAGAGTGACGAATTTTAGTAAAGAATATTTACTATTTAAGAGTATGGTATATGCTGAAGAAAATGGGTTATCGACAATCACAGCGAGAAGTTTAGCTTCTTTTTGTGGCTGTTCTACTTACCCGATCTATGCACATTTTAAATCAATCCGTATACTAAAAGAAAAAATTATCGAAGAGATTACGATATGTTTTGATCGATATTTAGCTGAATACGTTATTGACGATTTTTTCAGTGTCGTTCATTTATTGAAGGAGTTTTTCTCGATTCATGAGAGTATTAGAGGAGTAGTTATCAAATCCGAATTAGACATGGCCTCGTTGTTCAAACGAACGTTCTCAGAATTTGTCAGAGAACATACGGGAATCAAAGAAGCGTATTTATTAGAACTTCTTTGGCTGAACGCATTAGGAAGTTTAAATTCAGATAAATCATCAAAGGAATTTTTTGAGACAATGACATTGATTTGGAATAAGTTAGCAGAATTAGAAGATGATTTGCCTGAAATGCTAACAAATATCCAATACGTTCCGGTTAATTGACCTTACATTTCTTTGGATGGATGATTTACTTTAGTTGTTCGTATGAAGCATCTCCAAAAAGGAGGTGCTTTTTTTAACAGAATTAGGCAGAAGTCGCCCATCCTCTATAGGTGGGTGATGAATGCCGTTCGGTATGAGGGTTACCGTTGGTAACTCGAAGACCGACAACTAAGGCGTATTGCTTTTTTATTTTGTCTCATGTTAAAATCAGTCTATACAAGAAATGAGTTGATACAACATGGAATTAGACACAAATAACCATTCAGTATTTCTTCTTTATTATCACCTTGTTTTAGTAACGAAATATCGTAGACAAGTAATTGATAATGAAATATCTAACTACGCTAAAGCGACTTTTGAAAGAATCTCAGAATCGTATCATATCACTTTAGTTGAGTGGAATCATGATAAAGACCACGTTCATATTATGTTCAAAGCTCAACCAAAAACAGAATTGACAAAATTTATCAATGCCTATAAAAGTGCTAGTTCACGTTTGATAAAGCGCAATTATCCAAGAATCAAACAATTTCTTTGGAAAGAAATGTTCTGGTCAAAAAGTTTTTGTCTTTTGACAACTGGTGGAGCACCAATTGATGTGATTAAGAAATATATTCAAAATCAAGGAAACAATCATAAATAGAAAGCAGGCGAGCTTTATGGAGCGACTAAAAGCATATAAATTTAGAATCTATCCAACAGAAGAACAAGAAACCTTCTTTGCTAAGTCTTTTGGCTGTGTCCGTAAGGTCTACAATCTAATGCTTGATGACCGAATGAAAGCTTATAAAGAAACTAGGAAAAATTCCTCTAAAAAAATGAGTTTTCCAACGCCTGCAAAATATAAGCAAGATTTTCCGTTCTTGAAAGAAGTGGATAGTCTTGCTTTAGCAAATGCACAACTCAACCTAGATAAGGCGTATAAGAACTTCTTTCGCGATAAGTCCGCCGGATTTCCTCGTTTCAAAAGCAAGAAAAATCCAGTTCAAAGCTATACGACTAACAATCAAAATGGAACAATCGCTTTGATTGATAATCAATTTGTCAAACTTCCTAAGTTGAAGTCGTTAGTTAAAATTACGCTCCATAGACAACCTAAAGGTCTGATCAAATCCGCTACAATATCACGTCATTCTAGCGGTAAATATTATATTTCTTTATTGTGTAAAGAAGAAATAGCTGAGCTTCCTAAAACTAATTCCGCTATTGGAATTGACCTTGGTATAACTGATTTTGCAATCCTTTCTAATGGTCAAAAGATTGATAACAATAAATTCACGTCAAAAATGTCAAAAAAACTAAAACGTGAACAACGTAAGTTGTCAAGACGTGCATTATTAGCTAAACAAAAAGGTATCAATCTGTTTGAAGCTAGAAATTATCAAAAACAAAAACGTAAAATAGCACGACTACATGAAAAAGTAATGAATCAACGCAATGACTTTCTAAACAAGTTGAGCACAGAGATTATCAAAAATCACGATATGATCTGTATAGAAGACTTAAATACAAAAGGTATGTTGCGTAATCATAAACTAGCAAAAAGTATTTCGGATGTTTCATGGTCTAGTTTTGTGACTAGGTTACAATACAAAGCTGACTGGTACGGTCGAAAAATTATCGAAGTGGATAAGTGGTTCCCATCTAGTCAAATCTGTTCGAATTGTGGACACAAAGACGGCAAGAAATCTCTAGAAATTCGAGAATGGACTTGTCCTGTTTGTCATGTTCATCATGACCGAGATATCAATGCTAGTATCAATATTCTGACCGAAGGTCTAAGACTACATTCTATGGGATTAGCTTAGATCCAATCATCAAAAACCGTAGGAACTACGGGGATAGCTTGGTAAATAAGAGAAACCGCTGTGAGTAAAGAAATACGCTTGCAAGTATGCTCTATTCCCAAGAAGCTCCCACTTCAAGCGTTAAAAACCGGTAGGTTTAGCTAAGTGGTGAGTAGTTCACCGCATCAAACTAAGGTTGCTTGAAACCGAAAATGCCAAATGAGGCGTCGTACAAAAGCAAATAATAAAACAAGACAGTATGTGCTTTTTGTAATTTTTTTTGCTATTCATCGGGCAGGGCTCATAGCAATTAGTTCGCTTATCTATTTGACTGTGATATGATTGTAGTAGATAAAAAGGAGCTGATAATTATGAAAACATCAACAAAAGTAACGATTGGATTAAGTGTCGCAGCAGCAGCAAGTGTGGCAACAGCTGTAGTTGTTTCTGGCAAAGTGATCGAAAAAATCCATCATCTAAGTAACCGAACAAAAGTAAAAAAATTCGTGTATGACAAATTTGATGGGAATGAAAAGTTATTAGATGTCGTCGACCATTTATCAGATAGCGATTTAGATTCATTGATGGGCATGCTAGCAAAGATTAAATCTGGCAAAAAGAAAATTTCTGTCTACGGTGACTCTATCAAAGACTCGACAGAAGATGCGAAAGGTCGTCTGATGTCACTTGTTGAGAAAATGATCTAAAAACGATTCTCTTTGGATTGATCGAAAAAAGGAACAAGCAAGGCGATGTTTATTGCTGCTTGTTCCTTTTTTTATATGTGTAACAAAAGGAGGTAACAAAAGAGTAAGTCATCTGCTTTTTTTAAATTGAAGCCTGTTTGTTCGTCAAACTTTTCGATCCGATATTGGAGAGTGTTTCGATGCATGAAGAGTTGCTTAGCCGCTGAACTGATATTCCCAAAATTCTTCCACAGTTCGATAATGATGTCTTCCATTTTAAAACTACGGATTATTTCTTGATATTCATTTGTTAGCTGACTGGATGTAACTAATTCTTTTGTATAATAATATAAGGCAATTTCTTGTATGGAAGTCGTTTGGTCGGCTACTTGTATTTGTGTTCGTTTATTCAGGAAAATTTTTCGTTCTTCATTGAACATAGCGGTTAGATTTTGTCCAGCTGAATGGAATGAACCGACAAAGGCTTGTGTCGTCATATCAAAATCGACATCAAGAGATAAAAAGATACCTTTAAGATCTGCCGTATTCAAATAATTGGCATGCTTTCTTTCGATGATCAACGCATCTGTCTCTGTGTAAAGAAAAAAATCAAGAGCTTCGGGAAATAATCCAGAAATTGTTTCTCGCCATTCTTTTTGTAAGAAATCGGATCTCTTTTCAAAATGTAACTGAATGATTCGGCAGCTTTCTTCACATACATATCCCTTTTCCTCAAATAAATATTGATACCAAGGATGTCTGTCTAAGGTGTTTGTTTTCTGAAATAACGCTTTCAAAAGTTTCTCTTCTTGAACGGACAAGGAACTTTTATCGATCCACAAGAAGTAATCTTCTACGACTAGTGAAAGAATTCGATCATCAGAAGAAGGAGTATTCTTTTTTTGTGCATTTGGGTATAATCCTAGTAACTTTTCTGTGTTCATTTACTTCACCTCATTCACTAGTTTACCATAGGACACGGCGATAAGGAAAAACTCTTTGTACTTCACCAAAAAGCCAGTTATACTATGTTTGATAGAGAAGATAAGTAAATCTAAAAAAGGTAGGAGTACAAGTGGAAGAAACAGAACAACAGCGAACAAAAGAAGAATGGATGCGTGTGGCTATTGAAGAAGCCAAAAAAGCAGAAGCGTTAGCAGAAGTACCAATCGGTGCCATCGTGGTTCACCAAGGACAGATTATTGGGCGTGGACACAATTTGAGAGAAACAACACAAAATGCAACAACACATGCTGAGATGATTGCGATCCAAGAAGCATGTAAGGCAATCGGAAGTTGGCGTTTAGAGGAAACACAATTATATGTCACGTTAGAACCGTGCCCAATGTGTAGCGGTGCCATGATTCTTTCTCGCGTAAAAGAAGTTTACTTTGGTGCCTATGATCCAAAAGGAGGAACCGCAGGGACATTGATGAATTTACTTGAGGATGAACGTTTCAACCATCAAGCCGATGTGGAAGGCGGGATATTAGAAGAAGAATGTGGTGAACTTTTATCTGTGTTTTTTAGAAATTTGCGAGCAAAGAAAAAGAAATTAAAAAAGGACTAGCCAAGGATAATAAAATGCGGTATACTATTCCTTGC
The DNA here is from genome assembly GCF_015556925.1 of Enterococcus sp. 1001283B150225_161107_E12. NCBI lineage: Bacteria > Bacillati > Bacillota > Bacilli > Lactobacillales > Enterococcaceae > Enterococcus > Enterococcus sp. 1001283B150225_161107_E12. Next base: position 10,370 of record NZ_JADNNI010000012.1, on the reverse strand, counting down.
CGAAAGGCTAGGACAATGGTGGGCTTGTGAAGCGTGTCAGATCCGGAAGGAAGCAGCACTAAGCAGGTGCCGCCATGTGTCTGATTGATTAGATTTATTAAGCCTAAAGGGCTTTTTTTTATTAGAGGCAAGTTTAAGGTATTTAGATTTTGTAAAAAAGTCTAAGTACCTTTTTTTTGTGCAAAAACTTTCCATGTGAACAAAGGGAAACCCTATGGTATGATGAAAAAAAGTGAGGTGGAACAAACAGTGGAAGAAATCGTTCTTTTACACACGAATGACTTACATTCTCATCTTGAAAACTGGCCACGGATCAGAAGATTCCTTGAGCAAAAAAAACGTGAAAATGAGAAAAAAAATAATACGACAACTCTCACGGTTGATCTTGGGGATTTTGTTGATCGTTGGCATCCTTTGTCAGAAGCAACGAATGGTCATGCCAATGTTGAACTAATGAATCAAATCGGCTATGATGCAGCAACTATAGGGAATAATGAAGGTGTAGGTAATTCCAAGAATGAGTTGAATCATTTATATGATCACGCGAATTTTGATGTGCTACTGAGCAACTTATTCGATAAAAATACTTTGCAACCACCAGTGTGGACAAAGCCATATAAAATCATCGAAACAAAGCAACGAACAAAAGTCGGTCTAATTGCTTTTACTGCGCCATTTCCTTTGACATATAATCCAAATGGTTGGGATATCCGCCAACCTTATGACCTTTTGCCCGAACTAGTGGAACAATTGCGTCCCCAGGTAGACGTCCTTATTTTAATGAGTCATCTAGGGATCCAAGATGATTTACAGATTGCAAAAGAAATCCCTGCAATCGATGTGATTTTAGGATCACATACCCATCATCTTTTTATTGATGGGAAAGTCGTAAATGAGGTACAATTAGCCGCTGCCGGAAAATTTGGGCAATATGTAGGGGAAGTACATCTTTCATTGGAAAATAAAAAAATCGTCGGACACTACGCCAAAGCGATTCCGACAGATACCATGACTGCATTCGTAGAGGATGAGAAAGAAATCGCCGGTTATCTTGAACAAGGACATCGTCTTTTAGCCCAAAAGAAAGTGGCAGATCTGCCATTTGACTTATCACTTGATTTATTTGATGAACATTCTTTTATCCAAATCGCTTTAGAAGCGGTAAAAGAAAGAGGGAACACAGAAGCATCATTTCTAAATAGTGGGCTTTTTTTGAATAGCGTACCTAAAGGGCTGGTGGATCAAGATCAACTCCATAGCGCATTACCTCATCCGATGCATTTGATCAACGTTACACTGAAAGGCTCGGATATGATTCGCTTAGTGTTGGAAATCGAAAAAAGTCGACTCTTCTTACGGAATTTTCCTATCAAAGGAATGGGATTTCGTGGTCAGATATTTGGTGAGATTTTCTATAATGGGATCACATATGATGCGGTCAACCGAGAAGTTCTGTGGCAAAAACAACCAATCGAAGAGAAAAAGAATTATACCGTTACTACGGTGGACCATCTGATGTTTGTTCCTTTTTTCCCAACCATCGAAATTGTCGGACAGGTCGATTTTTTATTTCCCGAATTTATTCGCACAGTAGTGGGAGACTACTTAAATGCTCACTACCCAACCAATGAAAAAGAAGGTATAATAGAAAAATAGGTGGTGAAAGCATGTCGACGAAACAAAATAAACAACACAACAGTGACAAAAAAGAGAGTCAAGAAACGGTCGATCGCTCACAAGAACAAACGGTGACCGAAGAAGTGACGGCAGTTTTAGAAGAAATAATCGAGGAAACGAAGCCAGAGAAAGTCAAGGGAGAAATCGTCACATTGACAGATGAAACGAATCTTTTGATTGGTGATAGACCTTATCGTATCGTAACGGATTACCGGGAAGGTTTCAATGCTGAGAAGCTTGGTGAGAGATATAGCGAAGTGCTTTCCAGATACGATTACATCGTAGGTGACTGGGGTTACGAACAGCTACGTTTGAAAGGCTTTTTTGATGCCACGAATCGACGTGCTCACCCAGATCAGCGAATTGATGCATTAGAAGATTATTTATACGAATATTGTAATTTTGGTTGCGCATATTTTGTCATTGAACGTATTGGTGGAAAAAAAGAAAAAAACACCCAACGACGCAAAAAGAAAAAAAATCCGAATCGCAACAATCAAGCGCATATCGATGAAAAAAAAGCGCCCGTTGAATCAGTACGCAAACAACCTGTGATCAAAAATCGTAAACCAGCAACTACTAAGGCAACACCAAAGGGAACTGAAAAAACGTCAGAACGCCCAACAAAATCAACTTCTAAAAAGAATTTTACTATTAGACAAAGGGAAGAATGATCCTATGAATTATAAAGGCTATTTGATCGATTTAGACGGAACGATCTATCGTGGAACGGAGCCGATACCGGCAGGAAAACGATTCGTTGAACAGTTACAGGAAAATGGGACGCCCTTTTTATTTGTAACCAACAATACGACAAAAACACCGGGAACAGTGGCACAACGTTTAGCCACTGAGTTTGATATCCATGTCTCACCAGAAACAATCTATACAGCATCTCTAGCGACAATTGATTTCATGAAATCAGACGCTAAAGGAAATAAAGTGTATGTGATCGGTGAAGCTGGCTTGACAGATTTGATCTTGGAGGCAGGGTTTGTATGGGAAGAAGAACACCCTGATTATGTCGTAGTAGGTCTAGACAATCACTTGACTTACGAAAAAGTGGTGACCGCAACCTTAGCGATCCAAAAAGGGGCAACGTTTATCGGTACGAATCCTGATAAAAATATCCCTACAGAAAGAGGATTATTACCTGGAGCTGGCTCGGTTGTTTCTTTTGTAGAGACAGCGACACAAACCACACCGGTCTATATTGGAAAGCCAGAAGCTATCATTATGGATAAAGCAGTGGAACTTTTAGGATTGAACAAAGAAGAAGTCATCATGGTAGGGGACAATTATGAAACTGACATCCAAGCAGGGATTCGTAATGGCATTGACACCTTGCTAGTATTGTCAGGTTTTACGAAAGAAGAAGACATCCCACAACTACCAACACCAGCAACCTTCGTCTTGCAATCGTTAGATGAATGGAGTTTCTAAAACAATGAAAAATAAACGATGGCAATGGGTGGAGTATGCGGGGATGGTTAGTTTGTTCCTGACGTTGCTCACTTTAGCAATTGCAATAACGATCAATTTTCGTCCACTTTATGTATTTGATATCGGACATCTAGGTATCTTAGATTACACCACCGTGGATCAACCAACATTACTCCAAAATTATGATCAATTGATGATGTATCTGAATAATCCTTTTGAGCAAGTGTTGGCACTTCCTGACTTTCCAATGTCAGCGAGTGGCTTACATCATTTTTATGAAGTCAAGTTATTATTCATGCTTAATTATGGGGTGTTGCTACTAACATTGATCCCAAGCGGTTTGTTCCTTCGTCAATTGAAAAGAGACCAACGTTTGTGGCGGCTGATCCGTCCTTTTCAAATCGGCATGGTCTTGCCATTTGTTTTTGGCTTTTTCATGTTGATTGGCTTTGATCGTTTTTTTATTCTTTTTCACGAAACATTTTTCAATAATGATGACTGGTTGTTTGATCCTCAGACTGATCCAATCATCAATGTGTTACCTGAGCAATACTTCATGCATTGTTTCATTCTGTTTTTTGTGCTTATCGAATTATTTTTCGCTTTGATGGTTCTTGTTGGCAAAAGAGAATTGAAAAAGGGGAACAATTAAACAATCACTTTCGTGTAGCGCGTTGATTGCTTTTTCGGATATAGCAAAAAATCATCCATAAAAATCCTTTTGCGATTTTTATGGATGATTTTTTATTTTTATTTGATTATTGTGTCAAACGGCTCCGTTTTTCCGGTTCTTGGTGGGCTAAACGGCTTGCAGCAGAAGCGGCAATTGCTCCCACGATATCATCTAAAAATGTATGGACATTTTTGCCATCGTGACTATTTAACTTTTTCAAGATCCCAGGTTTTACTTTATCAATATAGCCATAATTGGTAAAGCCAATCGTTCCATAAACGTTGACGATCGACAAGGCTAAAATTTCATCTATTCCGTATAATCCTTCATCATCTTCAATGATATGCTGAAGAGGGCTCATCAATTGTTTTTGTTCTGCCAAGATATCTAATTGTATGCCAGTAATGATCGCGTTATGGACTTCACGCTTTGTCAAGACTGCGTTAATACTTTCCGCACAATCCACCAAGCTTAAATCTGAGATATAGTCTTTTTGTAAAAACATGACTAATTCAGCGATATCCTCGATTGTTACCCCACGTTCTTTTAGGAGATCTCGCGCTTTTTCTTCTAAGGTTTCTGTTTTTATGACCATTTTTGATTCCTCCGTCTCTTCTTTCTATCTATAATGGTAACGTAGTACGTACAAAAAGCAAGAATCATTTCTTCTATAAAAAAGCAGCTGAGTTATTTTGGTCCAAATGTTTTATCATAAAGACTTGTACTATGACCAGGCTGCGTACGTTCTTTTGGATTGATGAAATGTAACGCGTTATTGACAGCAGTCGGTGCCTCTCCAAATCCCGTGGCAATCAATTTCACTTTTCCTTCATAGCTACAAATGTCGCCAGCAGCATAAACACCAGGAATTGAAGTTGACATATCGGAGTGGACGGTGATCGCATTTCTGGAACTTTCAAGTCCCCAAGAAGACAAATGCTCTAAGTTAGAAGTGAACCCATAATTGACGATCAATGAATCAACCATGAGATCAATCGTTTCCTCCGTCTTAGCTTTTTTTAGACGAATGTCTGACAACTCTCCATTTGAACCAGATAAACGCTCAATCAAATAAGGCGTTAATACATTTACAGAGGATTGATTCAACTGATTGACGCTATGTTCATGAGCCCTAAATGCGTCTCGACGATGAATCAAATAAACTTCGCTCGCAATAGGTTCAAGCATCAGTGCCCAGTCGATTGCTGAATCCCCACCGCCAGCAATGGCAACTTTCTTTCCTGCATATTTCATCAAGTCGTTCACGAAATAATCTAACCCGTGGTTTTCGTATAGGTCAGCATGTTCTAAATTCAGCTTTCTTGGTTGGAAAGAACCACTTCCTAGCGTCAGAATCACAGCTTTTGAATAATGGATACCTTTCGTAGTAGTGATCTCGATGATCTCGTCTTCTCTGGAAAGTGAGAGAACTTCTTCATTTAAATGAAATGTATGATTAAAAGTGGTCAATTGTTTCTTTAAATTATTAACAAGATCAACCGCTTTGATTGCTGGATAACCAGGAATGTCATAAATATATTTTTCAGGGTATAAGGTAGTTAACTGTCCGCCAAGTTGAGGCAAACTATCAATAATATTGGTTTTCGCTTGGCGCATACCAGCATAAAAAGCTGCAAACATGCCAACCGGCCCTGCACCAATAATTGTAATATCGTAAATTTCCATTTGAAATTCCTCCCTTGGTGACACTATAACAGAATTTAATTGAGAATTCTTCTCAAATAGTTTAATGATGGAACGAGCAGTTACTAAAATATAAGGAGTGATCTAACATATAGTTTATTTACTTTCAATATTAACTAAAAAGAGTTATTTTACTAGTACGAAGTGTTTGAATCTAAGAGGTAGAATTTTATGATTAAAAGAATAACAAGCAATGCAAAAGAAGACGGAGTATTGACGCTGTCTTTTCTATTAGCAATAGGTACCATGTTCATCATCCCGCCAAACTTCAATTATTTTTCTTATATCGATTTTCACACATTGATTCTTCTTTTTTGTTTGATGCTGATTGTAGAAGGGATACGGCAACAACAGTTTTTCGATTATCTAGGCAATTATTTGATCACCCAGACAAAAAATACGAGAGGGATCATTTTGATTTTAGTGTTTCTCACGTTTATCAGTAGTATGCTGATTACGAATGATGTGGCACTGATCATCTTTGTACCATTTGGTCTATTGATAGTAGAAAGGATCGGCATGCGAACATTGATTCCTTTAGTCGTAACTCTAATGACGATTGCGGGTAATCTAGGAAGTATGTTCACTCCGATCGGTAATCCACAAAATCTTTATTTATTCGCACAGTCACAATTAAAACTGCTCGAATTTTTACAGTTGATGCTTCCATATACACTAGCTGCTGCCATATTATTGGTGATGTTGATCTATGGAAGAATCAAAAATAATACCATCGATCTGGCGAAGACAGAAGAGATAATGTTAAAGCGAACACAACTCATTTTTTATTTTGGTCTATTTTTAACATGCCTTCTAGCTGTAAGTGGTATCATCCCTCATTATGTCGTATTGGTCTTAGTGAGTGTCAGTATCCTAGGCAATAATCGTCGCCTCTTTAAACAAATCGATTACTCCTTATTATTTACGTTTGTTTTTCTTTTTATATTTATCGGGAATATCAAACAAGTAGATGTTGTCCAAGCCTTTTTTGAAAAAAGTGTGGCGCATCATGAAGTTAGTGCAAGCATTTTTGCAAGTCAATTGATTAGTAATGTTCCTGCGGCGCTCCTATTATCAAGTTATACAGAAAATATCAAGGGTTTGATCATTGGGACGAACTTGGGAGGATTAGGGACATTGATTGCTTCAATGGCAAGTTTGATCTCTTACAAATTAGTCATCAAGCAATATCCGGAATGGAGAAAAAAGTATTTATTCGTCTTTGCATTCTACAACATCGTTTTTTTGATTTTCTTGTGGCTCATCTTTACCGTATATCAATAGAATATGTTATGATTACACAAGAAGACAGAATTTTTTAGGAGGAAGAAAAAATGGCATTTCCACAACTTGATCTTATGAATGAAAAGGGGCCTAAAGCTCTTATAAAAACGAACCGCGGAGATATTACAGTAAAACTATTTCCTGAGTTAGCACCTAAAACAGTCCAAAACTTTGTTGAATTAGCAAAAAAAGGGTACTATGATGGTGTGATTTTTCATCGTGTGATCCCTGATTTCATGATTCAAGGAGGCGACCCAACCGGTACAGGCATGGGAGGCGAAAGCATTTACGGAGAAAGTTTTGAAGATGAGTTCAGCCGCGAATTGTTCAATCTACGTGGCGCACTATCAATGGCTAACTCTGGTCCAAATACAAATGGCAGCCAGTTCTTTATCGTCAACAACACAAATGTGCCAGAAAACATGCTTAGTCAGTTAGAAGGAGCAGGATTCCCTAACGAAATCATTGAAGCGTATAAAAATGGTGGAACACCATGGCTTGATTTCCGTCATACAGTGTTTGGCCATGTACTTGAAGGAATGGATACAGTCGATGATATCGCAAATGCGCAACGTGGACCACAAGATCGTCCAGTACATGATGTAGTGATCGAAACGATTGAGATTTCTGAATAAAGTAAAATTTTAAACATACTAAGCTCTTAAAGAGCACCGAACAGCAAAAGCAGAAAATACTTTTGCTGTTCGGTGCTTTTTTTGTTTGGATGGTAACAAAGTAGGAAAGACTAACATTTTTTGTCCAATGACTTTTTCCATTTTCTAACTGAAAGCACGTTGGATACGTAAAAGTCCTTCTTTTAATACTGATCTTGGACAAGCGACATTCAAACGCATATGGCAATGACCGCTTGGTCCAAAACTGATCCCAGGATTTAAGACGACTTTGCCTTTTTCAATCAGCTTCTTTTCAAGTAGCAGGTCATCGTCCATATAGGCAGAAAAATCAAGCCATATAAGGTACGTTCCTTCTGGTTTCATCACTTTGACATCAGGGAGATGCTTAGTAAAGAAGGTAATGACTTCTAGGACATTTTCTTCCAGATAAACTAATAACTCATTTAACCATTCCTCACCAGTTTCGTAAGCCGCTTGAGTGCCTAGCAGTCCGAAAGTATTGATTCCTTGATGTTGATTTTTTTCTAATTGTTTCGTAAAGCGACTTTTTAAATCATGATCTTTAATGAAGACCATTGAATTTTTTATTGCAGCTAGATTAAATGTCTTAGTTGCTGAAGTGAATGTGATCAATAATCGAGAAAGGGCAGGATCAATTGTTTGCATCGAGGTGAAGTCATGTCCGGAAAAGACGATATCTTGATGGATCTCATCACTAAATAAGAAGACGTCGTATGTTAAGCAGAGTTCACTTAACTGTTTGAGCTCTTCTTTGGTCCAAACACGACCACCTGGATTATGCGGATTACATAGAATCATTGCTTTTATCTTGTTTGAGACGATTTTTTCTTCCATATCTTGAAGGTCCATTTCAAAATGATCGGCTGTTTTATTTAAAGGACTGCGAATCAATTGACGCTCATTACTTTCAACAATTGCACCAAATGGCGGATAAACTGGATCATGAATCAACACTGCATCACCTGGAGCTGTAAATGCTTGAATCGCCAATGAGAGACTAGCTAAGACCCCACTAGTGAAAAGGATGTGGTCTTTAGTTAGGGTCACATGATGGCGCCTTTCTTCCCAGTCGATCACTGATCGGTAGAGACTGTCCGGTACGGTTGAATAACCAAAAATGCCTTTTTGCAGATAGTTTTGAAAAGCTGTTGTTACTCCATGAGGTGCAGGAAAATCCATATCCGCTACCCATAAAGGTAAAAGATCATTCCTACGATAAGTTTGTGAGATGGCATCCCATTTTACGCTATCTGTGTTTAGTCTTGAAACTATTTCATCAAATTGTTCCATCTATAAGACCTCCATATCTACATGCAAGAACAGAACTTCTTTTTTTTTAATATTTACAGTATAATGATAAATGCGAAGAGAGGGAAGTATATGACTTATAAAATAGGCGAAATAATCAAAGGGAAAATTACTGGAATACAACCATATGGAGCGTTCGTTTCATTAGATGAAGAGACACAAGGGTTGATCCACGTATCAGAAGTGCAATCTGGTTATACGAAAAGTATTCATACATTATTGAAGGTGGGGCAACCGGTGACTGTACAAATCATTGATATTGATGAGTATTCGAATAAAATCAGTCTGTCGTTACGTACCTTAGAAAAGAAAGTACCATCGATCCCATACCGAAGAAAACGATACTTCACTAATAAAAATAAAAAAATCGGGTTTGCAACGATTGAAAAACAGTTACCTATATGGATCAAGGAAGCATTGATCCAATTAGATAAAAAAGAATCAAGGAAATAAAAGTGTATTTTTTCTGAAAATATGCTAAAATTCTCTTGTAAGCCATAAACAAGTTGATCGAGGTGGAAATTTTGGCAAACAAAAGAGTCGCTGGTACAATTATGTTGCATTTGGAGGATGGATCTAAAAAATTTTTAGTTCATTCAAGAGAGAATAAATTAGAGTTCGCATGCGCAGACCACTCAAATGATAAGACTGGTTTAGCAAATATACTTAGTTTCTTAAAAGAAATCGTTCATATTGATGTGAGTAAAATCAACTTGATGGAGTTGACGAACACCCATATCAATCAAGAAAATGTTCCACTTTTTGTTTTTGAAACGGAACAAAAAAATCAACAAGAACAGTTAGGCGAAGGTTATCATTGGGAAGATCCAGGACAAATGCGTACGGTACTAGGGATTTATGAAGTAGATGGTGTACCAATTTTTTAAATTGATTCAAGTACCTCTACCAAAGAGAAATGGATGCCGTTCGTAGGTGTATCGTTGACTGCTTGAGAATCGACGAATAAAATAGGAGATCATTTTTTGGAGCCAAGCAAAACTTTCAGAGAAGTTTGAATATCTTTCAAACTTCTTTTTTTGTCTATTTAAAAGGAAAGTAGAAGAGAATGTTCAGGATTCAATTGATTTTTAACTTATTTTATAAAATAAACAATTAAATGCATGGATAATCCGAATGATCGTAAAATAATTGGAAACCTTGTCTTTTTTCTACTTAAAAATAAGTATTGACGCTAGGTGGTTAGCATGGTAAATTAGACAACGTTGATTCGAAAATAAGTTCTTTTGAAAATATTCAGAAAAACATCGAAAAAACTATTGACCACTAGATAAAACCATGTTAATATAACGGAGTTGAATTATTTCCTCGCCTTATTAAATGCTTATACGTAAGAATTTAAAGCGAAATAAAGTGTTGACAAATAACAAACAACGAGTTATGATAAGTGAGTTGCTAAAACGACCTCGTGAAAAACGAGTTCGAAAAACTTTTAAAAAATAGTTGACAATCATTCGATGGTTTGCTAAGATATAAAAGTTGCTACGGCAATCACAAACGATAAGTTGAGACAGTTGTGTTTCATTTATTACGTAGACCTTTGAAAACTGAACAAAGTAAGACAAACCAAATGTGTAGGGCGTCTTGATTCAATTCAAGACAACAAA
>NZ_JADNNI010000011.1:60762-104723 GCF_015556925.1 Enterococcus sp. 1001283B150225_161107_E12 | reverse complement strand
TCTGAAATTGCGCATCCAATTGGCAATAAGCGCATGGTTGCTCATTTCTAAAGCGTTGGCAACTTCTCGATAGGACACTCGATAGGACATCTCACTTGTTTGATATAACTCTATCGCATTTAACTTAAATTGAACAGAATATTTCTGCTTTTGACGCTTTCTGAATAGACCTTTTTCTCCGTATTCACGATAGGTATTCACCCAACTACTTACTTGTGTCTTGTTTGAAATACCATATTTGTTGGCAAGATGCCGATACCCACCCCCGCCACTAAGATATTCTTTAACGATTTTTATCTTTAATTCAAAATGATATTTTGCCATACAAATAGCGACCCCCAAAAGTTAGATTTTTTGGTCTAACTTTTGGGGGTCGCTGCATTTCTTAGGTGTTTTTTCATGTTGCCTGTTCGCCGTTTCTTCGATGAAAACGATACGTGACTTTCTCACAACGTTTTTCCACGATTGTTCGTTTCATTTCAGTGAAGAGGCATGATTGCATAGTCACATTTTGACACCTTGAGGGAGTTACTGTTTTAATGATGATCCAAACAAACAATTTTGTAAGTGAAAAGGTTGAGAGAAAGATGGTCGAAATAGGTGGCGATTGGCTATACTTATTCCTTGAGGCATAAAAAATGGAGGGAATATATGAGAGTAAAAGGGTTGACGAGCTATCAATTGAAATGGATAGCAATTGTTTTTATGGTCGTTGATCATATCAACAGTTATTTCGGGATGCAATTAGGGTTGCCAAGTTGGGTCTCGTGGTTGGGACGTTTTGTTGCGCCATTATTTGTATTTTTATTAGTTGAAGGTTTCAAGTATACGCATAGTAAATATCAGTATGCGAAGCGATTAGGAATAGCTGCATTCGTAGTAGCGATTGGAAATATCATCTATCAGTTATTAACAGGAAATTACATCAGTGAATATGATCATCAGCCAGACTATTATTTATTTTTAGGTCCACATAATATCTTTTTGACATTATTCTTGCTGTTTTGCTTGATGTGGCTTCTTTCTACAATAAAAGGAAAAACACTTTGGAGAAAAGGAATGCTCGTGGCAGTGGCACTTTTATTGGTCATGATCACGATTGCTTTTTCAGAAGGTGGTCTGTATTTAGTTCCAATGTTGTTGCTGATGTATTTCTTCCGCGAGAAAAAAGAACGAGGAAAATTGGTTCTAGGTATTTTTGTTTATACGCTGATTTTATTTTGTCTAGCCATTTTATCCTACACACAAATGCCTGATTATCAATCAGTGTATCAATTTTTAACGTTTGATAATGAATTTATGATGGTCACCGTCATCCCATTTATCATTCTTTATAATGGAAAACTAGGTGGAACCGGACACGCATTCGACAAATACTTTTTTTACTTGTTTTATCCGTTACATCTATGGATCATTTATTTGATTTTATCTTTTATTCATTAAGAAACAACTGACTAGCTAGTTTCAACAAATGAGGCGAGGTCTGGATAGAAGTGTTCAGCCTCAAGAAATAAGGCACCATCCACAAAAATTGTTCTTCAAATTCTTGTGGATGGCGTCTTGTTTTTTCGAAGAGGTTACTTCTGATCCTGTTGTTTATTCGGTTTTAGGGGAGAGAGGACTAATGTTCCAGACACGTCTTATTTGTTTTTATGAGTTGTTTCAAACATTACAATTTTGATCCCTTAGTTAGAGGTAAAGAAATGTTATGTAGTTCAAGAAAATTACCAGTATAAATAAGACTTCAAGTCATTTGTTGTTATGAAATTGACAGAATTTTTAAAATATAATATTTTTTTTGTAAGAATTCTCTATATTTTCAATCAATTTTATTTTATAATGAAAAAATATCATGTAATTTTTAGGAGGAAAACAGATGGAAAATTATCTTAGCCTGTTAGGCGTACTGATTGTTATTCTTGGTTTTGCTTTCAAGTTAGATTCGATCTTGATCGTTATGGTTGCGTTAGTCGTGACCGCATTTACTGGTGGATTAGGACTTGAAGGTATGCTGGAAACTTTAGGTACAAGTTTTGTAAATAACCGAGGAATGGCAATTTTTATTATTATTATGTTAGCAACTGGTACGTTAGAACGCAATGGTCTGAAGGAGTCTGCTGCAACGTTGATCAAACGTTTCAAGAAGGTATCCGCTGGAATGATCATCGATATTTATGGTGTTTTCCGAATGATCTTTGCAGCTTTCAATGTCAGCTTTGGTGGGGTGGCCGGTTTTGTCCGTCCAATCATCATGCCAATGGCGTTAGGTACCGTTGAATCAAAAGGATTAACTGTCAATCCGGAACATGAAGAGGAATTAAAAGGAATGTCTTCAGCGATGGAAAATATTTGTTGGTTCTTTGGTCAAGTACTATTTATCGGTGGGGCAGGTGCTTTATTAGTACAATCCACATTGAAAGACTTAGGCTACGAGGTAACTCTTGGTCAGTTGGCATTGGTACAGATACCAGTTGCCATCACTGCTCTAGTCGTTGCGAGTGTCTATTTTTATTTAAAAGAAAAGAAATTAGCGAAGAAATACTATTCAGGAAAGGAGAAATAAGATGGACTTTTTTACAAATTCTGAAGTATTACTCAGTGAAAAATTATTAGAAATCTTATATATCTTGATGGGGCTAGTCTTGATCTACACGGGTCTTCGTAATGCCTTTGATAAAAGCAACCCGCATCGCTTTGGATCAGCCTTTTTCTGGACAGTTTTAGGAGTCGTGATTGCTGCTGGGCGTTGGATATCTCCAACTTACAACGGAATCTTGATTTTCGCGATGACGATCCCAGCAATCACAAAAAGAGTGAGTAAAGGTGCAAGTCGTTTGCCATCAAAAGAATACATGGAAAAAATGTCAGATAAATTAGGGATGAAAATCTTTATTCCGGCATTGAGTATTGGGATCTTTGCCATTTTATTCGCACTATTCACTGATTTAGGTGCTTTAGTCGGTGTCGGTGTTGGGGTATTTGTCGCGATGTTGATCTTGATGTTCTTTTCAAGAGATAATCGCCCGACGACTTTCTTGGATGATGCTTCAGACATGTTAGGGACAGTTGGACCTTTAAGTATGTTACCGATGCTCTTAGCTTCACTGGGTGCGGTCTTCACGAGCGCAGGTGTTGGTACAGTGATTTCTAGTGCAGTTGGTACGATCGTTCCAGAAGGTAATGTCAATATTGGTATCATCATCTATGCGTTAGGAATGGTTCTATTTACAGTGATCATGGGGAATGCTTTTGCGGCAATCACCGTCATGACAGTCGGAATCGGTGCGCCTTTTGTCTTTAGTCAAGGGGCTAATCCAGCATTGATCGGTATGGTCGCGTTGACATGCGGTTTCTGTGGAACGTTGTTGACACCGATGGCTGCTAACTTTAACGTAGTACCAGTGGCGATGTTAGAAATGAAAGATAAATACGGCGTGATCAAGAATCAACTATTCGTTGCTGTATTCATGCTGGTTTTCCAAATCGTCTATATGATTTTATTTAAATAGTATCTTGAGCGAAAAAGAATCAATGATTTCCATAAAACATGGAGAAGATTGATTCTTTTTCTGAACAGCTAAGCATTTCATTATTGACTGTTTTTTGTTAAAATAGATAGACACTGAGTCCTTTTAATAGGAATGACTCATTGAAAGTGCTAAATACACGAGTGAGAAACAATCAATTGTTAACGTTTAGATAAATCTTTGAAGGATGAATTGAACGCATCATTTTATAGAATAATGGAGGAATGAAAAATGAAAGTACTCGTAACTGGTTTTGATCCATTTGGTGGAGATAAAGTAAATCCTGCCTATGAAGCAGTCAAAAAAATGCCGTCTGAGATTGCCGGTGCAGAAATCATCAAATTAGAAGTTCCCACTGTTTTTGGTAAAAGTGGTCAAGTCGTAAAAGAAGCAATCCAAGAACATCAACCTGAAATCGTGATTTGTGTTGGTCAAGCAGGTGGACGTTCAGCGATTTCTTTTGAACGTGTAGCAATCAATCTAGCTGAAGCACGTATTGCAGATAATGAAGGTAACCAGCCATTTGATACGCCGTTAGAAGCAGACGGCCCAGCTGCTTACTTTACTTCATTACCAATCAAAGCAATGACAAAAAATGTCCAAGAACATGGATTACCAGCCTATATTTCTTATACAGCTGGTACGTTTGTTTGCAACGACATCATGTATCGATTGTTACACTTGATCGAAACAGAGTTCCCAACGATTCGTGGAGGCTTTATCCATGTGCCATTCTCACCAGATCAAGTCATCGATCGCCCTGTAGGGACACCGGCAATGTCACTTGATGATATTGCGGCTTCATTGACTTATGCGGTAGAAGCAGCAGTCAACAACAAAGAAGATATTTCAGGTAACGCAGGAACAACTCACTGATAGATAGCTGAAGCGAAGCAAGTGGTAGATGAGGTCTAGGACATTCGTCATCTTATGCCCCTATAACCAGATAAATGGTTGACCGCCAACAGCAAGTGCAAGACACTGCTGTCACAACCTCAGCTTCACGTATGAAAAAAGCGAAAAGCCGAAAATAGCTCACATTATTTTCGGCTTTTTTGTTGCTCTTTGAACGAATTTATTTTTACTCTCTTAATTTAGAAAGGCAGGTGAAAGGGATGAATGAAAGTTGGCAAGCGATTTTTGACGAATGGTTCCCAAAAGAAATTAAGCAACACTACCCAATAAAAATCTCCAAACAATATACAAGTAGCCAACGATGGGAAATCTATGAACGATTGACGAAACAACAACGAATTGTCATGGATCAACATCGTCGTTATTTGATCCACTCGCGATTTTTGGAAGAAAACTATTTAGCAGCAACGGATTGGATTTTTTCTGACTTTAAGATCAATCCATTTTATCGCACATCACGTAGACAACAAAAACTTTATTGTGAATGTGGCCGTGAACTGAAAGTCCAATATATCGTTCGTTCCCCTAAAACGGGTAAGGAATTAAAACTAGGGATCAATCATTTTGCAGAACACTTGCACGTTAGTCCAACAGTTGCAGCGTCGATCAATCAAGGAATGACTAAAGTGGATCTAGCGCTGGATGAGATCCTCTGGCTGAAACAACAAAATATTGCCTTTCCTGAACAACTCTGGCAAGAATATTGTCTAATGTTGTATCATAATCGCCGGCTGAAACAACCGATTTTACCAGATAAAAAGCGAACTACACGAATCGCCGAATTTCGTCATGCTCAGTTACCGATTTATCTGGCAGACTATCAAGCAATGGAAAAGTACATCCAACAAGTGAGCTATCAGGCAAAAGAAAAGCCGAAAAAAATCCTTGAGAAAAAATCATTGTTTGAGGATTTTTCAGAAGATTTGACTAAAGATGTTGAAGCGTTCTTGAATAACTATCAACTATTTCTCCAAAAAGATTGGTCGTCTGTTTCAATAGCTGAGACAAGCCAACCATCTGTCGCTTTTTTTGAAGAGTTTATCGCGAATCTGCGAGAAGGATCGAAGAATGAAGCTGTAGACGTCGATCGATTAGCAAAAGAACAACGTTTTATCCAACCGCAAATTTATCATTTAGTCTGGCAACACTATCAGCGTTATGGATTTACAACTGGTTTTTTCGATAGTATCCCTCGGGTGATGAGAAATGGGTTTCTAAAGATTTTACGCAAAGAACGCGAAGAAAAACGGCGAGCTACAACAAAAACTGTGACAGAAACTGAATGGCAAGAACTTGCAAAGAAAATCAAAAAGCAATCAGTCGCCTCTTTGATACAAGAATATGAACAAGCAGACTATGTATTTACTTCAGAACAACAGCTTGCATTAAAAAAGTTCCAAGAATTGGAATCAGTGATACAAACGATGGATGTAGACATTAGAATGTTGCTCAAGGATTTGATTTAGTTGACGCGAACCGCTGAGAGAATCTTGGTATGACGATACCTAGAAATAAGCGAGAAAAGTCCCATCCTATTTTGGGTGACTTTCTCGCTTTAGTAAGAGGTTTAAAAAACAAACCGATTTCTAGTACAAGTTT
The DNA here is from genome assembly GCF_015556925.1 of Enterococcus sp. 1001283B150225_161107_E12. Taxonomy (NCBI): domain Bacteria; kingdom Bacillati; phylum Bacillota; class Bacilli; order Lactobacillales; family Enterococcaceae; genus Enterococcus; species Enterococcus sp. 1001283B150225_161107_E12. The sequence goes on along the minus strand of NZ_JADNNI010000011.1, from coordinate 98,682 downwards.
ATTTATTGTTTTCCATTAAGAAACATGATGCGAAAAATATTCTGCTTCCATGCGTTGCATGCGCGCTCTTTCTTTTTTGTTGTACCAAGGAGAGACAGTAAAGGCTAATAAGTCATTGATCAAGTAAACTGAGCTATTGATAAACATCGCTAAACTAGCAGAGCCATGGGTATAGGAAACATACCATAAGACCATTTGTGCAAGACCAGAAGCAAGCCACCAATAATACTGATTGTTGTAGCGAAGGAAGCTAATGATCCCGGCAGAAAGACTGATCGAAAAAGCAATGGCATCGATCCAAGGACGAGGGTCGTCTGTATACGTACCAATCAAATAACCTGAAATCAAGTAAACGAAAACAGTCCCGGTTAATGCAATCAACCAACTTTTTCCACTAAATTCTCGAATTTTAGAAGCCATATTATGATTCCATTCTTTACTTAATAAAACTGGGATATCCAATGTGACCATATAAGCAATTTGTTCGCCGATACTTAAATAGTTTTTGGCAGAAAAGCCAACGACGATAAAACAAATAGCAGACAGAATTCCTAGAATACCGTTGACTGATTTAGCGGCATTGATTGATAAAATGCACAACACCCCTAGATTTGTCCCGATAAAGGTAATGATCGACAACCAAGTGATTGGCTGATTCACAAGTGTCATGACTTGGCAACCTAGGCTAAAATAGAATAGATAATAATTTTGTTGAGGCCAGCCTTTCAATTGATGAATCAAAAATCTGAAATAATTACTCATAATAAAAAACTCCTTAAAACACAATATATAGTGTCTGTTTATTTTAGAGACACAAATTATTGTATTCCTTTTAAAATTTATTTCTAGTCTTTCATTTTAAAAAAATATATGTTATTATTCGATTTGATTGTTTTCCGAGAAACATTAATTTTCCAAACGTTGAAAAGTAGGAGGCCATTTGATGTGGTCTCTCTTTTTTTGTGCAGCGGGAGAAAAATCTTTGCTATGTCTAAAACTATTGATAAGATAAAGGAAACAAAAAGATTGGAAGTGTGAGAATGAATTTAACAACCGTTCACCATGTTGCGATCATTGTGTCGGATTATCAAAAGTCACGTGCATTTTATGTTGATTTGCTAGGTTTTGAAGTTATTCGTGAAAATTATCGAGAAGACCGTGGCGATTATAAGTTAGATTTAAAACTAGGAGATATGGAGCTTGAGATTTTCGGTATCAAAGATGCACCTAAAAGACCGAGCTATCCAGAAGCTTGTGGTTTGAGGCACTTAGCATTCAAAGTGGAACATATCGAAGAAACAGTCGCGGAACTACAAGGATTGGGGATTGAAACTGAACCAGTCCGTATCGATACCTTTACAGGCGAAAAAATGACTTTCTTTTTTGATCCGGACGGATTGCCGTTGGAGTTACACGAATAAAGGTAACAAATTTGTCACTTTTTCTTCCGTTCATTCGATTTTTTTCTTTCCTATTTCTTGTTATTCTAGAAAAAAACAAGGAGAGAATGGAATGAAAAAAATAATCATTGCAGCATCGATTGCTATCATTATTAGCTTAGCGGCTTCGTTAGGACTATTGGATGCAAACTTTTCTTTTGATGATATCAGTGACCAAGAATATCAAATCTCATTGCAAAAGGCAGTGTCTATTTTGCGTGATGAGTACCATGAAGAGAAAGTCAGTCGTATCCAGTTCAACCAATCAGACGAAGAACAAAGTAATAAAAAGATGTATGAATATATTTTTTATACGCCCAATCGAGTGATCACAGTGAATCCAATCTCAGGAAAGACGATGGTTGTTGATGAAAGCCGAAACGAACCAGGGCAATTCTTTCACTTGAAAACGATCCATCAAGTGAAACATCCACAGGCAGCAATGAAAGAAGCAGTCCATAAAGTCGGAAAACATCACGGGAAAGCAAAAAGTTGGGAAATCACGACAAAAAGTGGTCAATTGTATTATTCTGTAGCCGTCGATGGAACGAATCATTTAGAAGATGTATTGATCAGTGCTTGAAAGAGAAGTGGTTTCACTTCTCTTTTTTTCTAGATAAGAGTAATCTAAAAGTGTAAAACAAAGAAGGGATTGAGGGAATCATGCAAAAAATGGTTTGTCCAAACTGTGGGAAAAAATTCACTTATGAAGAAGTAAATCATATCGTCGAACACGTAAAAAAAGAGATGCCGATTGTTTGCCCCTACTGTCGTTTTGAAGCAAAAACAATCGTTTCAAATGGTTATTTCGTGACACAAAAAATTGAAGATTATTTGAATTAGCTGTTTTGCTCTGAGATTTCATTATGGTAAAATGAAAAAAAGGAGTGTCAGAAATGATTCGTAATGCAAAAAAAGAAGATGCGGCAGCTATTGCTCCGCTTATTTTAGTTATATTGAAAGATATGGACTTACCGTTTCTTTTAAAGTACGGTGAAGAAAAAACATTAGAAGTCTTGGAAGAAGCCATTACAGACCCAGACTATCGTTACAGCTATACAAGAGGGATCGTTGATGTGCGAGAGGGTAAGGTAGCAGGGATCGTTTACGGTTATACAGACGAAGAAGAATCAATCATCGACCAGCCGTTAGAAAAAATCTTACAAAAGCATGGCATTTACGAGCAAGTAAAAATGTTTACGGATAGAGAAACATTCCCTGATGAATGGTATTTAGATTCTATCTGTGTTTCAGAAGAATTTAGAGGACAAGGAATCGGTTCCTCTTTGTTAGAAGCATTGCCACCAATCGTCAAAAAACAAAACCGCGATGTCATTGGACTAAGTTGCGATAAGCAAAACCCGCAAGCTAGGAAATTGTACGAGCGCCATGGGTTCAAAGTAATCGGGGAACGAACGATCAGTGGACATCTGTATGATCATATGCAAAAGAAAATTACCGAGTGATATTTTTTTATTCAATTGATCATTAACCGATTAATAAAAAAAGCATGCCTAAAAAGGCGTGTCTTTTTTTTACCTAAAAAGTGAGGACAATCACATAAAATAAAGAATAGCGATAATACAGCATGAGAATCATACGTTATGTTTAATGATAAACCTATGAAATTGATGTAATTTTCCGGAATGTTTTCAGAAAATCATTTCTTTTATCACTTTTTAGGATTATAATAACAAATATTTTTATGTTATGAAATTTCATATATTGGCGAAAAGAGATGAAAAAATGTTTAAAAATAAAGTTGTGAATCTTTCCCTAATGTCTGTTTTGCTTCTCCATTTATTTTTTCCAATCCAAGTAATTGCCGAAACATATCTCCCACAAGATCCAGGCAGTGTCTATGATGATTTGACCGGTGATTATGGGGTGTTAGGGATTGCTTCTCAGTTCCATGTGTTCGCAAAAGAAAAAACGACCATCAATGCGCATACAGAGGGTAATGTAGCAACGAGTGTTTTATCAGCAACGAATAACTTCGGTACATCAATCAGTACAGGGGATTTAAATAAAGAGATCAATTATGCACAATCTGTTGAGACGATCATTAGCTCAGCAGAAACTGCGGCTTTTGATAAACGATCCAATAAATTTGTTGTCGGATCAAACAATGTGATCACGACGGAAAATGATAAAATAGTTGTCAATGGAACAAGATTGGATCACTTATCAGTGGATGAGTTCTATCAAGATCGAGAAGATGCTCAATACATTGATTTTAACAAAGAGTTTGAAAATTTAATGCTGACATCAAATATGTTGATGTCGTTAGATCCATTAAAAACTTATACACCAGATGATTTCCCCGATATGAATAATCGTGTGATTGACTGTACAGATCTGGTTGGGGATCAGCCCTATGTCATCAATGTTGCTGCTTCTGTTCTGGCACAGAATACCCCCTTACGGATCAACAATCCTGAGGGAAAAGTGCTTATAATGAATGTTGTAGATGCACCGACTAGTTTTTCTGTACAATCCCAAATTCAATATAATAATCGTTCCAATCATCAAACAGAAGATTTTTCTGATGCCAATATTTCTTGGAATTTTGGTAATCTAACAGAAAAACTAGAAATCAATGCGCCTTTCCAAGGAACGATTATTGCACCTTGTGCGGATATTACAGTCAATCAAAGTCAAGATGGAACGATCATAGGAAAAAATGTGATCTTGAATGCCACAACAAATCGGTGGGACCCAAATGAAATTTTTGCTGTACCAAATACGCATGATGACACAACAGATACAACAAGTAGCAGTACAGAGTCAAGCACGAGTGAAAGCAGTACAGAGTCAAGCACGAGTGAAAGCAGTACAGAGTCAAGCACGAGTGAAAGCAGTACAGAACCAAGCACGAGTGAAAGTAGTACAGAGCCAAGCACAAGCGAGAGCAGTACAGAGCCAAGCACAAGCGAGAGCAGTACAGAGCCAAGCACAAGCGAGAGCAGTACAGAGCCAAGCACAAACGAAAGCAGTACAGAGTCAAGCACGAGTGAAAGCAGTACAGAGTCAAGCACGAGTGAAAGCAGTACAGAACCAAGTACAAGCGAAAGTAGTACAGAGCCAAGCACAAGTGAAAGTAGTACAGAACCAAGCACAACTGAGAGCAGTACCTATCCAGGTAAAAATGGAAAGCAATCAGATACAAGTACCACAACTAATACCACAACAAGTAGTTCTAGCAGTGTTTCATCAACAAACAACTCTGACAAGCCTGTGATCAGTGAAGATGGGACAGTTGAAAACGATGGAACAGGTACGATGCAGATGAACGATAGACGTGAAAATAAAGTAGCGCTAGCCGTTGAATCAAACACCAATAATGATGATCCTTCGACCAAGAATGAACAATCACAAAATCAACAGCTTTTCCCTAAAACAAATGGAGAAAGAAATAATTTGTGGATCATGGTAGGTGCAGTGCTTATCTATGTAGTGACACTTCTTTTCTATAGAAGAAAACAGGTATAAAAGAAAAAACGAAGCTGTGACATTAATTGTCTTATCCCCTTAAACTTGAATAAACGGTGTTCCAGAAGTAACTCCTTTAGAAATAAGCCAGAAAACTCCAAAAATTTGAAAGACAATTTTCGGAGTTTTCTGGCTTATTTCTCGGAGCTGGACACTTCTGTCACAACCTTGTTTTTAGTTGACATCAAAGCGATAAGAAAGAGGTGTTTCTTTGTCTTTGTTTTTTCGATAGAGCCAATAATCAAGGACAGCAGCAATACAGATACAGATAGGCGCATTTTCTTCACAAGGGATATCAAGAACATAATAATCACCGGTAAAGAGGGTTGCTTTGTCCATCTCCATGATTAGTTCATTGAAATGCTGGATCTGATAACGATGATTATAGATATCTCCTTGAACAGTCCAATGCAATCGGCGAATATAATAAAAATCTCCTGGCCAATTGAAAATCTTTTGCATCGTACCGACTTTTTCGAAATCTTTGTAAAGTTCAAAGCGTGTACCAAATGTCAGACTGATTTGTTTGATATGTGCGACTAGATCACCATTCATGGCATAAAGAGACAAGGCATCTCCTTTCGTTCCCCAGCGGCCGACCATCAAAAAAAGTGATTTACCTTTTTCGTCTTTGACGATCGTCCGAGTCGCACGACTCAGCTGTTTTTCCTGAATGAAAAATTCTGACATATTTGTTCCCCTCTTTCTTCAAACAACTATAGGTTTTCGTTGATTGCGCGTAAGATGGCTTTGCCAACACCTGATTCAAGATTTGTGTCTGTTAAGTATTTAGCGTAATCTTTGACTTCAATCTCTGCATTTCCCATGGCGAAACTAACGCCGGCGGTTTGCAACATACTGACATCGTTAAAATTATCACCGATCGTCATGACTTCATCTAAAGTGATCCCTCGTTCATGAGCGACATGAGCAACTGCGATTCCTTTTTGAGCATTTTTATGGTTGACTTCAAGATTGTTTTGACCAGAAGAGGTCACTGCCAGTTCGCCTAAATTACTGATTTCTTTCCCTACAGGGCCTAAAATACGTGGGCCTTCAGTATGGAAACAGATGATTTTTAGGACTTCAAGTGTATCATCAAGTAGTAATTCGCGAATGCTATCAACATAAGTGATGTGTAAGAGTTCAAGATTAGCTGAAGCCATGGCGATCGCCATTTTGTAAGTCAAATGGGGCATATGGGTCGCAATGGAAGAAGCAAAGCTTTCGATTCTTTTTGGTTGGCTTTCCGAATACAATCCTTGGTTTGTCGCTACCTCGTAATAAATACCATTTGCATCTAAAATATCCATGACTGTCATGGCTTGGGGACTTGGAATTGGCACTGTAAAAAGCGACTTACCGGATCTGTCAAAAACTTGCGCGCCATTCAAAGTGATCATCGCACAATCGATTCCTGCTTCATCTAAGGCTGCTCGTGCTTCTTGTGCGTTACGTCCAGTAGCGACCATAAATTCAATACCCAGCTCATTTGCCATGCGGATTGCTTCAGTATTTTCTGTTGAGATACTCATATGTGCATCGAGTAAAGTGCCGTCCATATCAGAGGCAATTAATTTGATCATGTGATTACCGTTCCTTTCCTTTTCTCCCTCCTAGTTTAACATACTAATGCGAGATAAGATGGAAGATTTTGACTTGTTAACAAATAATTTGTGAGTTATTCTGGAAAATAGGAGGTGGGAAATTTGAAGAAAATCATCCACAATAGTTGGCAAGAAGTATTAGCTGATGAATTTGAAAAAGACTACTATCAGCAGTTGAGAATATTTTTAAAAAATGAGTACGCAACTCAAAAAATCCATCCGGATATGTATCATGTTTATGAAGCGTTAGAGCTGACTCCCTACGAAGAAGTCAAAGTCGTGATTCTAGGACAAGACCCTTATCATGGAGTTAATCAAGCGCATGGGCTTTCTTTTTCCGTACAACCAGGAGTAAAAACACCACCGTCTCTGGTCAATATCTACAAGGAATTGAAGAATGACTTAGGGATCGAACCAGTTCCTCATGGGAATTTAGTGACTTGGGCCAAACAAGGTGTTCTGCTTTTGAATACTGTACTAACTGTCAGAGAAGGGCAAGCTTATTCTCATCGCGGAAAAGGCTGGGAACAATTGACGGATGCGATCATTGAGAAGCTGAATGAACGAGACAAACCGATCGTGTTTATTCTTTGGGGCAAACCTGCACAAGAAAAAATGAAAATGATCGATAAAAGTCGACACATTATAATAACAGCTCCACATCCAAGCCCATTATCGGCACATCGTGGCTTTTTTGGCTCAAAACCATTTTCAAAAACGAATGATGCATTGCTTGCTCTGGGTGAAACACCGATTGATTGGCAACTGCCTAAAACAGTGTAATGATACAGCGCTTTCCTGTTATAGTGCAGTTTTGCCAAATTATGTGAAAAACTTAATTATTATCCATAATCTGACTGATACAGAAATTTAAAACTGTTCTTTTTTTTGATAATAGTGTATCATGGTAGTTAATAAAAATAACTGGGGGTCATCTTGTGGAATTGTTTGATAGTTTAAGATTTAAAATTGTACGTCGCGGCATCAAAATCGTGTTTCCAGAAGCAACGGATGCAAGAATTTTAGGAGCAGCAGCACGTTTAAAAGCAGAAGAATTAGTTGAACCGATTTTGATCGGTAGCAAAGAAGAAATTGAAGCAGCAGCGAATGCACGTGGTATCCAAACATCTAACTTCACGATCATCAATCCAAATGATTATGAAAAATGGGATGAAATGGTCGAAGCTTTTGTTGAACGCCGTAATGGAAAAGCAACAAAAGAACAAGCAGAAAAAATCTTAAAAGATGTCAATTACTTTGGAACAATGCTTACATATATGGGCATTGCTGATGGTATGGTTTCTGGAGCGATCCATTCAACCGGAGATACAGTACGTCCAGCACTACAAATCATCAAAACAAAACCAGGTGTAAGTCGTACAAGTGGTGCTATGATCATGGTTCGCGGTAGAGATCAAGAAAAATATGTCTTTTCTGACTGTGCGATCAACGTGAATCCAAACGCACAAGAATTAGCTGAAATTGCTGTGGAATCAGCAAAAACAGCTGAACTATTCGATATCGATCCAAAAATCGCATTGATGAGCTTTTCAACAAAAGGTTCTGCAGCAGCTCCTGAAGTAGATAAAGTGGTTGAAGCAACAAGAATCGCGAAAGAATTAGCGCCTCAATATACGATCGATGGCGAATTACAATTTGATGCTTCTTACGTTCCAGCAGTCGCACAATTGAAAGCCCCTGATTCTAAAGTGGCAGGTCAAGCAACAGTCTTTGTTTTCCCTGAATTACAATCAGGAAACATTGGCTACAAGATCGCTCAACGTTTTGGTAACTTTGAAGCAATCGGACCAATCTTACAAGGATTGAACAAACCAGTAAGTGACCTTTCTCGTGGTGCTAATGAAGAAGATGTCTATAAATTAGCGATCATTACAGGTGCACAAACATTATTAGATTAATCGAACAGTAGATCTAAAAAGAAAAGGGCTAGGGAGCTGAGGATTCCTGACTCTTTTCTTTTTTTTTGTTGGATTACACGTTATACTGACAAAAAAGAATGAGGAGAAATGATGATGATTGAATTAACAAGTGTGGCGATGACAGACCAATTAGCAGAAATCATTGGAAAAGTCGCTCATCCGGGAGATAATCTAGTGTTGACTGGTGATCTAGGTGCTGGTAAAACGACTTTGACAAAAGGAATTGCAAAAGGATTAGGCATCGATCAAATGATCAAGAGTCCGACCTATACGATCATTCGTGAATATACACAAGGAAAAATGCCTTTGTACCATATGGATATCTATCGTGTCGCTGCTAGCGGTGCTGATTTGGGACTAGATGAATATTTTGAAGGTGATGGACTTTCAGTCATTGAGTGGGGAAATCTATTAGAAGATGCTTTACCTGAAGATTATTTGGAACTGATTATTGAAAAAAGTGATACAGAATCAGAAAAAAGGTATGTGAAATTCCAATCATACGGGCCGAATAGTCAAGAGTTTGAAAAACGTATCTATGAAGCATGGGCGGATTCTCATGGCTAATGATGTTGAACTGACGTTAAAAGAAGCGGAGAAATCAGATGCTGAAGGATTGTTAGTGATGCTACGCCAAGCGAGACAAGCAACGGATTATTTTGTTGTTGAGGAGCATTCACTTAATAAAAGTAAAGAGGTACTTGCAACTGAATTGTCTCGAATAAAAGAAAGTGCAGAACACTTATTATTTTTAGCCTGTGTCAAAAAACAGGTGGTAGGTGTTGTTTCTGTTGCTCCCAAACCTGGTTTGCCCCGACATGGCGAAATAGGGATCAGTATCTTGAAAGAATATTGGGGGATGGGGTTAGGCACGATTCTTTTAGAAGAGGCAATTATTTGGGCTACAGAAAATATGCGATTTAGTACGTTGGTTCTTGATGTATTGGCGGGCAATCAACGAGCCGTCCATCTTTATCAAAAAATGGGGTTTCAAGAGGAAACCCAAAGTGTTGACTCTTCGAGAAGACAAGGTCAATCATTGGCGATAATCAAGATGAAACGAACGATTGAGCATGAAATAAATTGATTTCAAAAACAAAGAACCTGAAAAGTAGTTGACCACTTTTCAGGTTCTTTATTTATCGTCATCGTTGATTCTTTCGTACGAGGGAAACAACAAATAGAAATGAAAGAATTAGCTTATTTTAGCTAATTGAACTATTTCACTGTGACTAATTTTTTCAATGGGTCTGTCCCAAAAAATTTTTCCTGATATAACAAGATTTCCGCGCATGCTCGACTATCTTCTAACGCATCATGGTGATTTTTCAACGTGATATCCAAATTTTCACAAACTGTATTCAAGCGATGATTTGGCATCTCTGGAAACAAGCGGCGACTTGTTTTGACGGTACACAATGAGAGATAGTTCGGTTGAGGCAACTGATAATAATCTAAACAACCAGCCAATACTTTTGTATCAAATGCGGCGTTATGCGCAACGACTAATCGGTTTTTTTGGAAATACTTTTCGATTTTCTGCCAAACATCTGGAAATTTAGGTGCCTGTTGGACATCTTCGGGTCGGATACCATGGATCTGGATGTTCCGCCAGAAAAATGGCGTTTCCGGTTGGATCAAGGTATAAAATTCATCGACAATCTGACTGTTCTCCACTTTGACAAGGGCTAAGGAACACGCACTATGAGATTGGTGGTTCGCAGTTTCAAAGTCCATCGCGATAAAATTCATTTTCAAATAAGCCTCCTTTAAAAAATAAACCATAACATAGATTTGTATGAAAAGAAATAGCTTTTTCAGACTATGTATCAAGTAAATATGGTGTCAGTGAAGGATCAAGGGAAGAAAATCGGGACAACCCAATTTCTTCCGTTGCTATCCTTGCTATTCGATAATTAATTCGACAGGGCAGTGGTCACTACCTAGAATCGATGTATGGATTTTTGCATCAACCAAACGAGGTGTCAAATCTTCACTCGTCAAGAAGTAATCGATACGCCAACCTGCATTGTTTTTTCGAGCATTGAAACGATAACTCCACCAAGAATAGACGCCTTCTAACTCTGGATAGAAGTAACGGAAAGTATCTACAAAACCATTATCAAGTAAATGAGACAATGCGTTTCGTTCTTCGATTGAGAAACCGGCACTTTTTTGATTCGTTTTCCAATTCTTCAAATCGATGTTTTCATGGGCGACATTTAGATCCCCACAAACGATCACCGGTTTTTGTTTTTTCAACTCTTCTAAATAATCATAAAAAGCAGATTCCCATTCTAAACGGTAATCGAGGCGTTTCAATTCATTTTGTGAATTTGGTGTATAGCAAGTGACTAAGTAAAATTCAGGATATTCTAACGTGATCAAACGACCTTCTTGATCATGGACATCAATGCCCATTCCATAAGAAACGTTCAATGCAGGTTCTTTGGCGAAGATCGCTGTACCTGAATAGCCTTTTTTGACCGCATAATTCCAATATTGATGGTAACCTGGTAAATCCAAGTCGATTTGACCTTCTTGTAGCTTTGTTTCTTGAAGACAGAAGAAATCTGCATCAAATTCCTTAAATGTTTCTAGAAAATTTTTATTGACGATGGCTCTTAAACCATTGACATTCCACGAAATCAGTTTCAAAAAAACACGCTCCTTTTTCTATCAAGTCTGTGCGATTATATTGTACCTCATTTTTATTAAAAATAGTGTAAGATAAGAGTAATAACAGATAGCAGGAGGGAAACCATGAAAATTGGCGTAGTAGGAGTAGGTAATATTGCCGAAAAAGCATATTTACCCACATATGCAGAGAAACAAGGAATGGTTGATTTTTATTTTGCGACACGTAACCAGGTAACGAAAGATCGTCTGAAGAAAACCTATGGATTTGCTCATTTGTATGAGTCGCTGGATGACTTAATTGAAGAGGAAATCGAAGCATGTATGATCCATGCGGCAACAAGCGTTCATTTTCAATTAGCTAAAAAATGTTTGGAACATAATATCCATGTTTATATCGACAAGCCTTTAAGTGTCGACCTAAAAGAAATCCAAGAGTTACAAGAATTGGCAGAACAACATCAAGTGATTTTAATGGTGGGCTTCAACCGACGATTCGCCCCAATGGTCGAAGAATTAAAAGCGATTCCAGAAAAACGGTTGATCCAGTTACAAAAAAATCGCATTGCGGCAAAAGAAACAACTGCTTTTGTCATTTACGATCTGTTCTTGCATCTGGTGGACACGGCTGTTTATTTATTAGAGGAACCAGTGATCAAAACAACTTCTCATATCCGAGAAAAGGAAGGTCTTATGGAAGTAGCGATGTTGCAAATTGAAACTGCGAACCAAATGGCAATCGTGACGATGGATCTTGGAAGTGGTGCGAATACTGAAACCTATCAAGTGACGAGCAAACAAGGAACCTATGAATTGAGTGATCTGACAGAATTAGTCATCCGTAAACCAGATACGGTGGAAATAAAGAAATTTGGTGATTGGGAAACAATGTTGAGCAAGCGTGGTTTTGTGCCGATGGTGGAACGATTTTTTGAAGAGGTGCAAGAAACGACACCTGACAAAGAAAAGTTGAAACAAGCTGGAGTATACGACAGCCATGCGCTTTGTGAGGAAATGTTGAATAATATTTATCGTCATCAGCTTTGAGCAAAACTGGCAAGATTGTTTTAAGCGTGATAGAATGATGGGGACGTTTGAAAAGAAAGGAAAGTCCTCAGTGAATAAAGAAGATATCGTTAAAAAAAATCCAGAGTTGAATCTGTTGCTTGATGAACCGTTAAGTCATTATACATTTACCAAAACCGGTGGACCGGTAGATGTTTTAGCTTTTCCCAAAACCAAATCAGAAGTCAAACAGTTAGTTGATTATTGTCGAGAAAACCAAGTGCCATGGTTGGTACTAGGAAATGCAAGTAACTTGATCGTCCAAGATGGTGGGATTCGCGGCGTGGTCATCATGTTGACAGAGATGAACCAAATCAGCGTTGAAGGCACGATGGTGATTGCAGAAGCAGGTGCAAAACTGATCGATACGACGTATGCAGCCTTGGCAGAATCTTTGACAGGATTCGAATTTGCCTGTGGGATTCCTGGAAGTATCGGCGGTGCAGTCTACATGAATGCAGGAGCTTACGGTGGGGAGATCAAAGACGTGTTTGCAGAAGTCGACTTATTATTAAGTGATGGGACGATCCAAACCCTGTCAAATGAAGAAATGGCCTTTTCTTATCGCCATAGTGAATTACAGAAGATGGATGCTATCGTCTTAGAAGCTCGTTTCCAATTAACACCTGGTGATCATGAGATGATCAAAGGTCGGATGGACGAATTGACGGAATTGCGTGAAGCAAAACAACCATTGGAATACCCTTCATGCGGTAGTGTCTTCAAACGACCTGAAGGACACTTCACAGGACAACTGATCCAAGAAGCAGGGTTACAAGGCTTGAAATGGGGCGGCGCACAGATTTCGGAAAAACATGCCGGCTTTATCGTCAATATCGACCATGCAACAGCAACTGATTATACAGAGTTGATTGCCCATATCCAAGAGGTAATCAAAGAGAAGTTTGATGTTACATTAGAGACGGAAGTACGGATCATTGGTGAAAAAAGAAGCTAAAGGAAAGTAGGTGGTGTGATGTTGGATAAGCAATTGCCCTATGCAGAGATTTGGATGACACGCCCACTCAATGAAGAATTGCCTTCTTATCCCTTGAATCAGCAGTATCGCTTTGAAAAGTATCAACCAGGAGCAGAGCAGGATTGGGCAATCATTGAAACAGCAGTCGGTGAATTTGACACCGTGGAACAGGCATTGGCTTACTTTGACCAAGCTTTTGCCCCTTTTCCAGAAGAGCTGGCAAAGCGTATGTATTTTGTGGTCAACGAACAAGGTGAACGCATTGCCACATGCACTGCTTGGTGGAAGCTTCGTGAGAAAGAATATCCGCTTTTTCATTGGTTAGCGGTCAAGCCAGAACATCAAGGAAAAGGAATCGCCAGAAGTTTGACGATCGAAGTGCTCCGTTGTTTTCAGCAAATAACGACACAAAGCCCAATCTATTTACACACACAGACATGGAGTCACCCAGCGATCAAACTTTATCAAAGTTTAGGTTTCACGTTCATCCCTGATAAATTTGATGGTAGTGAAAATCCTGATTATGAAATAGTGATGGATATTTTATCATCGAAAATAAAAAAAGCACCTAAAAAATAGGTGGTGACAGAAGTATTCAGCTCCGAGAAATAGGCGGTGAAACCCGAAAATTGTTCTTCAAATTTTTGGGTTTCACCGCTTATTTCTGACGCAGCTGGCTTGCGAATACCGTATACACGATTTTAAGGATAGAAATAAAAAGGAATTTCATTTTTGTTCCAAACGCTTCAAATTGCTTCAATGTTAGAGAATTATTAGGTTGATCGCTAAGCGGGAAAACCTTAACTAAGATATTAAAGTTATTAGTTCATATACCAACGTTATTTAAATATCAAGAAATAATAGGTCAACTTAGAAATAGGTTTGTGTGTATAATCAGGTCAATAGAAAAAACAACAAAACGTCCAGATGATTTAGTAATAAGAGTCAATTAGATATCCGAGATAGTTGAATCACCCATATTTATTTTTTACTTCTAGAAGAAATGAAAGTTGAGTTGTCAAATCTATCTTGAAAATTTGAAAATAAACCGATAAAAAACTTGTAATACTTAGATTTATTTGACATATTTAGTAATCAGATACGTGTTTCATAGTGGGGAAATCGGTAATCAGTCAGAATGTGTCACGAATAATAGAAAAAGATAAACCCATTGTTTTCGTTTGTTATGACCTAAAATAATCGGGGCTGTAGTAGTAGTCATTTCGCAACACCTAAAGTTGATAAACATACTATTCTATAAGCAAAATTGATTGACCACAAGGAGCTAAAAATAGGGAATTATTATCTGTTTTTGTCGCTTATTTCTAGGTGTTGAACATTTCTATCTCAACCACGTTTACATAGTTAGCTAGCTATCTCATTTTAGCGAAGGAGTGATCAAAATGCCACAAGATGATTTTAGAAGAGAAAGCGGTCTGTTCAACAACAAACGCAATGATGAAATGAATGAAAAACACGCGCAACAAGTTTTAAATTTTATCGCATCAAATTCTGGACATACCTTAACAGAGCAAGGAATCCGACACCCAGTAGGATGGTTGTATACATGGATGACCTTGGGTGCGATCGTTCCACCAGTTGATCGTCTCAATCAAAGAAGTTCTCCTACTACAGCTTTCGAAGCAGACACCCGTATTGATCTGAGAAGTGAAGGTAATCAGACAAGGATCCATTCCTTTCACTCAAGTTCTACCGTCAATCCTAACCTAATCCACCACCGAAGCCAAGTACCCTTGATAGAGAATATCCCCCCCAGTTTCCTAGCTGATCCACAGATAGAACCGACCGTCAATACTACAAATAATGCTTCTACTCAAACCCTCCCTTTTTATCCGCACCAAAATTTAGAACTAAAAGCCGATATTGCGGAAGTGGCTCATGAATTCAGCCTTTCTATTCACAAAATCGCTCATGATATCGAAGAACTGATGAATTGTACGCTCACGAAAAGAGCCACGCAAATGAAAAAATGGATTATCTGGGGAGAAGAGATTGAACAAACACAGTTAAGAACGGTTTGTAAAGTAGCCGTCGCAAAAGCAAAGAAAGAGAATGGAGAAAGACCAAGGCAAAGAAGTCAATACCGACATTTTTCTTTTCACCGTATGACAAATAACTCCACTCCAGAGGCCAATCAATTTAAAGCAAATGAAAAGCTCGAAAAGCTAAGAGAGATCTTTCAAGCTTCCTTAGAAAATAAGCAGAGCCAACATGGGAATACAACTGACAAAAAAAGTCAATCAACAGATAAAATGAGCAATGAAACAGACCATTTTTGGGATGGATTAAGCGAGACGTTTTCTCAGTTTTTCCGTGAATACGAACATACGAATTATACGAAAGAACAGGCAGGAGCAAATGGTGGATCGGTGATGTCACATTTTCTTGACTTGTTGTTGCGTACTTTTTCTGTGGACTATGGGAAACATGGTCCAGATGAGCCTCAAACACAAAAGAATATGAACCTTTCAATGAAAACTCATCCCAATGATAATGTCCTTTCACATAAGACTTTCATAAAGAAAGTAAATCAGAAAAAACCAGAAAATAGCTATCAGGAAAAAATATCAAACCTAAAATCAGAAACACAACCAGCATTGAAATCGGAAGAAAGGCGTGTTTTGACACAGATACATCAGTTGGCAAGTGACTTTTTAGGAAGGATAGATAGATTTGTCCAGAAAACGGTAGGACTTCAATTTTTAGCAGCCGAAGCTAAACCCATTCCTACTGATCGACAAATGCAAAGCGATCATTCTGTTTCTAACGATCCAGAGATGAAGTCTTATCAAGTATTGTCTAGGGAGACATTAATGAAGTTAAATTATATCATTATGGCTTACCTTGATAATTCACCCTCACCAGAATCTACAGCTAGCCAACTTGAACCGTTTTGGTATGATTATGAGGTCTATGAAAAGCGAGGCGAAATAGCAAAAGTTAATCAAGCGCTGACGAAATTCTTATGTGAGCAAAGTATCCCTTGTGAAGGGCTGTCTACACTTCAATTATTTAATGCAGTAAAGAACTGGATAAGGAAAGCGGGAGAAAACAATAAATTAGCTAGAAAACTACAAGTTGCACAATTGATTTTGAAGACTCTGGGATTGTCCAGTCAAGGGTTATCCGACAAAAGAGGCGAAGAGATTATTATTCAATGGAGAAACAATAATATTTTTAAAGATTACACGTTTGCATTGCCGCCAAAATCAACTGCAAAAGAAGAAGACAATCATGAAGCCACGAACCTTCCACTAAAAACAACTACTTCGTTACCACCAGTAATGCTTGATCCACAATTACAATCAACCGAAGAAATACCTCTAGAGACACGAATAAAATTACAAATGGTTTTTACGAAATATATGTATGGTCAAATGCTTGATGGGATGTTGAAGGGGCAGATACCAGAAAATTTACCACCTTTGTGGTATGATCGTGCGCTTTTTGAAAGGCGAGATGCAATTGACAAAGTGAACGATTCAGTGAATGTTTTTATCTGTCAAAAAAAACGACGGTGTTCAACTATGTCTGGGCAAGAATTGCTTCTTGAAATACAACATTGGGAAAGAGTAGATGATGTGGAAACGGAGAGAAGTAAAAGAAAACAAGTTGCAGAGATTATTCTGCGTGTTTCAGGATTACCTCCTCGCAAATTGACCGATGAGACGGTAGCTAGCATTTTGATGCAATGGCGAAATAATAATCTTTTTAAAAATTATCAATTTAAATCTTTAGAAAAAGCATATACGGTAATACCAATATTCAATACTAGTCAATCCATGTCAACTACACCTACGAGAATATCAAAAAAAGGAGATGGCGCAATTCTCCCTCAAATGAACGATGCTAAGCGCCAAAAGAAAAAGGGAGCATCTACGACAAAAGAAAATTCGGAAGTTGATGAAAAAGCTTTTGGCGAACGGTTGAATAAAATTAATAGTATAATTGTTGCATTTTTAGAGGGGAAACCTTCTCCTGTACCAACTTCTGAGAAATTAGCACCTATGTGGTATGAACAGGAGATGTTCAATAAGATCAATCTAACGCAAAATGTCAATGATGCAGTCAAAAAATTTCTATGTGAACAAAAAGTCCCCTGTGAGAATTTATCTCCCCTTCAGTTGATTCTTGCCACACAAGAGTTTCTAAGAAGAGACGGAAAAGAGGTTGAATTAAGTAGAAACAAACAGGTTGCTGAAATCATCCTTAATTCTTCGGGACTAACAGGTCAAACGATAGCGGATACTCGTGCGATTGCTATCATATTGCAATGGCGAAACAATAATATTTTTAGAGACTACAATTTTTTTCCAGCCAAGGGACATGAGGAAGTAGACATCTTAAACAATGATCTAATTGGAATAATCACTTCTGTTCGGCCGAATACCTATGGCTCACTCCCTGTGGATATCGTGACAACGGTGAACAACATGCATGTCGCTTATATGAAGAAATTGCCTTTACCCATTTCTATAGAAGAACCGCTTATCCCCTTATGGTACGACTATGAACTGTTTCAAGATCGGGAAAAAACAAAGAACGCCAATCAATTCGTGCAGAAATTTCTCTATAGTCAACAGTTTTTTAATGATGATCGATCACCACAGGGAATCGTTCTAGCCGCACATGAATGGATAAATGATGGGCAGGTAGATTCAAAGATTTTAGAAAGGCAAAAACAACTTGTTCCGAACATTCTTGCGGGGTACGGAATGGTGAGACAAAATCTAACTGCTGTCGAGGAAACAAATATTTATTTCCAATGGAAAACCAACAATATGTTAAGTAATTACCAATTTATTGAGCTAAAGCTACCAGTAGAGAAGGGAAAAGTGACAGAAACCAGTGAGATGAAAGCGATACCGTCCACTATGGAAGATTCTGATTTAGCATTAGTGCATACAATCGTTGTCGATATTGTCAAGAATGTATCTCCTGTGACACATTATTCCGAACCGTTACCAATTCTCTATTTTCATTTTGGCCTTTTTTTAAGACGAGATGAAACAAACATGGTGAATCAAAAATTGAAGGAGTTTTTTTCTAAAGCAGGAATCGAGATCAAAGACACCACGAGCAATGAGTTAGAAAAAGCACAATTTCAATGGATTCAAAAAGGGGGAACAAGTGAAAGCAATGATACCTCTGAAAGAGAACAGTTCTTAGCATATTTTATCGCAAAAACATATGGACTAACGGACATTCGATTTGGGGAATTTTGGTCCTCTATAAAAACACAGGAGATTTTTAATCAATGGAAGAGTAATACTTTATTGGAAGGATATACTTTCAAGGAAGTGAGTCCTGAGATGATTCATTATCAATTAGGGAAAATAGAAAATCAGAACGTCGTACGATTAAATTTACAAAATAAAGAAAGTAAGCAACTTTTTAGTGATTTCATCAATGATCGCTCGCCAACTATTTCTAAAGCGCAGCCAATCAGTAAGTTCTATCATCATCAGTTGATTTTCGATCAACGAGGAAAAACGCCTGCGGTGAATGAAGTTGTTAAAAAATTTTTGCGGGATCGTGGGATCTCTTTTAAACATCCTACTACAAGTGAATTAGTTCGACAATTACAAGTGTGGCTTCTTGAAGGACCTACGTACGAAGCGATTATCGAAAGGGAAATACAAATAGCAAGGATCATACAAGCGGAATATGGGAGCAGTGAAGAAGAGGTAACAGCAAAAGACGCTCGCTATATTATACTTCAATGGGAGAATAATAATGTACAAATCGACTATACCTATAAAGAGAGCAGGGAATGGGATGCTATCGACATCAGTGAAATTGAAACAACTGTTGTGCAGCAAGAAAAGATTGACGCGTTTACTCGTGAAAATAATGCAGTTCTTATCACAGATATTGCTATCGAGGACCAGAAGGAGAGCATACTTGAACTGACAGAGCAACAAAAAGAGAACATACAGAAAAAAATCGTTTATTTTTTAGCTGCGAGAGATATCAAGGTGGACATCACTAAGCCGAATGAGCTAATTTTAAAAACAGCAGAATGGGCAACGATAAAAGTGAACGATGAAGTGAAAATCAATAGCACTAATGTGAAAATGTTGGCAAATCTTATTCTTGGAAAAAATGCCGGTGCAGAGATTGCAGATGAAAAGGCAGAAGTGACCTTTAAAAACTGGTTATATGATATGGCTAGTGGCCTCCCTATAACGCCTGCTGAACCATCAAAAGAGGAGAAAACCTCCACAAAATCAGTAACACCCGCAACAACAACACCCAAAATAGTAACGAGTACGCAATCTTCCAACATGAATGAGAACCAAAGGCCAAATTATGTAGCACCCAATTGGCGTGATCCTAATTTGAAGGCCCAAGTAGCACAGTTTTTCCGTCAAGAAGGGGTATTAAAAGAGGAAGCAACCCAAGCCAACATCCTCGTTGCAATGGGAACATGGTTTACACAAGAAGGAACAGGGATGGTTCTCAGTTATGACAAACTACAAAAATTCTCTAAAGTGATTTTAAACCAATTAAAACTTTACGGCGGTGGACAAGGAGAAAAAATTTCGGATAGAGCTGCGCGATCGACCATTATGAATTGGGTGTTTGAAAATGTACTAGGTAGCTCGGTTGAGGTATACATGCTCAAGAAAATCCTCGATTCACCCGATCCATCCCAATTTACTATTGGTAGTCTCAGAAAGTTATTTGAAATTGACGAATTGAATGCAGAGACTAAGGTTTTGGAAATCCCTGAAGACAAACTCACAGTTGTTAAAAAATTATGGGTACTGTTTCTCAAAGAAGTGTTACCTAATTATTTACTGGATGTCAGTATGTTACCCGATGAGACCCCTATCTCTAATTATAATTCCTTGATGCAGCTCACAGGAACGAGGTTATTAGAAGATGCAGGAATTCGCACATCGTTCACCCAAGAAGAAATTCAAAAATTTGGTAGTCTATATTGGGAAAAAATCAGTAAAACTGGTGTGAAAAGGTTGGATGAATTGCGTTATATTGTCACGCCCGCTATGTTAGCTGTTGCCCAGTTAAATCCAGGTCTTTTACTTAAAGCCTTGGAAGAAGGAAATTATCAAGAAGTTGCTGTGAACACTTTCTTGAATTATTGGAAAAACAGTTATTTTATTCTTAGAGAAAGTTTGGAATCACTTTATGAAGCTTATGGCACATATCAAAAAGAAGCAATCAATTGGCGTCGAAAACAGGTTTTAGCCAAAGAAGTAGCACAGTTATGCGCTCAATATGACAAAGATCGAGCAAGATTATTTACTTCTTATGCGATAGAACAAGACTATCTCTCTGGAGCACTTACTGCATGCCGTAACTATACGCCCCCGAATCTAGAAGAGTGGTATACGCGATTGACGAAAGCCGTGTCAGACGCCTATTATCCATTCGATCAAAAACTGATAGAGTTTGCTCTGTTAAAGTTTAACGAGAAAGAGCAAGAGTTTATGTTCTCGCCCGAAACGCAGATCTATGAGGCAACTGCCAAATTAAAACATGTCATGGAGGTTTCAACGATCCCCAATGGATATCGTCTTCCACCTGACTTGATCATTGAACTTGAATTAGAGAACACTGATCTGTTTGTGGCAGTGAAAGGAAATGAAGAACGTTGCTATGGATTGAAGAAATTAGATGAATCTGGAGGTTATGTATTCTATCGAGTAGATAACAAGCCTATGTTATACCTCATAAACGGGTTGTTTAACCAGAAAGAGCATTTGCGTGGAGGTTACAAAGAGATAGAAAACGGCGTTCAGATTGGAAACCGTGAATTTTTGTTTTATAAATTTATAAATCGTGATAAAAGACTATCTCAGGGGAAAGAAACACACTCTTTCATTGAGGGATTAGCTAGTAAACATCGGGATAATCTATACCAAAATTTGTATCAATCAGGAAATGATCGTACCATCAGTGATCAGGTGTTGGAGGTGCTTCAGTCGATTATCCCGTTTTACGATTGTGTGATAGGGATTGGCAATCAAGATGCTTCCGTGGCAGTTCCTTCTTGCGTGCTTGATGCCCTTCTGTTGATTCCTTTCTTAGGACAAGTCACTTCTCTTAACATGAAATTTGCTTTAGGGATGGCAAAAGCAATTGCGACCGGAGGGATTAGACAGGCGATTCGTCTAGGTGGACAGTTTATTCCAAATTTTTCTGAATCCAATTTGCTGCTCGTTCATCTAATACGATACATTGATCCAGGAGTTGAACTAATAAGTGATGGCGGAAAATTTATTCTCAAAGAGTTAGTGGCACTGAAAAATGAAATTTGGGTTGCAAGTGACGTAAAAAAAATGCTAGAAAAAGCATCAAATTTGAATACACAACCTCCCGTGTTTCCTAAAGACGTGAGCATCGCTCGTTTGCCAGAGGCTGGTTTAGAAGTTCCTGTAAAACACATGAAAGATGATATATATATGATTGTGACGGATCTAACAACGGGGGATGTCTACGGAAATGCGTTTAATTTGAGAGGGAATCAATTGGAAGTGATTTCGGGTCCTGTGTCATTTACGCAGGAACAAAAAGCACTGATTACCCGTTTATCGAAAGACATTAATCCAGACCAGGTTTTTGTAGAAGCAACAAATTTAAATCCTAGTGCGTATGGTAGTGGCACAGTATTGACGATCCCAGGTCGTGGACAAGAAACTAAGTATTTCATTGATATGAATGGGCAGACCGTTCCTGTAACGGTTCGACCAGTTAAAAATCACAAAGTACGGTATGATGTGATCGATGGAGAGAATATCTATCCTGTGAACTGCAAGGGGAAAAAATGGTATTTTGAGGAAGCGACTTCTCCCTCCATTCCGAAAGAATTGGCAGAGGATGTGATGAAAAAAATCGATGAATTTGATTCAATAAAGGATCCAAGTTTCATTTCTGCTCCAGATGAAAAAGGGCTGAGATGGAATCAGTGGGGGGAATCTTACATCAAAATTAATGATCATTACATTCCCTTGATATTAATGCCTCAAGGAGAGAATAGGTATTACTTATTGAAAAAAGATGTCAACCAGTGGAAGACAGTTTTGTCTTATACGCCGGATACAGGAAGATTTCGGCTAGAAACAATTGAAGAGAAGGTGATTTCGGACAATCTATTAAAAAGTAGAAGTGGGAAATTCACCTTTCCAAAATTTGGCAATCAAAAACTTCCACCGTTAAAAAAAATGCCAAAGTCACCGGAGAAAGGTCAATACTGGAACGAATTGAGAAATACTATACCTGCGGAAACTAAGTATAAGAAGCCAGATACAAAAAAGAAAATCGATCGTATCAATGATAATATTCTAAACCCCATCTCTACTTTTATTCCTGAGCCGAAACCAGTTGTTTACAACAATCAAAAATGGAATAAAGACCTTATTATGAAAACGATTATTGAAGAATTGCCAAAGGAACCGGCAATTGGCGTTCGAATATATCCCGGTCTTGACGCGAGTAAGAGTCCTGAGTTTCTTCAGAAATTTTTGATTGACTTGCGTAGAGACTTTGATAAATCAATCGATTATTATGATAAAGCAATCGAAGTGTTTGCGGAAGCATTGACAAAAGATAGAATCGCAGAGTCGAAAATAGGAACTTATCTGGTGAAATTTTTTCAGCTGGAGAGCGTACCCAATCAAGAGCCAATCTTATTGGAAAGTTTGAATCGATTGATCTCTGTCGTACAAAAAGGAAGACAATTCCTCCAGCAAACAGCGGATTGGGATTATGAAAATATTTTGGTCGTCTCCTCTGATTTAGTTCGCCAAGGGGACTCACAAGAATTTCGTACATTATATAAGGAATATATAGAAACGAAGGCTGAGGTGTTTCCTTATGATCCAGAATGTCGAATAGTCATTTTCGCAGATGCTTTTCACTTAGATCCGAGTCTTGCGAAAGGGAAAGAAATAGGAGTAAACAAGGTGAGAGCATTACTTCATGAGACGAGTCATCTTAGTTCAGGAACAGTAGATCTCATGGCATATGCAACAACGAAGCTAGGTGTGGTAAAAACTGGAAAAATGATGGTGGATGAATATGTGAATAATTTTGAGAGTATTTTGAACTCAGAAGGTTTCACAAGTCTTGTGGAAGAAATCGCTGAATTTCAAAATAAACCTGGATTAACGAAAGAGACAGTGTGGAATGAGCTAAAAAAAAATAATGTATTACGTGTGAATGTCCAAATATCGGATGCCGATATGGTTGCAATGATCCTAAGAGACGCAGCGGAGGGAAGAGACTTCGATGGTGTAGTTCGTGTTGCTAGAGGCCTCGATGATGTGACATTAGGTAACGGTTTGTTATCGACGTTTTTAGCACTGGAATATGTACAAGATCATAGCTACTTTGACAAATATATCCAATTGAATCAGACGTTGATCCAAGAACACGCCAGCACCATTCCTAGTCAAACGAATGTAACAGCTAAAGTAAGCGATCATCAATTAACAAACCTTAGAAAGAAAAGAGAGATAGATCAATCAGACTTGTTTACGAAAGAGCAATCAAGGAGAGCTCTCTCAAGTATTGAATCTACTATAGAAGAGCCTAATCGTGTAAAGCAATCGGTTTCAAATGAGCGGACAGATATGGAATCAGCCCCCCCATCAATGAAGCGAAGTTTCCTAAATCTTGTTGTCAGTAGTGCAGAAAAAAGTACCATGGTCAATTCAGAGAGGAGCAATCAACAGGAAATGAAACATCAGACTGTTCCAAATGAACGAACAGGCATGGAATCAGTCACCCCGTCGATGAAGCGAAGTTTCCTAAATCTTGTTGTCACTAGTACAGAAAAAAGTGTCAAGGTCAATTCAGAGAGGAGCAATCGACAAGAAAAGAAACATCAGCCAAAATTAGTTTTACAACTTTAACAAGTAATTTGCGTAGTAGGAAAAAATGGATAGAAGGAGAGTCTGGCCATTTTTAATCGGCAGGAGAGCTAAATAAACAATGTCTACTTAACAATGTATCAAGCGAATTAAAAAAATGCTTATCTAATGTTTTTTCAAAAAAAGTGCAAGGCGTTTTGCTGAAATACTAAAAAATTTTGCACGGAAAAGAACCTCATGTTCATTACTTGTCCATTTCGAGCGTAAAATATCTTAGTAGGATTCCAAGCAGGTATTTCTGCCAAGCTTAGCAATTTATCCTAATCGTTCGAATGATTTAGGCCATTCATTAGATAAATGTGTCAATCATTGTTTTTGTGATTGGTTTACAACAGACAGAAAAAACAGATCTTCAAAAGATCATGGCTATTTATCCTACACAATAAAAAAGGGTGGGTCAGAAGTGTTTGGTCTTGAAAAATAAGGTGGAATCCACAAAAATTACTCTTAGAATTTCTGCGGATTTCACCTTATTTCTGGATATTATCACTTTATGGTCCAGCCGCTTATTTGGGCTTGAGATCAAAAACAAAAACCAATTTTACTTTTTCTCCAGCTACTCTTTTTTGTTTCCAGCAGTATCCATCCGTGTGGTCACACCTTTTTTTCTAGGAATGAAGTTCCGGATGAACGTAAATTTCCGATAATCGTTTCGTGTATAAAGATAACCGAAAACGCTGAAGACAAGGGCTCCGATAAAATTGACGAATAAATCTTTCATCGTATCTAAGATCCCGATGTCCAAGTACCCATCTGCCATGACATACTCTTTGGTTTTGCCATGCTCATCTTTATATGTGACAGTTGTTTGTTGGATATCTTTGATCTTATATACGGTGTTGCCATCCTCGCTTAATTTGACACTGTTGATCTGATCAACATAATTGTCTTTTTGCATATCCATCTGTAAGACTTGATCTGCAGAGAATTCAATAAATTCCCAAAACACACCGACAGTCATGGAAAAACAAAATGACACTAGTGCAACTAGTAATGGCGTCAGATTCATTGTTTTCGTGTTTTTGTTCAAGAGGTAGACAAGAGAAAAGCCAACACCACCTGCTAGGAAGCCGCTTAGTGCGTGTAACGCTGTGTCCCATAATGAAAAGTAGCCATAAAAGTCACTTAATTCACCCAAGACAGTGGCACTGAAAATAAAGGATAAGATGATGATTTCCAGTGTGTTAGGGATTTGGATCTTTAGTAATTTTTCTAGTAAATAGGGGATTTCAAACAATAATAAAGTTAATAATAAGAGCATGATATTCCCCATGTTCCGGTCGATCAATTGGTCGACGAGCATGACCACCACAATGATACGTAAAATGATGTAAATCGCATGAGTGACCTTCCCGGCGGACTTACTCCCTTTTGAAAAAAAATGTTTAATAAATTTCATAAATGAACTCCTTCGTGTTTCATATCGATTATACTTGTCTAATGAAAAAAGCCCAAATCTTCTGTTTGGATCAAAAAAACAAATTTTTTTTGCCTGACTATTTATTCAAGAAACTCGACTGTTTTTCGATAGTTACTAACGAAAACTTGAAAATTTTGGAATATTAATGGTTATTTATAAAAGAGAAAGATAACAGTAGTACGGAAAATATAAATTGTTGGTTGAATTTGTGAATGCTATCACTTATGATGGGGTAAGTGTTAAATTTTAGGAGGACAACTATGAAGAAAACAATTAAAGGGTTACTGACAGTTACAGCAATTTTTGCCTTAGGTGCCTGTACGCCTGATGAAAAAGAATCTGCATCCAGTAGCTCTTCCACAAAAGAATCAACAGAAGTATCATCCGGAGCATCTGCTCAAACTTACACAAATCCAGCTGAGATGAAAGAAGAATATGATTTGATCATCGTCGGTGGAGGAGGAGCTGGTATGGCAGCTGCAATCGAAGCAAAAGATGCAGGCTTGAATCCAGTCATTTTTGAAAAAATGCCAGTTGCTG
The DNA here is from genome assembly GCF_015556925.1 of Enterococcus sp. 1001283B150225_161107_E12. Lineage (NCBI taxonomy): Bacteria > Bacillati > Bacillota > Bacilli > Lactobacillales > Enterococcaceae > Enterococcus > Enterococcus sp. 1001283B150225_161107_E12. The sequence continues at coordinate 72,641 of NZ_JADNNI010000011.1, read as the reverse complement.
GTGGAAATACATTAAAATCTTCAAGTGGAATGAACGCATCTGAAACAAAATTCCAAGAAGAAGAAGGTATCACTGATTCGAACGACGCCTTTTATGAAGAAACATTAGCAGGGGCGAATGGCACAAATGATAAAGAAATGTTACGCTATTTTGTCGATCATTCGGCTGCTGCAATCGAGTGGTTAGATGAAAATGGCATTAAATTAGATAACTTGACGATCACTGGTGGAATGAGCGAAAGACGAACACATCGCCCTTCTGATGGTTCTGCGATTGGTGGCTATTTAGTCGATGGGTTATTACGAAATGTCCACGAACGCCAAATCCCGATTTTTGTAAATACTGAAGTGACAGATATCCAAAAAACGGGAGATACAGTCAACCAAGTAACAGTTCAAGTGCAAGGGGAAGAACCAAAAGAAATCACTGGTAAGGCTGTAGTTGTTACAACTGGTGGATTCGGTGCGAGTGAGGAATACATCCAAACTTACCGTCCAGATCTGGAAGGATATGTAACGACGAATCAAGTGGGATCAACAGGCGATGGGATCAAGATGATTGAAAAATTAGGCGGTCAAACGGTCGATATGGATAAGATCCAGATCCATCCAACGGTTCAACAAGACGAAGGATTCTTGATCGGGGAAGTGGTACGTGGTGAAGGAGCGATCTTAGTCGATCAAGATGGCGAGCGTTTCGTCAACGAAATGAATACACGAGACAAAGTATCAGCTGCAATCACTGCATTGCCAGAAAAATCTGCTTATTTGATATTTGACCAAGGGGTACGCGATCGCGCAACAGCCATTGAGTTTTATGATGAAAAAGGTTATGTAACAGCAGGTGAGACGATTGAAGAATTGGCAGAGAAAATCAACTTACCAGCAGAAACATTAGCACAAACTGTTACGACTTGGAACGAAGAAGTTGCCAATCAAGACGATACAGCATTTGGTCGTACGACAGCCATGGAGCATGATCTGTCTAAACCAAACTACTATGCGATCAAAATCGCACCTGGTATCCACTATACGATGGGTGGAATCAAAATCAATACAAACACAGAAGTTGTGGATAAAGACGGACAACCGATCACTGGCCTTTACGCAGCAGGTGAAGTCACAGGTGGCTTACATGGTGAAAACCGCATCGGCGGAAACTCTGTAGCGGAAATCATTATTTTCGGACGTCAAGCAGGACAACAAGCAGCAAAATTTGTCTCTGCACAATAATAGGAATGATATAAAAAAAGAACCTAAGGCTCATGCCCTAGGTTCTCTTTTTAAGATTCGCTGACTGTCAAAATGATTTTTCCAACGTTTTTGTTGGCTTCCATATATTCATGGGCTTCTTTTGCTTCTGATAATGGAAAGGTTCGATCGATGATTGGACGGATCGCTCCGGTTTCAAAATAAGGATCGATGTTTTTCATAAACTCTTGAGTCAGTTTTGCTTTGTACTCGTCACTTCTTGGTGTCAATAGCGTACCGATCAATTGGATTCTTTTTTGTAACAAAACTCTTAGATCAAGAGACTCAACTGTTGTGCCTCCTAGTGTGCCGATCAAGACCCAGCGACCATCTACAGCAATCGATGACAGATTTTTCTCCCAATAAGAGGCACCGACGAAATCTAAGATGACATCAACGCCATTCCCCTCAGTCATCTTTTTTACTTCCTCTGCGAAATCTTGCGTTTTATAGTTGATTATTTCATCTGCGCCTAATTCTTGGCAAAAGGCTAACTTTTCAGCTGAACCTGCGGTAACGATGACGCGTGCTTGCGAATACTGTTTGGCTAATTGGATCGCTGCAGTACCAACACCACTTGCACCAGCATGGATCAAGACAGTCTCATTTTTTTGGAGTTTTCCTAACCAATACAAGGTTTGATAGGCAGTTAAGAAAACTTCAGCGATACCAGCGGCTGAAACGTAGTCAAGGGAATCGGGCAAGAGGATTGCTCGATCTGCTGGGATTACGGCATATTCTGCGTAGCCACCTAAATTCACTAAACCATAGACTCTCGTTCCAGTTGAAAACTCAGAACGGTCACTTGCATTTTCAATGACTTCACCAGCAACCTCTACACCTAAGATCGGGTAAGGCGCTTGAAGTGCAGTATTTTCGCGACGCATGATATCCGTACGATTGACCGCAGCGGTGTGGACTTTTAACAATAACTCCCCAGCTTTTGGAATAGGTCTAGGGACATCCACTTCAGTCAAAACGTCTGCTGAACCGGGATGTTTCATAGAGATTCCACGCATGATCAAGCCTCCTCAACAAGTTGTTTGATAGCATCCGATACTGTAGCTGATCCTTCAGATAGAACAACAGTTGTTTTTGTGATGTTTGGTTGATCCACTAACGCTGCTAAAACTTCTGCTACCGTTTTTCTGGTAATCGATTGAGCTGGTTTTTCGTCTGGTTTGGTCAATTGGATCGAAGTGACCTCATCGTCGTTCGTCAAAGCTACAGGTTGTAATATGACATAATCTAATGATGTCTGATTTTTCAACCATTCGTCTGCATAATATTTGGTAATATAATAATCTGTCATTGACTCAGGCCATTTTTCACGGTTATCCGCAAAAGCCGCACTGATCATCAAATAACGAGAGATATTTGCTTGCTCTGCTGCAATCATTGTTTTGATTGCACCGTCTAAATCCACTTGTAAAAGATTTTTACCTTGAGAACCAGCAGCAAAGATGACAAGTTCACTCTCTTGAAAGGCTTCCGCCATTTTTTCTGAAGACCAAGTTAAATCAAAGGGAACATAGGCGATATTTTCTTCATCATAAATCGCTTGGTTGGCAACATCTCGTACACCCGCGTAAACTTGATGTTCGGTTGTTCCGAGTTTTTGGATCAAATGACGCCCGATTTGTCCATTTGCTCCTACTACAAAAATATTCATTTTCTTCATCCTTTCGCTACATATCTGTATCAATCATGGTAACACCAAAAGATAAAAAATTCAGGACTAAACACTTATCAACAAAAAAACCAAAAAAGAGCTAGCATACCGCATCACTCTTTTTTGGTTTTTCAATCCGATCATTAACGAATCATTCGTAGTAAAACGGTAGATACCGCAGCTGTGACTAAACCAGCGACGATTGCTTCTGGTACGCCACTAGTAAAGATGACCGCTAAGACAGCTGAATAGACTGCATTGATATTTGTCCCAAGAACCTGTGCATAATCTTGTTGGAATAGAAAATAGATCAAGTTCATCACTAAAATCGTATTGGTCAGAGAACCAGCAATTCCTGCGAGAAACAATGAGAGCGGACTTACTTTATTTTTTGTCAATCGCTGTATTCCTTTATAAACGAAATAAGGAACAACACCGATCAGGATTCTAGGTATTAAGGCAACGATCAAGGCTTTCCAGCTTCCTTGATCTGTGCCGATCACCGGAATAAACGGTGAGAAAACAAAAGATAACGGTGTTGGTATGAACGTACTGCGAATCAGACTGATCAAACCAAATGTGCCACCGAGAAAAGCACCCAGCCGAGGGCCTAAAATAATTGAAGCGACGATGACAGGGATATGCATCGTTGTTGCGTTGATTGGCCCAATCGGAATAAATCCGAGAGGCGTGACAGCGAGTAAAATCATAATTGCTAAAAACATAGCAGTTAAAGTAAAGTTTTTGGTATTTTTCATCATAACTCCTTAGATACTAGACCGACCTCTGATTCAGCAGAAGTGTGACTTGGTCGATAATGATTTGGTTATCCGCTAAAGCACCTTTTCCGTAATCACCACAAGCTAAGAGGGATTCTCTAGGTTCAATCTCTTGATAACCGATTTCTTTTAGCGTTGTTAAATTTCTTTGATTGATCGGATGTTGGTACATATTAGTATTCATCGCTGGTGCAATCAATTTTGGTGTTTCTGGTAATAATGCCATGGCAACAGTCGATAAGAGATCATCTGCTAGACCATTCGCTAGCTTGCCGATAATATTTGCAGTGGCTGGTGCAATCAAAAACAAGTCTGCTTGTTTGGCTAGCTCGATATGGTTGATCACTGAAGGATCGTTTTCTTGCATGACATCTGTATGGACAGCACGTTTTGAAAGGGATTGCAATGTTAAAGGTGTAATAAATTTGGTACTACTTTTTGTCATGATGACATCGACTTGATAACCGAGTTTGACTAGTTGATTTGTGATATCTGCACTTTTATAAGCAGAGATACTGCCAGATACGCCTAATAGGATTTTTTTCATCATGAATTCCTCCTTATTTTAGAATCGCGGTAACGATACAATTTGCAATCTCTTGCTTGGTATCGGCTTCTATGACTTCTCCATTTTTAGATAATAAATAGCCATGATGGTGTGTTTCACTGACTTGAGTCAAATCGTTGGCCAAAATATAATCGGTTTGATTGGTGATCAAACTTTTTTTAGCTATGTCCAATAAGTGTTCTTTTGAGACATCGACTAATAATTTAAAACCAACGATGACAGCATTTGGTTGCCATTGGCGTAACGAACGAATGATCTTTGGTGTTTTCTTCAAGGTCAAAAAGAGATAGTCCGTATCAGATGAAATCTTGGCTTCTTTACTAGCGGTTTGTTCTGTTTCTGCCAGCCATGACGGCAGTGAATCAGGAGTCAATGCCTCTTTACTCAAGCGCTCAGCAAACTGTTGTTCAGAAAGACTGAAAGCCGGTGTAAAATCACTGACCGCCATGCTATGGATAATAGCATCATAGGTATTATCTTGCATCAATCGTTCTAACGTATCCAGTAAGTCTTGTGTAGAATCAATGAGATGGATCGTCAAAGTTTTAGAAGCAGTAGGTTTTACAGCAGATCGTGTCGTCACATAGTCGATCGTCACAGTCTCGTGAGCAAGAAAGGCTTCTGCGATGGCTTGACCTAATCGTCCAGTCGAATGATTCGTGATCGAGCGGACTTGGTCGATTCGTTCGCTTGTGCCACCGGCTGTGATCAATACCTTCATATTGTTTCACCCACAGTGACAAGTGTTCTTCCTTGGTGTGTCCCATCAAGGATTTTTTTGGTTGTTTCTTCCAATTGATCTAAGGTGATCTCGTTGACGACTAAATGATCAGTTACAGATAGGTCTGCTAATTGTTGCCAGATATTCAAGCGTTTTTCATGAGGAACATTGACTGAATCGATACCGATCAACTGGATATTACGTAAAATGAAAGGTAAAACAGTCGTTGTCAATTTGATGCCCCCCGCATTGCCGCAGAGAGCAGCTGCGCCATCATAAGCAATCAAAGGCAATAATCGTGTGAGCTGTTCGCCCCCAACAGTATCGATCACATAATCGACTTGTTGTTTATCTAAAGGTTTATTTTTTTCTGGCAGAAAGGCTTCTGGATGAACAACTTGAGTCGCTCCTAGTTTCTGTAGCCAAGTTTTTGCTTCTTCTTTACGAGAAAATGCGGTGATTTGCTGAAAGCCCATTTTATGCAACATGGCAATTGCCACACTACCAACTCCGCCAGAGGCACCAGTGACGATCACTTTATCCTCTGCTTTCATTCCTTGGGTAAGTAAAGCATTCACGCAAAGTGCAGCAGTCAAACCAGCGGTGCCTAGAACCATTGCTTGACGTAGGGTCATCGTTTCTGGAAGAGGGACAAGCCAATCTCCAGATACTTTTTGGTAATCGCTATAGCCACCAGGTTGGCTAACACCTAGTCCATAGCCAGTTGCTAGAACTTGATCTCCTGGTTGAAATCGTTTGTCCAAGCTTTTCATGACGACACCAGAAAAATCAATTCCGGGAGTCATTGGATAGTGACGGATCACTTGTCCATGTTCACTACAAGCTAACGCATCTTTATAATTGACATCTGAGTATGCGATTTTTACCCAAACTTCATTATTAGTCAGCTCAGGAAATTCTTTGTCAACGATGCTTGTATGAAAAGTAGGCTCGTTGTTTACTTGAAACTGTTTGAATGTGTTCATTAGATAGAAGGTACTCCTTTCAAAATTTTCCTTAATCATACCATAAAGCGTTTCATTTTCTAGTAGTTTGCTGATTAATTTCTTCTAAAAAAAGTTTGAGACAGCCGAAAAAGTACAAAGAAAATTCAAGCAAAAGGGTTGTTTTTTCAGCGGAAATTTGTATACTAATACAGGTGGTAGTAAACTTGGAGTTTACTATTAGAAAACTTTACGTAGGGGGACAGAGATAAATGGAAATTGGTGAGAAGTTACGAAATCTGCGTATCCAAAAAAATTTGACACAAGAAGAATTAGGGGAGCGGACAGATTTATCAAAGGGCTATATCTCACAGCTTGAGCGGGATCTAAGTTCGCCATCGATGGAAACATTTTTCTCTATTCTTGAAGTCTTAGGAGTTACCCCAGAAGCATTTTTTCATCAAGAAACACCCAACCTTCAAATCGTTTATACGAAAGAAGATCGTACCGTTTATTACGATGAAGAGAATGGGTACGAACTGGAATGGTTAGTGACAGATTCCAACGAAAAAGAAATGGAACCAGTTTTATTGACATTTGATACAGCTGGTGAATATAAAACCTTTGAACCTTCACTTTCAGAGACATTTATTTTTGTTCTGGAAGGGGAGATTGCGCTAAGCTTGGGTGAACGAGAGTATGTAGCAAAAAAAGGTCAATCGATGTACTATCAGGCAACGACACAGCATCAATTACGCAATCATCAAAACAAACAAACTAAGGTATTGATCGTCGCAACCGAATCATACTTGTAATATAGGGGGCAGAAAAAGTGGGAAAACCAATCATATCATTCGATCAAGTCGTAAAAAGCTATGATGATGAAACAATTTTGAAGAATGTCAGTTTTGAGATCGAACAAGGGAAATTTTATACATTGTTGGGGCCTTCTGGTTGTGGGAAAACAACGATTTTACGAATCATTGCAGGATTTACGGAAGCAACCGAAGGAGATATTTATTTTGAAGGAAAGCGCCTAAACGATCTACCGGCGAATAAGCGCCAAGTCAATACGGTTTTCCAAGATTACGCCTTATTTCCTCATATGAATGTATTTGATAATGTTGCATTTGGATTGAAAATCAAAAAAATGCCTAAATCAGAAATCGAAAAAAAGGTCAAAGACGCATTACGTATGGTGCAATTACCTGGATATGAAACACGGGAGATCAGCGAGATGTCAGGGGGACAACGCCAACGGGTGGCCATCGCGCGAGCTATCGTCAATGAGCCGAAAGTCTTGTTATTGGATGAACCGTTATCAGCCTTGGATCTAAAGTTACGTACAGATATGCAATATGAGTTGCGCGAACTACAACAACGTTTAGGGATCACCTTTATTTTTGTGACGCATGATCAAGAAGAAGCGTTAGCAATGAGTGATGAGATTTTTGTGATGAACAAAGGGAAAATCGTTCAAAGTGGTACCCCTGTGGATATTTATGATGAACCAATCAATCATTTCGTGGCAGATTTTGTTGGTGAGAGCAATATCGTCAATGGCGTGATGATTGAAGATAACTTGGTTGAGTTTGTTGGCAAACAATTTGAGTGTGTCGATGGTGGGATGCGCGTCAATGAACCAGTTGAAGTCGTGCTTCGTCCAGAGGATTTAACGATCACAACACCGGATAAAGGGAAATTAGTCGTGACAGTTGACACTCAACTATTTCGTGGTGTCCATTATGAGATCATTTGCTATGATGAGCAACAAAATGAATGGATGGTCCACTCAACGAAAAAAGCACGCGAAGGGAGTCAAGTCGGTTTAGCCTTTGAACCAGAAGACATCCACGTCATGCGTTTCAATGAGTCAGAAGAAGACTTCGACGCACGTTTGGAAAGCTACGAAGAATAGGGGGAGAGAATATGAGAACAATGCGTAGGATCTATTCCATCCCTTATGTTTTGTGGCTTGGATTATTTGTGATTGCGCCTGTTTTGATGATCATCTATCAATCTTTTTTTGATATGAGTGGTCAGTTTACATTAAGCAATTATGCTGCGTACTTTACTTCAGGAACTTACATCGCCATGACGATCAATTCGGTATGGTATGCGTTCTTGATTACATTATTCACATTGTTGATCAGCTATCCAACAGCTTACTTTTTAACGAAATTGAAACATAAGCAATTGTGGTTGATGTTGATCATTTTACCGACATGGGTCAATTTATTGCTGAAAGCATATGCCTTTATCGGGATTTTCAGTATCCATGGAAGTGTCAACCACTTTTTCGAGTTTGTCGGCATTGGCCCGCAACAGATTTTATTTACTGATTTTAGCTTCTTATTCGTAGCGACATATATCGAGATTCCTTTCATGATCATGCCGATTTTTAACGCGTTAGAAGAAATGAACCCTTCGTTATTGAGTGCTAGTAAAGATCTAGGAGCAAGTAATTTTGAAACATTTCGCCGAGTGATTTTTCCTTTGTCGTTGAATGGCGTGAAAAGTGGGGTACAAGCAGTTTTCATTCCCTCACTATCGCTTTTCATGTTGACACGTTTGATTGGCGGAAATCGAGTGATCACGCTAGGTACAGCGATCGAACAGCATTTCTTAGTGACGCAAAATTGGGGCATGGGTTCAACGATCGGTGTGATTTTGATCATTGCTATGTTCGTTGTGATGTTACTAACTGGTGAGAAGAAAAAAGGAGGTCGCTCATGAGAAAAAAATTCAAATGGTCGTATCTCTATCTAACAGTTGTCTTTCTATTATTGTATTTACCAATTTTTTATTTGATTTTTTATTCCTTCAATGAAGGCGGAACGATGAACAGCTTTACCGGCTTTACTTGGGAGAATTATCAAGCGGTATTTGAGGATACACGACTGATCATCATCGTATTGAATACATTTATGCTGGCGTTCTTATCGGCTTTGATTGCAACGATCATCGGGACATTTGGCGCGATGGGGATCTATTACACAAAAAAACGACAAGCACGAACGGCGCTATTGAGCATGAACAATATTTTACTTGTTTCTCCCGATGTGATCATCGGTGCGAGTTTTTTGATTTTCTTTACGCTAATTGGCTTTGGGTTAGGCTTTCAAAGTGTCTTGCTTTCCCATATCGCTTTTAGTATCCCTATCGTTGTTTTAATGGTCTTACCAAAATTGCAAGAAATGAACGATTCGATGGTGGATGCTGCGAGAGATTTAGGGGCGAATAATTTCCAAGTCGTAAAAAATATCATTTTACCGTTTTTATCTCCAGGAATCATTGCCGGTTATTTCATGGCATTCACGTATTCTTTGGACGATTTTGCAGTTACTTTCTTTGTGACAGGGAACGGCTTTACTACTTTATCCGTTGAAATCTATTCAAGAGCGCGGCAGGGAATCAGCTTAGAGATCAACGCATTGAGCGCACTTGTCTTCCTATTCTCGATGGTATTAGTGATCGGTTACTACTTTATCAGTAAAGAAAACCGACCAAAACGATTGAGAAAAAATCGCCGCAACCGTGAGGAGGTGGCTCGTTTACGATGAAAAAATTACAGTCTTTGCTGATCGGTATTATCTTGATCATTGGTGTATTGCTTGTCAGTGTTCGACAATTAGAAAAAGCGAGCGGAATGAGCGGCGCGAAAATTGTGACCATCTATAACTGGGGGGACTACATCGATCCTAGTTTAATCACAAAATTTGAACAAGAATCCGGTTATAAAGTGAATTACGAAACATTTGACTCGAACGAAGCCATGTTTACCAAGATCCAACAGGGTGGAACCAATTACGACATTGCTATTCCTAGTGAATACATGATCCAAAAAATGATTGAAGAAAAACTTGTTATGCCTTTAGATCATAGTAAGATCAAAGGCTTGAACAATATCGATGATCGTTTCTTGGATTTGGATTTCGATCCTGATAATAAATATTCGATTCCTTATTTCTGGGGAACACTGGGTATCGTGTATAACGATAAAGTGTTCAATGAAGAAGAAATCAAGCACTGGGATGACCTTTGGAAACCAGAATTGAAAGACAGCTTGATGTTGATTGATGGAGCAAGAGAAGTGATGGGCTTGTCTTTGAATAGTTTAGGGTATTCTTTGAATAGCAAAGACATGACCGAACTGAACGAAGCAGCTCAAAAATTGAATAAAATGACGCCAAATGTCAAAGCAATCGTTGCAGATGAGATCAAAATGTATATGATCAACGAAGAGGCATCAGCAGCTGTGACTTTCTCAGGTGAAGCGGCAGATATGATGTATGAAAATGAACATTTACATTATGTGATCCCAACAGAAGGCTCAAATCTTTGGTTTGATAATATCGTCATGCCGAAAACAGCTAAAAACCAAGAAGGTGCGTATGATTTCATCAACTTCATGCTCGATCCGGAGAATGCCGCCCAAAATGCAGAATACATCGGCTACTCCACACCAAATAAAGCTGCCAAAGCATTGCTACCAAAAGAAATCTCCGAAGATGAACAATTTTATCCATCGGATGAAACGATTTCGCATCTTGAAGTTTACGAAAATCTCGGTTCGGAATACTTAGGAATCTATAATGATTTATTCTTGGAGTTTAAGATGTATCGGAAATGATAGCAAAACTCAATAAAACTGGGAAAAACTCAAGGAACAAAAACCTTTGTTTACGTACTTTTGAAAGCACAGTTTTCCAAATTTCTACCAAAAGCGCCTTTTTAGGCGTTTTTTTTTTTTTTGATTTAAAGATAGCAATATAGATCAAAATAATAGTCTTTAATTAGCGTAATTGATTGTGTAAAGGATAAATCAACCATGAAAAGAAGGGAAAAATAAACATGAAAATTTGATTTGCCTAAAGAAAAAAGTTTTTAACAAATAGTAGAAAAAAATATAGCTAATTCGCTATATAATGATATGATTAGGAGGAAATAAGTTGAATCATCCTAAATTTAAGTGGGGCGATGAATTTGAAAGATTCCTTGATTCATTGAGTGACAAGGAGGCTGCAAAAATTTTATCAATCATTGATAAAATTGAAAAAACAGATATACATACAGCTATGCGGCAAGAGTGGGTAAAAAAACTGGAGAGCAATCTATATGAAGTGCGAGCAAGTATGAGTAGTAATGCTTTAAGAGGAATATATTTTCAAAGAAAAGGGCATGAATATTTTATTACTCATGGGTTTCGAAAGAAAGCAAATAAGCTTTCCAGACGAGAGTTAGAAAAAGGTAGAAAGTTGCGAGACAATTTTTTAAGTAAGAACGAGAGGTGGATATGATGAGTCAAGTACAAAATTATATAAAAAAAAGAGCGGAAAAAAGTGAAGAATTTCTGCATCTAATGGAAATTGAAGAAGCTAAATTAGATATTGCGTTAAAACTAGCAGAATTAAGGAAAAGTGCTGGATTAACACAAAAACAATTAGCGCAAAAAATTGGGAAACCTCAATCAACCATTTCACGAGTTGAAACAGGTGAAATGAATCCTAGTATTGAGTTAGTGATCGAGCTAGCACAAGGATTGGATAAAAAGCTTGTCATAAATTTTGAGTAATCGTTTTTAAGTCGGAATCTATTGGTCCAGCCAATTAGTTGTCTCCATAAATCCTTCTTATCTATCAATCAGAATTGAAGAAGAAGCCGAAGTTGTGCTATAATAAAAACGAAAAAGGAACTGCGTCAACAGTTCCCTTTTGACAGCACCGCTAAAAGCTAGTGGCAAGAATTAGATATTTTTTGTAGAAATAGCCGACCCTCGCTAAAGTGACGGCTATTTCTTTTTGTCATTTTTGTTGGTCAAGGCTAGGATACCAAAGATCAAAGTAGCGGTAAATGAACCGAAACTAATCATTAGCCCTAACGCTGTTTCAACAGACAAAAGGCTTCTCCTTTCCTTGATTTCAGTACTTATCTCCATAAGCACC
>NZ_JADNNI010000011.1:0-60664 GCF_015556925.1 Enterococcus sp. 1001283B150225_161107_E12 | reverse complement strand
AATCATTAGCCCTAACGCTGTTTCAACAGACAAAAGGCTTCTCCTTTCCTTGATTTCAGTACTTATCTCCATAAGCACCACCACCTTTTTTCGAAGTCGCCACCGTCATTCAACTAAGTATAGCATATCGCCCTAGATAGAGTCCTTGAACTTTAGATAAACACTGATGTTTTTTTTGAAAAATTTGTATGTTCACTTAAAATACACTGAATCAGAAATCAGAATTGAACAAGAAGCTGAAGCTGTGCTATAATAAAAACGAAAAAAGGAACTGCGTCAACAGTTCCCTTTTGACAGCACCGCTAAACCCGGTGACAGAATTTTATGCTAATGTGGAAATAGTCGTCTCCGGGAAAAAGTGACGGCTATTTCTTTTTGTCATTTTTGTTGGTCAAGGCTAGGATGCCAAAGATCAAAGTAGCGGTAAATGAACCGAAACTGATCATTAGCCCTAACGCTGTTTCAACAGACAAAAGGCTTCTCCTTTCCTTGATTTCAGTACTTATCTCCATAAGCACCACCACCTTTTTTCGAAGTCGCCACCGTCATTCAACTTTACTGTCCCAAAAAGTATAGCATATCGCCCTAGATAGAGTCCTTGAACTTTAGATAAACACGGATGTTTTTTTGAAAAATTTGTATGTTCACTTAAAATACACTGAATCAGGAATCAGAATTGAAGAAGAAGCTGGAGTTGTGCTATAATAAAAACGAAAAAAGGAACTGCGTCAACAGTTTCCTTTTGACAGCACCGCTAAAAGGTAGTGGCAAGTGTAATAGTTAACTCAAAGAGAAGTAAACCATCGGCTCGCTAAAGTGACGGTTACTTCTCTTTGTCATTTTTCAGCATTGTAACAACCAATCCAACTAAAGCAAGGGTAAACATACCGAAAGCTATAATTGTTTGGATTGTTTCATATCAAGACAAAAAGGTCAGTTACTTAGAGTTAGAAAAATGACACTATCAATTTAAGCGATTACGTCCTTTTCAATGGGCTTATATTTTGAATATCTAAAAAATAGTTAGTTGTTTATCTGTATCTGCGTAAATCAATTGCTAAGAAAAAGAAAGCAATCAGAAAATACATCCGTGTATTTTCTGGTTGTTTTTCTTTTTTTCTTATTTTTGTCAGTTGAAAGATCCGAAAATACTATCAAAATAAAATAACAAAACAAAATTATTTGTTTTATGATTGATCGAATCATCATTCATGGTGGTTATAGGACACCTTCGCTTTTGATTGCCTGAATTAACAATGATTAACCTTATCATTTTATGAGGAGTAAAATTTACAATGTGCAAGTTGGCGGTTGTTTTTTCTATTTTTAGAAAACATTATAATTATCATTCTATGAAACGAAGTAAGAGATCGACAAATTAGTAATTAAACTGGAAGCCGTTAAGAAGATGTTGAAAGTTCTCTCGATTCAGAGAGGGACATACTTTTATTTTAGTGGAAAATAAAAAAGATTTTTTTTACATAACAATGTTTTAATATCTCGTGTTTCTTTATTAGTGAAAAAGGAATAATAAGAAGTTGCTTTGAGTAAACATGAACTTTCATATACTAAACAAAAAAACATTTGGTTGCAATATAATTAGAGTTATCTAATTATAAGTGTTAATTAAATAGCAAAAAAGTTCATTTATCAATTATTTTATGAGATAATTTACACATATATTAAAATATGATTAGAGAGCGAAGGGTGGATATATTTATGGTTAAACTGAACAAGAAAAAACTCATTGCACATATACTTTTAAGTTCAATGGTATTAGCGCAAACAGTACCGACTTTTGCGAACGTTTTAGAGGATATCGATCCAATAAGACATACGTTTGTTGAAGAAGAGACAATAGGTGAAGAAATAGAAACCTTCGATGATGAAATCTCAAATGATGAAACTACATCTAACAAACCGGAGCTTTTGGCTGATGATAACAACGATGACAGTGATGTGGTCATGGTAACTGAAGAAACTGACCAAGAATTGTTAGAAGTACCAGAACTACAGCTTGAGGAGCAATTTCCAGTAGTTGAAGAGATAGAGGAGACAGGTGAAGCAGTTGTTGAGTCTTTCTTTTCAGGGGCTGGTGATGGTTCTCTCACCTCGCCCTTCCAAATCACCACTGAAGCTGAATTGAATGAAATGCGAAATGATCTCGCAGCGCATTACCAATTGATGAATGATATTACACTCACTTCAGATTGGATACCTGTTGGATATGGGACAACTTTAGCAACAAAATTCACTGGAAGTTTTACAGCTGAACCTGGAACAGTGATCCGTAATATGATAGTGAATGCTGGGGTACAACCTGGGGATCTGCATAATCGTGGATTCTTCGGTGTGACAGACGGTGCAACGATTTCTGGGATCACATTAGAAAATCCACGGGTCGTGGGAGGGCTATACGGAAATAATGTTGGGGGATTGATTGGTCAAATCAATGACCTATCTAAAGGACCAACGACCGTCACTGATTCTACTGTTAGTGGTGGAAGTATTGAAGCAAGTGGGAATAACATTGGTGGACTAATTGGTTATATGGCGAATACTGTCGCAGGTACTACGATTGCTCGCTCATCTTCTTCAGCGACGATAACAGTTAATGCAAATCCTTACATGTATCCTCAAGCTGTTGGTGGGTTGATCGGAGTAAATGGGAACACAGTTGTAGATAGTTATGCCACAGGAAATGTCACAGCGAATACAATCAATACTGGTGGACTAATTGGTTTGAATAGCTGGGGTAAAGTCAGTCGTTCGTATGCAACCGGGAATATTGACAGCCCAGAAAGTGAAAACGTGGGAGGTTTGATTGGTGGACACGACTTCTACAGTACAGTAGTCGATTCCTATGCGACGGGCGATGTCATTGGGAGAACGAATGTCGGAGGATTTATCGGGGCCATTCATCCTTATGCGATTGAAGTAGCACGCAACTATAGTACGGGACATGTAACTGGCATTGAAGCTGTTGGCGGTTTTGTCGGTAATGCCGGCTCTCTGACAATCAAAAACAGTTATGGGATGGGAGATGTCACTGGAGAATCCGATGTCGATCATTTCGGTTTAGGTGGAACGAATATCAATAATTACTACTATAATAACTCTGAGGCTTTATACAGTGGAGTTCCAATCGGTGGTCAAGTGATCGAAGAGGTCATTGAACCTTTAGATGTCATTGAATTGCGCACACAAACGACTTATGAATCAAATGGTTGGGATTTCGGTAGCACTTGGGTGTGGGATACTACGACAAATTATCCTAAGCTAGGACTGGGTAACGAGAGGGATACTTTACCGATCAATGCGTTAGGAGAAACGCTTCAAGTGCCATATGGTGGAGCAGAAACAAAGATTCCACTTACTGATGTCTTTTCTTTATTCGGACGCGGTGGAAATCCAGATGATTATCTTTTTGAGACAGATGCGGATGGGGTAAGCATTTCAGCCGATGGTATGGATTTGATCTTGGAAATTTCTAGTGTTGGGATTTATGAAGTGACTGCTACACCAATCAGTCGTATCACTACATTAGAACCTGGACAGAATTGGAATAAAGCAATGATTGAAGTGACTCCGGCTGAGATCATTCTAGAAAAAGGGACAGTTTTTGCTCGTTCATTCAATGGAACGACAGAAATCGATCATTTCGATCTGCCGACGTTAGCTGGGTTAGCGCCTGAGGATGAGGTGATGTGGCAAGAAGCCAGCTTCCAGTATACGAATAGTACTGCTGGAACGAATACGATCGAAGGAGCGAACTGGATCATTGATTGGGGCACGGTTAACCTTTCTAACTATGAGGTTACCGGCTTACCGACTATTGGGAATCATGAGTATCTTGTCACAGATCTCTTTGATGTCGAAGCAATCACGAAAGCAGCCGGTGCATTTTTGAGAATAGACGAGGAATTAGCAAAACAAAACAATACCCATGAAGTGATCACGATTGCGGATACTGCACTTCTACACCATGACGATACCCCAGATACACCAGGCGAGCACTGGTACCATGACCATGCGGAAGAATTGCTGCAAGATGTGACCTACCTGATTTACGACACAGATCCACAAGCCAATCCGCTTGCGCGAGTCGTTGCATACGCAGATGGTGTACCAGCAGTAGCTGGCGTATTTTTGGGATTGAGTGCAAACACCACATATTGGATCACTGCGATTTCAGACGAGAGTACCAACTTTTTACAAGGGGAAGAGTCTGAACCCATTATGCTTACTACAGCACTTTCAGGAAACGATGGAGATGGTGGTAATGGCAATGGCGGAACCGGAGGAAACACAGGAAACACAGGGAATGGTGGAAATAATATTAGTGCTCCTTCTGGAAATGACCAACCAGGAAATGAACAGCCTGTTGCTACTCCGAATGGTGGTAGTGGAAATACTTCGGGAAATAGCGGTGGAAGTATCGCGACAAATGCTACATCGACTAGAAATAATAGAAGAGGCGACAATCTGCCTAAAACTGGTGAAGTAGCCAGTGCATTTGCATTGCTTGGTTTTGGTGCGGTAGGTACAGCATTAGCTAGCTGGCTGAAGCGTAAGAAAAATAATTAAACGATCATTGAAAGTGTGAGATTGAGACAATTGTGTATAGCTTCAAGAAGTATTACGATTCACCTAAGATTTGATTTTCTATTTTAGGGTTTTGTCTATTTCTGGAAACTAACATCATTGTCTCAATCTGTTTTTTCGTTGATTAAAAATAGATAGAGAAGAGCAAGTGAGTAGTCATACCATAGGAATCTATCTGTCGCCTACGGGCTCAAACTTCTATTTGCTGATTCTTTCGAGTATACTATAAGGAAAGATCAAGTACGAGAGGCAAAAGAAATGAATTTATCAAAAAAGATAACACATGCGACGACTACTTTGTAAGTAGAAGCCAACACTTTTTGATTTGATCGCTTGTTACTCCTACTTGCTCAAAATAAAAAAATGGAGAATCACTATGACAAACATTTTATTAGTAGATGATAGTGCACTGATTACAAGCGGCTTAAAAATCATTTTAGAAAGTACAAACGATTTTCAAGTAGTGGGTATTTGTCATGATGGACGTTCAGCTATTGCTTTTTGCGAAAAAAATCAAGTAGATCTTGTATTGATGGATGTCCGAATGCCGGGAATGGATGGCGTCACCGCTACGAAACAGATTACGGAAGAATATCAGATACCTGTCATCATTTTAACTACGTTTGATGAAGATCGTTACATAGAGGAAGGAATACGCAACGGTGCAAGTGGTTACTTGCTGAAAACAACTCCTCCTGAGGCGGTGATCCAAGCAATCAAGAGTGTGTTACAGGGACAAACGATCCTTTCGAAAGAAATCCTCGTGAAGGCAACGCAACAATTAGGTAACAAGAATGATCAAGAAGCAGATCTCTCCTTACTGACGGAGCGAGAGCAAGAAATAGCCTACCTCGTCGCAAAAGGAATGACAAATAAAGTGATTGCGCAAACACTATTTTTAAGTGAAGGAACTGTCCATAACAATCTTTCAATGATTTTAAAAAAACTGAACTTGGATCATCGTACGCAATTAGCGATCTATGTTCTCACAGGTGAGGTTATGACGTAGATGCAAGCAATCAAATTATCGATCAACTTGCTATCGATCATTGGTTTGATCGGGTTGATGATCTATCAAACAACCTCTACCCTTTTGATGTTTGTCATTAGTTTAAGTATGGTATGGTTGACATTTTTTTTCTTAGGCGAAAGTTTTCAGAAACATCGGCCTTGGTTTGTTGCTTTGCAATTGATCAGTGTTCTATTGAGTTTGATTTTTGTCGAACAAGCGATTTTTCTATTGCCACTTTCCTTGCTGCAAGGTTATTTTTGCTTCCAAAAGTCATGGTTACTTTTATTTGTAGCCTTGATCAATTATAGCGTTGGCAGCTTTTTTCTCTCTGACTCACTTTATTTTCTCTTTGTACTGTGGGTAAGTGGGATGATCAGTATCGTTTGGTCTGCGGAAAAAATGATGAAACAACAAGAAGAGTTAACTACTTCTTCCGATTTTTTACGGATTGAACGAAACAAGTTATCAAAACTCTTTGCACAAAGCACTTTGAATGCTGAAGCGATGCAAAAAGAAGCAACGTTAGTAGAAAGACAACGGATCATTCATGAAATCCATGACCATCTTGGACATGACTTAACGAGTTGCTTGATCCAAATAGAGGCGGCAAAAGTCATCAATCGAGAACAACCGGAGCAAGCGCATCAATTATTGAGCCAATCTGCTGATCGCTTAAGGAAGTCGATCAACGAAGTTCGCAACGTGTTACATGAAGAGCGACCAAAGAATGAAACCTTGAACATCAATAAAGTAAAGGCAGAACTCCAACGTTTCTCCGAGACTCACCAAATTATCGTGGATTTCCAATATAGCGGTACCTTAGATAAAATCAGTCGCTTTCATTGGCAGGTATTGGCGGCAAATTTGAAAGAATTTTTGACGAATACGCTGAAATATAGTGAAGCTTCAACGGTCACGGTGCGTTTGCATGTGTATCAAAAATTTCTCCGTTTTGAATCGAAGAACAATGGAAAAAGGGCAATAGACTATCGTAAAGGTCTGGGGATCGTAGGAATGGAAGAACGAACAGCCGTATTGAACGGCAAATTGTTGATTGATGGAACGGATGGTTTTCACATCACCACGATATTACCTTTTGATGAAGAACATGAGATTTCTAATTCGTAAATCATGAGAAACTGTACTATTACAGTTTCTCTTTTTTTTATAAAATAAAGAAAAGGAGTGATTGGATGAATATACTCAGTGTGCAAAAATTGACAAAAAAATTTGGACAGAAAATTGCTGTGGATGGTGTGTCATTTGAAGTACCAGAAGGAACGATTTTAGGGTTACTAGGTCCAAATGGCGCAGGAAAGTCAACCGTTATCAATATGATTACTGGTTTATTGAATAAGACATCTGGAACGGTTCAGTTGTTTTCAGAAGAGATGAGCGAGCGAAAAAGAGAACTTAGGCGAAAATTAGGCGTTGTTCCACAAGAGTTAGCGATTTATTATGATTTGTCTGCTGAAGAAAATGTCCGCTTTTTTTGTGGTCTATACGGACTCAGAGGAGAAGAACTAAAAAAGAATGTAGAAAAGGCATTGAGAACGGTTGATTTGTATGAACGAAGAAAAGAGCGACCGAGTGCTTTTTCTGGAGGAATGCAACGACGATTGAATATTGCAATGGCGATTGCCCATCAACCTGCTTTACTGATCATGGATGAACCGACAGTGGGGATCGATCCACAATCTAGAAATTATATTTTAGATGCCATTGAAAAAATGAAAGAAAACGGTACGACGATCATCTACACGAGTCACTATATGGAAGAAGTCGCACGTTTGGCGGATGAAATCGTCATTATTGATAAAGGTCAAGTGATTGCTATCGGTAGTGAGGAAGAATTAGTGAATCTCGTCACGGATAAAATCAATCTGCAAATCACTGTGGAGAATCCAGAGGCACTGGATATAGAAGAAATCAATAATATTAATGGGATCATCAATGTTTCACTCGACAAACAGCAAGTACAGATCGTGACGGTGCTTGAAAGCAAATTATTGAATCAACTATTAATGATACTGATCAAGCAAGAAGTTAGAGTAGTCGATGTACTGCAACAAGCTCCAGATTTAGAAACAGTTTTTCTTAGTTTGACTGGACGTAATCTACGTGATTAGGAGGAGTGAGTATGAATGAAAAAATAATTATCCGGACCCTGATACAAAATTTTCGTGAGAAATCGAATTACATTTATTATCTCGCTTTCCCGATCACGTTGATGTTTATTCTAGGGGCAGTCCTCCAAGGTGTATTCAATAATGACATCACCTCTGATATGGAGCCATTGACGGTACAATATCAGGTAGACGATCAAGAAGTTCGTGAGATATTCCAAAAAGTAAGTTCTTTTGCAGAAGGTGCTATTCATTTTGAAGAAGTGACAAATGAAAAGGAAGGATTAGCGAATATAAGAAAACAAGAAGCTGATGCTTACTTACATTTTTCCGATCACATCGAAGTGCAGAGTCGGGAATTGACCAATGTAGAAAAAACAATCCTTCAAAGCTATCTAGTAGAAATCGTACAGGAAATCAAACGACAAAGTTTCATTAAGGAACAGCACTTGCCGGCAACCACTGGCCTAGTTTCAGCTGAGCAGTTTACAGAAGCGATTGTGGTCGATCAAGAAAATCAACGAGAAAGCGCATCTTCCTACCAATACTATGCGATTGCTATGATTAGTCTATTTGTTTTATATTTTTCGGAAATTGGTCTGAGCATGTTTCGAGAAGCACGACAGCATGGAACCGTGCAAAGAGAATTAGTCACACCACTTAGCCGTAAAACGATCATTTTTTCGACATTTTTTGGACATTTCATATTTGGCATGTTGGTAGTGTTGGTCTTGATGCTCATCTCTCAATTATTATTTGATGTTCCATGGTATTTAAGATTTGGTTTTTCTTATCTCAACTTAATCGCACTTATGGGCAGTTTTCTCGCACTCGGTTTATTTTTAGAAACCATTGGAGACCGTGATGAAAAAAGAATTGGTTCTGGCATTACCCAGATAGTTATTCAACTCACTGGATTTTTAGGTGGTGCCTACTTTCCAACCAATGAAACGATGATGGGATTGTCACCATTAGGTTGGGTTTTAGCATCTGTAAGAGAAAGTTTGTGGACCGACAATCCCTTGCACTGGTTAGGTATCTATGGGAATTTTGGGTTATTGTTTGTTTTACTCATGTCGTCAGTCGTCATTTTAGATAAAAGGGAGGTATTCTAATGAGAGATATCTTTTGGATCATTAGAGAAAGGTTGGTTCTTTGGAAAAATCGACCATTGCAAATCTTGTTTCTTATAGGAATTCCTTTCTTGAGTGTCGTCCTTTATCTTTTTGCTTATGGCGATCAAGAAACGAATCTCCTGACGATAGGGGTAGTCGATCAAGATCGCTCATCCTATAGTGAATTGCTTATTGAAAGTTTGGAAAAACGAGTCAGTGTTCAGGAAATTGGTTCAGCTGAAGAAATTGATCAAGTTCTTTCCCGACAAAATGCGGTGGCAGTCATCACAATCCCTAAAGGTTATCAAGAAAATGTTTCTGAGAATACGAAACTCTCTCTCCGGACATTCCAAAAAGGAGAACTGTTGGAGAATATCGACCGCTTGACCCAACGTGCATTAGCAGAAGTTTCTAGTATCCATCTGTTAGCAGAAGCTGGAGAGGAGGACGAATCACTTGAACGCTTGAAAGAATCGACAGAAATCGAGATCAATCAAGTAGATCAAAGCACAATGACCGAACGAATGTCGGTGCAAATCGTTGGCTTTTTGTTGATGATGCTTCTTTTCCAAGCAGGCAATTTTGGGACAACGACTATCCAGCAAGAACGACGCAATAAAATTTATACACGTTTGATGACGACTTCGGTAGCTAAAAGCACGTATTTTATCGGGACAACGATCTTTGCGACATTCGCTATGCTGATCCAAGTAATGTTAGCAGTTGTTGTCATGATCGTCCTATTTAACATTGATCCTGGTTTAAGCGCTGTTGATTTGATTGTACTACTAAGTCTATTTAGTTTACTTGCCGTAAGTTGGTCGATTGCGATTGGTGTTCTTGCCCCAAGTACAACTGTAGCAGCGGCTTTGCAAAGTATCTTGATTACCGTCACAAGTTTACTATCTGGTGCTTTGATTCCACATGAGGTGATGCCAGAATTGATGCAGAAAGTGTCGATGGTCACTCCTCAATATTGGATCTTGACGATTATCAAAAACTTTCAATCCGGACAAACATGGGGAAGTAATTATAGCGAAGTGATCATCTTAGTCATTTATACTCTATTCTTTCTAAGTTTGGCGGTATATGGATATACGAGGCGAACAAGGCAAGAAGTATATAGCTGATCAAAAAAGCGTGAGGCAATTCAAGGTGGATACGCCAAATTAGAAGAAAAGTAAGCGATCGGGACAGCAGTGCCTAGCATCGAGAAATAAGGCGCCATCTGCGATATTTGTTTTTTAAATTTTTGTGGATGGCGCCTTATTTTTCGAAGTGATTATTTTTATTTCCCCCATTTATTCAGTTTTAGATGGTACGAGAGGACTAATGACTCGGACACATGTTTTTCTAAATCTAAAATGAATTGACTAAATTCAATAGAACAGTCAAGTCTTTTTTTTGAATTTACAAGAAAAGAAAGGCGAACGAATCGATTTACAAACTGTATACTCATTTTATCAACAGAAACAAGGAGGGATAATATGGGAATCAGCCAACGGATTAGAAATATCTTTAGTCAAACGCAGGAATCAACTTTGCTTAGTGAAAATCAACAAACTTCTTTTAATGAATTTGAAAAAACGGTCAAAGAAGAAATAGACAAAATCCTAAAACGTCAGATACCAGAAGGAGATTGGTCAAGTAAGGAAGCTGCAATCATCCGTCTCCAACAAGCAGAAAAAATTGCAATCAACTGTAAAAATAATGGACAAAATGAATTGACTACTCAAATAACTAAGTATTACGAGAAAAATTTCTATTTATCAGATTATATACATTTATGGCTAGGTATCGATAAAGAAAAACTTGAGCAATTTCAGCAACAGAAAAATCGAACAGTAGATGCAAATGTTGATGCTAGTGTGCTTACAAATTTAGTTCAATCATTAGAAGAAACTATTGTTATAAGAAGAGGAATCCTCGACTTCTGCTTAAAAAATCCAGACTATAATCGATTGTTAAATGACGAAACAAGAGAGGAAGTGAGTGCGCGAGCGAAACCAAACTTTTTTATGCTTGATCCAATGATTCAAGCATATTTGACAGACATTGACAAAAAAGTAGCCATTACTCCACCAATGAATGCTCAAGAAGCTTCGTCGAGTAACCTTTCATCAGAGAGCGTTTCAGAAAAAAAAGATCGTTTGGAACAAGAGCATATTGCTCGACGAGTAGGTGTATTTGAAACGGTCATGGTTAAAAATAGAAAAATGACCATCATAGAAAAAACTAAAGAGCCCCAAGAATTAGGAATAGTCTCCTCAAAAGATAATCATAGTCAAAAAAATCAGTTATCATCAGTGCTAGATGCTAGCAAGAATAGCGCCAGACAAAAAAATAAGCAGGCTATTATCATCGCGAATAGGAAAGTAACCATTTATCAAAAAAAACAAAAATCAATGAATAATAGAAGAAGATTCGTCTTTATTCGGAACCAACTAAGAAAACTTAATTTCAGAAATCGAAAAAAAATAAGTTTCTTAAAGCAACAAGCAAAAGCAAGCAAGAAAGTAAGAAGTAGACGAACCGATTACTTTAACTACCTTAGATAAGGGGAAAACAAGGTGTAAAGTTTATCCTATGGAATGATTATTTTATTAGTAAGTAACTAAAGTACATGGCGTTTTACTTTTTCTTAATGAATTATCCTAACAAAAGACAAATATTATAGTGAAAATTCTTCAAACTTTTCTTCTATTCTATATACATACCAACCAACAACCCTATACTTTTTCATTTTTACTCCTCAAGTAAAAATAAACTCCTAGACCGCGGCCACCCACCGCGGTCGCTTTTTTGTCCTATGATGAATTCCTGTGAATCTGCCACCGTTATCCTTATTTTTTGATATTGTAAACGCTTGCTTTAAATTGGAAAATAAAGAAGCAAGTAAGAACCAAAAGATAATTGCTAGCGTCGAGCAGATCGAACAATCAATGAAAGGGGAATAAAGATGATCAAAAAAGCAGTAAAAATGAAGTTGTACCCAGGATACGAAGCAGAGTACCTCAAAAGACACAATGAATTGTGGCCGGAGATGCGTGAAATGTTGGCTGAACATGGTGCGCTCTCTTATTCGATTTTTCTTGATCCAGAAACAAATACTCTCTTTGGGTATTTAGAGATTGAAGATGAAGAAAAATGGCGCCATGTACCAGAAACAGCAATCAATCAAAAGTGGTGGGTGTTCATGGAAGATCTGATGGAAACAAATCCAGACCATTCTCCAGTAACTGTCGAATTGAAACATGTTTTCGATTTATATCAACAAGTCTAAAGTAAAACCGCTGAAAGCAGGATATAAAGCCAGCTTTCAGCGGTTTTGTTTAAAAAGAATGACAGTAGTGAGTCTATTGATTATTTTCGATTTCTTCTAACTCAAGACTTAAGTTTTCCCATTCAGCCAACTTTTCTTCTTGTAGCTGATGTGCTTCATCAAGAGCTTGATTCAATTCATTCAATTTGACATGGTCATCTAATACAGCAGGAGAAACCATCTGTTGTTCGAGTTCATCCACTGTTTCTTCTAGTTGAGCCATATCTTCTTCGATTTGCGTGATTTTACGTTGCAAGCTCCGCATGATCTTTTGTTGCTCTTTGCTTTGGAAGTAAGTGGATTTGTTTGTTGAAGGCGTGCTGACCTCAGGTTGTTCAGCTGCTAACAGTTCCGCAATTTCTTCTTCCTCTTTTTTCTTTTCTAAATAATAATCATAGTCCCCCAAGTAGACTTTGCTTCCGCTTTCTGAGAGTTCAATGACTTTAGTGGCGATACGATTGATGAAGTAGCGGTCATGAGAGACAAAGAGTAGTGTCCCTTCATAGTCGATCAATGCGTTTTCCAACACTTCTTTATTGTCGATATCTAAGTGGTTGGTTGGCTCATCTAAAATCAAAAAGTTCTCTTGGTTCATTGCTAATTTTGCTAATGCGACACGCGCTTTTTCTCCACCACTTAATAAGGGGATCGTTTTTTCGACATCTTCGCCAGAAAATAAAAAAGCGCCTAAAATCGAACGAATATCTTTTTCCGGAACAGTTGGATGCTCATCCCACAATTCAGCAAGAATCGTTTTATTGGTGTGAAGTTCCGCTTGTCCTTGGTCGTAATAACCAATGCTGACATTCGTACCAAGTGTTTCTTTTCCACGTATGAAAGGCAGCTGTTGGATGATCGATTTCAGTAAAGTGGATTTGCCGATTCCATTTGGTCCCACTAATGCGATTGCTTCTTGACGACGGATATCCAAATTGATTGGTTCAGATAAGACGGTGCCATCATAGCCAATAGCGGCATCTTCTACTTGTAAGACAACATTTCCCGAAGGTTTTGCAACGTTGAAGAGAAAATGTGCTTGTTTCTCATCTCCTTGTGGACGGTCTAATCGTTCCATTTTTTCTAATGCCTTTCGACGGCTTTGGGCACGTTTTGTCGTTGAGGCACGGACAAGATTTCTGGCAACAAAATCTTCGAGTTTATTGATTTCTGTTTGTTGCTTTTCATAGGCTTTCCAATCAGAAGCTAATTGTTCAGCTTTCATATCTAAATATTTGGAATAATTTCCTTTGTAGTGACGCATCTTTTTCCGACTTAGTTCATATACTTCAGTCGCCACTTTGTCCAAGAAGTAGCGGTCATGAGAGACGATCAGAAGGGCACCAGTATAACTTTGCAAATAGTTTTCCAACCAAGCAAGTGTTTCGATGTCCAAGTGGTTAGTTGGCTCATCCAAGATCAAGATATCTGGATGTTGTAAAAGCATCCTCGCTAAAGCTAATCTTGTTTTTTGACCACCAGATAACGTATCGATTCTTTGCTCGTAAAACGACGGATCAAATTTGAATCCATGTAATACAGAGCGAATCTCATTTTCATAACTATAGCCGTTCTTATCAGAAAAATCATGCTGTAATTTATCATATTCTTTCAAGAAGGATTGATAAGCCGGCGTGTCAGGGGTGCCTTCACTAATAAATACTTCAAGGTCACGCATTCGCTGTTCCATCAATCGTACGTCTTCAAATGCTTTTAGCATCTCATTCCAGACTGTTTCAGTTGAATCTAATCCTGTATCTTGGGCCAGATAACCAAGGGTAGCTGTTTTGTTTTTTGCGATATTACCTACATCGGGCGCTTCAATGCCAGCAATGATTTTTAATAATGTCGATTTACCGGCGCCGTTACGTCCGACTAAAGCGATACGTGCACCCGTTTGGATCTCTAAGTGGATATTTTCAAATAAAATCTCAGCGCCAAAATGGCGAGCGATTTGATTGGCTTGTAATAGTATCATCGAATCCTCTTTTCTACTTTGTGAATTATCCTAGAATTTCATGGTCTTTTTCTCTTGTAGTCTACCACAAATTCATAGTTACTGCGAGGTTCTGAGAAGCTAG
The DNA here is from genome assembly GCF_015556925.1 of Enterococcus sp. 1001283B150225_161107_E12. NCBI lineage: Bacteria > Bacillati > Bacillota > Bacilli > Lactobacillales > Enterococcaceae > Enterococcus > Enterococcus sp. 1001283B150225_161107_E12. Next base: position 46,406 of record NZ_JADNNI010000011.1, on the reverse strand, counting down.
GAAAATGAGAATAAGAATAAAAATTCACAATATACAAGCAACGAAATTGATTTTTTTGTGTAAGTACTGATATGATGTATAAATCGAGAAGAAATACAGTGGAGGTAATGAAGTGAAAGACCATGTAATTCCAAAGGCAACCGCAAAACGCCTGCCTTTATATTATCGTTATTTAAGAATCTTGAATAACGCAGGTAAGAAAAAAGTTTCATCAACTGAACTAAGTGAAGCAGTTCAAGTAGATAGTGCAACGATCCGTCGTGACTTTTCCTATTTCGGCGAACTAGGAAAACGTGGGTACGGTTATGATGTAGAGGACTTGATGCATTTCTTTGCAAAAACCTTGAATGATGATCAATTGACGAACGTCGCATTGATCGGGGTCGGTAATCTAGGAAGTGCTTTATTGAAATATAAATTCCATCAAAGTAATAGTATCCGTGTCAGCTGTGCTTTTGATGTGAACCCAGAAATCGTTGGTCGGATCGTTGATGGTATCCCCGTTTATCCGATGGATGACATGATCGAACAAATCAAGATCCAACAAATCGAAGTAGCGATCTTAACGATTCCTGCTGAAAAAGCACAAGAAGTCGTGAATCGTTTGACAGAAGCCGGTGTTAAAGGGATATTGAACTTTACATCTGCTCGACTAAATGCACCATCCGAAGTATTGATCCAAAATGTCGATTTGACGAACGAGTTACAAACGTTGATCTACTTCTTGCATTCCGATGCGTCCTTGCACGAGCATGACGACAACGAATAACCAGGAATAAAGAAGAGTTAAATGATCAATGACAAACTATTTTTCTGTTCACTAGAAAAATAGTTTGTTTTTTTATGATCTTTTTTAGATATGGATAAAGATAAGAAATGTTTCTTTTATTGATGTCTATTCAATTAGAAGGCTGATAGGACAATGACTGAAATCTTCGAAATGTATTATAGTGACACATTGTTTCTGTGTTATAATAATGCTTCACCAAAAAATCCAGGGAATACGGGAGGATCAGCAATGCAGGAATATATCAGGATACATAATGCCAGACAGAACAATCTAAAAGGGTTTGATTTACAAATCCCAAAAAGAAAGATCACGATTTTTACAGGTGTCTCCGGTTCGGGTAAATCTTCCATCGTTTTTGATACGATTGCCCAAGAAGCAGGCAGACAGCTCAATGAAAACTTCTCTAAATTTGTGCAGAATTTCTTACCTAAGTATAGTCAGCCAGAAGCAGACGCCATCGACAATTTATCTATGGCAGTCGTCGTAGATCAAAGCCGTTTAGGTGGGAATTCTCGTTCTACATTAGGAACGATCACAGATATCAATCCACTGATCCGCTTGCTTTTTTCTCGTATTGGTACACCACACTTAGGTCCCGCTTGGAATTTCTCATTCAATGATCCTCACGGCATGTGTCCAGCGTGTGAAGGGGTTGGTCGGATCGTTGGATTGAATCTAGACAAAGCGTTAGATTTAGAAAAATCGTTGAATGAAGGAGCGATTTTACTTCCAGGCTATAAAGTCGGATCTTGGTTATTGAAGTCGTTCACGAACACAGGTTTTTTTGACAATGATAAGCCATTAAAGGATTATTCAACAGAAGAAATGGAAAAGTTCTTGTATGCTTCAGGAGAAAAAATCGATTCGTTATATATGGAAGGGATGAGTTCGACCTATGAGGGATTAGTGGCACGTTTCAATCGTTCCAATATCAAAGGGGGCACTGAGAGCTCTGCCGCGACCCAGAAAAAAATCGCAGCGTTCATGGATGAACAAAGATGCCCAGAATGTCAGGGAAAACGATTCAATCAAAAGGTTTTGGGCTGCAAGATCAACGGATATTCAATCGCAGATTTCTTAGCGATGCAACTGGATGAACTATTAGAAATCTTACCGAGGATCACAGATGAAATGATCCAACCAGTGTTGAAAAATCTCCAATCACGACTACAAGATCTGATCAATATTGGGTTAGATTACGTTTCTTTAGATCGCGAGACAGCGACTTTATCTGGAGGAGAAAGCCAACGAGTGAAAATGGTCAAGCACTTATCTTCTAGTTTAAATGACGTTATTTATATATTCGATGAGCCAAGTATTGGTTTGCATCCACGAGATGTTCATCGCTTAAATGAATTACTAGTCAAATTGCGTGATAAAGGAAACACGGTAATTGTCGTAGAACATGATCCCGATGTCATCAAAGTAGCAGATCATATCATTGATGTAGGACCAAAAGCTGGTAAAAATGGTGGGTATATCACCTATGAAGGTAGTTATGAAGGATTACTGGCTTCTGATACTTTAACTGGGAAAGCTTTTGGACAAATGATAGGTTTCAAACAGGAGCCAAGAAAAACAGACAAGTTTATTGAAACCTCAAAATCGACATTGCATAATCTTAAAAATACTTCTCTCAGAGTACCATTAGGTATTTTTACAGTAGTGACTGGAGTAGCTGGTTCAGGAAAGAGCAGTTTAGTGAACGGCGTGTTTGCGAAAGAGTACCCGGAAGCAATCAATATCGATCAGTCAGCTGTTGCAGGGAATATTCGTTCCAACCCAGCGACTTATTCAGGGATCATGAACGATATCCGCAAGGTCTTCTCGTTGGAAAATAATGTTTCTGCCGGACTGTTCTCTTATAATTCAGAAGGGGCATGTGAAACTTGTAAAGGACATGGTCATATCAAAATGGAATTATCTTTTATGGATTCTGTAGAGGTACTTTGCCAAGCTTGTGGAGGTAAACGATTCAAAGAAGAAGTTTATCAATACAAATTAAAAGAGAAATCGATCGATGAAGTACTAGCGATGAGTGTGACTGAAGCGGTGGCATTTTTTGAAGAAAAATCGATTCAACGAAAACTGAAACAAATTTTAGAAGTAGGGCTAGGATATATGACGTTGGGACAACCCTTAAATACATTGTCAGGAGGAGAATGTCAACGGTTGAAACTAGCGAAGGAATTAAGTAAAAAAGGCAATATCTACATTATGGACGAACCAACAACCGGTTTACACATGGCAGATATCAAGAGTATCTTAGAAATCATCGAACGGTTGGTCAATAAAGGAAACACGGTCATCGTCATTGAACATAATCTGGAAATCATGAAGGCAGCAGATTGGTTGATCGATGTAGGGATCGATGGGGGAATTCGTGGTGGCGAGATCCTTTATGAAGGAACACCAGAAAAAATCGGTACTTGTGAACAGTCGATCACAGCTCGTTATTTAATGAATGTTTAAATAAAAAGAGCGACAAGTCATTATTTGAAGAAAATGACTTGTCGCTCTTTTTTCTAGTGATCAAATAAAGTATCGTAGCTGATTTGATCAGTTGATTCATTTAATTGATCTAAACGCTTTGTCAGTTGTTCAAATTGAATAAAGCGGGCTTGTCGCTCGACTTCTTTCCCCAAATGGAAGAGCAAGATCACTGGTGCAGTAAATGCTTGGAATGTGCCAGCTACTTCCGGCATCTCGAAGGCATCTAAATGATACGCTGGGAAAGTATAATGAGTCAATAATTGCTCCAATTTTGGCACTACTGCATGACAAACACTACAATTGGGTGTAGAAATCGCAAGCACGACAGTCGGTTCTTCTTGGATAGTTTTTAAGACTTCAGTTAAATCATGGGTTTCTTTCATGGTGATAACTCCTTAAGGTTGCTTTTAGCACATCGCTGATTCGATGGTGAAAAAGTATTCAGTCGTATACAGATAGAAAATAGGCAAATGACTCTCTTATTTTTTACCTGAATCTTCATTTTAGCTGTGCTAAAAATAAATCCATCTGACGTAGATGTCAATAAAAAAGCTTTTTTTGATTTCTTAAACTTATGAAAAAAATTTAAGCTTTCTTGTATTTTATTGAAGAAAAGCGTATATTGATGGGCGAATGAAGTTCAAATGACAAGGAGAAATTATATGTTTTCGTTTATTCCAAATTCGGTATTGCAGATGGGAACGATTTTTTTATCAATCGTTATCGAAGCCTTGCCGTTTGTTTTATTGGGATGTATCATCTCAGGTGCTTTACAAGTATTTTTGACCCCCGAACGTGTCAAACGATGGTTACCTAAAAATCGCTTTTTATCGATTATTGTTGGGTCTATTCTAGGTTTTTTCTTTCCTTCATGTGAATGTGGGATCGTTCCAATCGTTCATCAGTTTGTAAAAAAAGGGGTTCCTGTCCACACAGCATTTGCGTTTATGCTCACTGCGCCAATCATTAATCCAGTCGTGATCTTTTCAACTTTTATTGCATTTGGCAATACTTGGAAAATGGCGGGGCTGCGTATGTTAGGAAGTTTTATTGTCGCACTGATCGTAGGTGTCTGGTTGGCCTATATCCAAAAAGGCACAATCTTGAAGTCTTCATTTGATTCAGCGATGGTTGAGCCTAACTCCCATACACATGAGCATGAGGAAGTGGAAGCAATCGCACCACAGAAATGGGGACATCGAATCCTCCATGTCTTGACTCACTCGATTGATGAGTTCTTCGATACGGGCCGCTATTTGATCATTGGCGGTTTGATTGCTGCAGGGATGCAAACCTATTTACCTACGAGAGTGATGTTGACGTTAGGTTCGACAAAGCTATTAGCCATTTTGATCATGCTAGTATTGGCATTCACGATGTCTCTTTGTTCCGAAGCGGATGCGTTTATTGGTTCCTCTTTGTTAAGTCTTTTTGGAACAGCACCAGTTGTTGCTTTCTTAGTGTTTGGACCAATGGTGGATATCAAAAACTTATTGATGATGAAACGTTACTTCAACACACGCTTCATCGTTTCATTAATCGGGCTGATCGCCTTAAGTGTTATCGGCTTTACACTATTTATTTAGGAGGAGAATCATGCTGCGATTTTTGATTTTATCTGGTTATTTTGAAATGATGATGTATCTTCAAGTTTCAGGGCGTTTAGATCAATACATCAATGTCCATTATCGTTATTTGGCAGTATTATCCATGGTTTTATCTGCCTTACTAGCCTTAGTTCAGTTGTATCTTTGGGTAAAAGCAGATGGGAAAAAAGGAGTCCATGAGTCCCATGATTCTCATGATCACGGATTATCAAAACCCTATCAGCGATGGATTGCTTATCTCTTATTAGCCTTGCCGATCGTTGTAGGAACACTGTTTCCGACAGTTAGTTTAAACACAACGATCGTGGAAGCGAAAGGGTTCAACTTTCCACTAAGCAAAGAATCTGTCGGCGATCCACAAGTGCAAACGCAATATTTGAAACCAGATACGAGTATTTATTTCAATAAATCCGACTATCAAGATCAAATGAATGAGTTAAAAGATAAATACGAAGATGAACAAATGATTGCGATCACAGACGATAATTATTTAGAGATCATGGAATTGATCTACAACTATCCAAGCGAATTCATTGGTAAGAAAGTCTCTTATGAAGGCTTTATCTATCAGTCGAAAAATGACAAGGCTACTGATACCTTTCTCTTTCGATTTGGGATCATCCACTGTGTTGCTGATTCCGGGGTTTTTGGATTGTTGACGCATCTGCCAGAAGGAATGACTGTGAAAAATGATGACTGGTACAAAGTAGAAGGGACGATCCAAACCGATTTTTATCAACCTTTCAAGCGAGAGATTCCTTCAGTCGTAGTGACGAAAGTAGAAAAAATCACTGCTCCTGAAAATCAATATGTGTATCGTGCATTTTAAATGAACGAAACAAAGTTGTAGTCATGTACAATATAAACAAAAAAGTGATAAGAGATGAAATTCTTGCGAGTTTCGTCTCTTATCACTTTTTTTATTAAAGGTTGCAAGAATCCCACAGTATGATTGCTCTGTACAAAAAAGATCAAAGCGAGAAACGCTCATTTTTTCTTTCTTCTCTTCAATACAATCGCTTCACGTTTCAGTTTAAAACTACGGATATTGTGGTTGAATACTTCTGATATCACTAGACCTAAGGCAATCGCTCCAGCAATCATGATCGCTTGAACCGTGAAAAATGCCGCATCTTGATAAGCGCCTGTAACTAAACTACGAACAGCTTGATAGGCTAATCCTCCAGGAACCAGTGGTACCATACCGGGGATATTGAAAATCGTGACGGGCATTTTTAGTTGCTTAGAAAAAAGATCACTAGCAAAAGCAACGCCTAATGAACCTAGTAATGAACCTAAAGCTGCACCGCCACCCATAGCTAGACACAACCAATAGATCATCCAACCTACGGCACCAGCTAAACCACACCAAACTAAGGCTTTTCTTGGCACATTAGTGATGATTGCAAAAGCAGCGGTCGCTAAAAAGCTAAAAGAAAATTGAATCAATACATGCCACATGGCTAAAGTCCTTTCTTAGTAGAAGATTTGAAAGATAAAGGCGATTGCAAAACCAATCATCGCTGCAGTCATCATCGCTTCTGCTCCACGAGAAACACCAGAAACGTAGTGCCCCGCTAATAGATCACGAATCGCGTTGGTGATTTGAACACCAGGAACCAACGGCATGACACAACCAATGATGATCAAATCCTGATTGAGACCGATTCCTAAACGCACGCTTAAAATAGCGGCAATACCGATAATCAAAGAGGAGAGGAATTCAGCTAAAAACTTGATTCTAAAAAAACGTAAACTGCAAAGATAAACAATGTAGCCCACTCCCCCGATCGACAATGTGATCGGTAAATCTTTCAATTCGCCACCAAATAAAATCATGATCGTCCCACTAATGATAGCAGCGCTGATGATTTGTAGCCATACTGGGAACATCCGTCGATCTTTCTCGACTTCTTGTAATGCGCTATATAGTTCTTCCAAAGTCAATTCATTGGCAACATATTTTCTTGAAAGGTTATTGACCTTGACTACTCTTTCTAAATTGATCGTTCGATTAGTGATTTGTTCCATGCGGATCGTCGAAGTCCGATCAAAACCGATAAATAGTCCTGTTTGGGTCACGTAGCTGACTAAGCGATAATTTCCAGAAGCAGAAGCAATCCGACTCATCGTATCTTCTACACGGTACATCTCTGCATTACTTTCTGTCATTATTTTTCCCGCCAATAAACAGGTATTAAGCAATAAATCTAAATCTCTTTCTGGCATGGCATTTTCTCCAATAGTTGTTTTCTTGTATTTATTTTACTACAAACAAATTGGAAAACGTATAAAAAGAAAACTTGAATCTCAAAAATAAGCAGTGAAAGGTAAAATAAGATCCAAGTGAGAGCAATGCAGAAGAGAGCCAAGTGTTAAGTCAATAGTTAAGATAAAACAAGCTTTTTGGTTAATTGTTGACCAATCGTTCAATAATGTGGCATAATCAAGTTATGGGAAGAACAAGAGAATTTAATGAAGAGAAAGTTTTACTAGAATCGGCAAAAGTATTTGCCAAAAATGGGTATGCAGGGACGTCGATCAGTCAATTGGTAAAAGCGACTGGCTTGCTTCGAGGAAGTTTATACTCTGCTTATTATAGTAAAGCTGGTTTATTTACGACTTGCTTTAACTATATAGCTGAAGAGGGAGTGACCGATAATGGGTTATTGATTGATTTATTGATCATCGCATTATTAGAACGTACGGCAGATGACAACGAAGTAAAGAAAGTCGCACAGAAGGTAATCACCGCTTTGGAAGAGAAAAACGAAGGTTCGATTGAAACGATCATTGCTGATCGAATCATGCGTCGAGGGAATCTTACAGACAGGGGGAAGTAGAAAATGGCTAAAGTTGAAATCCAAAATGATCGATTGATCATCAGTATGGAGGGCGTACGAAAACTGTGGGCATTGAAAAATGAAATATCCACACCATTATCCAATGTATTAGGCGCAACTGTGGATGCCGATGTCTGGGAAGATACACCGAAATTTGGCGAAAAAAGAATGGGAGTTGATGCCTATGGATATTATTTTGCCGGAACATTCGTCCAAGATTCAAACAAGGTATTTTATGACCTCAAAAGAAAAGAAAACGCAGTCGTTATCACACTAAAAGATGAAGAATTCAATCGTCTCATCATTGGAGTAGAAGACCCAGAAGCAACAGTCGCGATGATCGAACAGGCAATGAACAGAGCAAACTTTGTAAAAGAAACTTGAAAGAAGAATCGATGTTGAGCACCTAATTGTCCTATCAAAAAAACGTATTCACCTGGTGATAGAATAGACAAGAAGATCAATCGAATCAATTGATGAAGTTTTAGTAACAACCTAGATTTCCTTTCACGTGGAAATTTAGGTTGTTTATTTTAGGAACTAGACTGAAAATGCGTATATAATTTTTGAAGAAGGAATTGTTGAAAGAATTTAAATACTTCTTTATTTAAAAAAAGGGGAACATATGTTAAGATTTATGGAGTTCGACTGAATAAAGGAGTAGATACATGAACAAAAAAACAACCAAAACAATCATAGGTGTCGCAGTTGCTCTTTTAGCTGGTGCATTAGGGATTTCAACGACGCAAAAAGACTCTGATCTCGTTCAACAACTGACAGGTCTATTTGATGCAAAACCTCAAGTCTCACAAGTGGCAAATCTTCCTGAATACGACGGCACGCACCAAGAAATCGAAATCAATCAAAATAAGCCGACTTTTACAAAAGAAGAACTGAGCTTAGATAAAGGAACATGGGAAAGTTATTCCGATATCGATCGACTGAATCGTGTAGGTCAAGCCAATGCCATGTTAGGAAAAGAGATGTTCCCTAAAGAAAAACGTGAGTCCCTTTATATCGATCCTACAGGTTGGAAACAAAAAAAATTGAGTGACGGACAATGGCTTTACAATCGAAGCCACTTGATAGGTTTTCAGCTAACTGGTCAAAACAATAACATCAAAAATTTGATGACAGGGACTCGTTCGTTGAATACCCCTCATATGCTGGCACATGAAAACGATATTGCCGCATACATCAAAGAAACCAATCATCACGTTCGCTATCGGGTAACACCACATTTTGAAGGAGAAGAGCTAGTAGCACGAGGTGTTCAGTTAGAAGCCCAAAGCATTGAAGATAACCAAATCTCGTTCAATGTGTTTATCTATAATGTGCAAGACGGTTATACGATCAACTATCAAACGGGACAAGCAAAGAAAACATGATCTATGTGCGTTAGTTATTTGAATATTTTGTGAATTTTTTGAAAAAACAGAGAAAAGACTTATTTTTCATTAAATATCACGTATACTGTAAGAAAGTGTACTCATAAATGTTGGAATCAATACAATCAAATAAGAAATCATTATTATTTTTATATTTCTAGCGAAGTTGGAATATTTATTTGTAGTTTTACCACATTTCGAGTAAAATAAAGGGTGTAGAGGGTAATTTGACTACCCTGCGGAAAGAGGTGTAGAATCATGGGTTTTACAGATGAAACCGTACGTTTTGGTTTTGATGATAGTCGTAAAAAAGAAGTCAGCGAAACATTAGCGATCGTTTATCGGGCTTTGGAAGAAAAAGGCTACAATCCAATCAACCAGATTGTGGGCTACTTGCTTTCTGGAGACCCGGCCTACATTCCTCGTTATCGTGATGCAAGGAATCTGATCCGTCGTCATGAACGCGATGAAATCATGGAAGTGATCGTCAAAGACTATCTCTCAAATCATGGAGTGAATCTATGAGAGTGATGGGCTTGGATGTCGGCTCAAAGACTGTAGGTGTCGCTGTTAGTGATCCTTTTGGCTGGACTGCACAAGGCGTAGAGATCATTCGTATCGATGAAGACAAAGAAGAATTTGGATTTGAGCGACTGGCAGAACTGGTCAAACAGTACGAAGTAGATCGTTTTGTTGTAGGCTTGCCGAAAAACATGAATAATTCAATCGGTCCTAGAGCAGAAAGCTCAATGGCTTACGGAGAAAAGATCAAAGAAATGTTTTCTCTACCAGTCGACTATCAAGACGAACGACTGACTACCGTACAAGCAGAACGTATGTTGGTCGAACAAGCGAATACGTCAAGAGCAAAAAGAAAAAAAGTCATCGACAAGCTTGCTGCGGTGATGATTTTACAAAATTATTTAGATGGTTCGGGAAAACAACTATTTTAAAAAATGAAAAGAGGGGTTCTAATGGCAGAACACAATCATACACATGATCATGAAGGACATGAACATATCACATTGGTCGATGATCAAGGAAATGAAACATTATACGAAATCTTGTTAACAGTCGATGGCCAAGAAGAATTTGGTCGTAACTACGTATTGCTTTATCCAGCCGGCGTACCGGAAGATGAAGATGTAGAATTACAAGCCTATGCCTACGTTGAAAACGAAGACGGAACAGAAGGCGAATTAGAACAAATCGAAACAGATGCTGAATGGGATATGATCGAAGAGGTCTTCAATACATTCATGGCTGAAGAAGAAGAATAGTATTAAAATAGTGGAGAAACCTTGAAATGCAAGGTTTCTCCTTTTTTTATCATTCTTTTGATCAAGAAATTGACCAAGGTTTATTTCCATAGAAAAAACCATGCTATCCTTGTCTTAGTACATAAAATTAGAGAAGAAAGGAAGAACAAAATGATAAGAACTGCTCGTGTGGAGGATGCAGAAACCATAAACAAGCTAAATAAGGAAGAATTAGGGTATGAGATACCACTTTCGGAAATGACGAAGCAATTAGAATGCATCTTGGCACAACCAGAGATCTATGTCGTCGATGTTTATGAGGAAGAAGGGACGAAGAAAGTATTAGGATATGTCCATGCCCAAAAGTATGAAACATTGTTAAGTCCAACGTTGTTCAATATTCTAGCATTAGCGGTTTCTTCAAAAGCCCAACATCAAGGAATTGGCAGACGATTGATGGAGAGTGTCGAGAAGGAAGGAACAGAACGTGGCTATTTTGGTGTTCGACTAAACTCTGGCGAACATCGAAACGAGGCACACCGTTTTTATGAACGTATCGGCTATCATTCAACCAAATGGCAAAAACAATTTCTAAAGGAATCATGAATGTCATCGTACAAAAAAACTTCTCGAATAAGAATCGAGAAGTTTTTTTACATTTATTCGAATTAAGAGAATAGTTGCATCAAAAATCCTGAAATGATCAAGACGATCGCTCCGCCTAAACGATTGCCCATTTGAGCAAAAGCAATCAATTCCATGCGGTTTGCTGCGGATAAGACGGCAACATTTCCTGTACCACCCATTGAATTGTTACATAGTCCTGCTGTGATCGTTGATTCGATCGGATAAAGTCCGAATAGACGACCGACAAAAGCAGATACAAGAGAGATGACAATGACACTTGTCAAGCAAAGTACGACGAATTGCCATGTTAAAGCAGAGGCTAAAACATTCAAGTTCAATAAGGCAATCCCGATACCCGCTAAAACAGCTGCTGTTAAATTTTTAACAATCAAGTTATTGAACATGATCGCTGCGTCTTCATAATATTCAGGAAGAATATTGGTGATTTTACAAATGACTACGATAATGATCATAAAAGCATACGCATGAACTTTTGGTACAAAGTAATTACCGATTTGTCCAAGAATAAAGAAGGTGATCGACACCATCAAACCAACACCTAATTGAGGGATAGAAGGTTTTACATTGCGTGGTTTGCCGTCGCCTAGATCGCCTTTTTCCATCAGTTTCCCATTACCATTCAATTTTGGCATGGATTGTCCAGCGCGAGCGACTAAAGCGGCACCGATAATGGCAAGGACATTTGTCATTGCAGTTGCGGGAATCAAACGTGAAATAATAGCAGAAGCGTCTGTTCCTAGGACGTTTGCATAAATAGTTGATAGTGGAACAGCACCAGCACCTACACCACCAGCCATAGCAGGTAAAGAGATGTATAATACGGAATTAGCGAAACCATTACCAATCAACATTCCCACTAGTCCAACCGCAAAAAATGAAACAACCATAGAAATAAGTGCAACAGGGATAAAACGAACGGAAGCTTTCATCAATAATTTGCGGTTCATTCCTAGAATACTTCCGGTAATCAAAGCAGCGATATAAAAGTCTAAAAAGCCCATATTATTGACAAAGTTTTCAGTTGATTTCACGACATAATCAGGTAAAATACCAAAGGTTGCGATAGCTGCGGAAGCGAAGATCGCAAAAACAGAGCCACCACCTAAATAACTTTTGACGATTGGGATTTTTGTCCCGATAAAATGGAAAAGATTCCCAAAAATGACGAGGATAGCGATTGGCCCGATCATATTTGTTGGTAATTTACCTAATGCCATCGCAATGATCAACACGAGAACCATGATCAAATAGATAGGTAAACTGACTCCACTGATTTTTGTTTCCCAAAAACCTTCTTTGTTTGTCTTAGCGACTGTAGAAGTCGTTTGTTCTTGATGTAACATTCTTACAGATCCTTTCCTTGATTAACGTAAGAGGAGTTCCCTATTAGTTGAAAAATAATTTAAAGCTATTCTTCAACCGACTCCAGTATTTCTTGGCAAAAAACACCCCTTGGATCAATTCGTTGAAAATAGTTGGTTTTCCTATTTCTCGGTGAACGAATGATCCAAGGCTTCGATGTTTATCATGCGTATTTTTTACTTTAAGTCTCGTTGTGCTCAGAACTGTTTTAGTAACGAGTTGTTGTAAAAGAGACGAGCGTGAGTTAAGCTTCTAAATCTTGATATTCAGGCACCCATTTAGCTGCTTCGACAGCTGCTTTGATGTCAGTGATTTCTTCACGATTCAATTGTTGATCCACGACGGATTGAGCGACTGTTTCAGCAATCGTTTGTGAGAATTCAGTGATTCTTGCAACAGGTGGTAAAATAGCTGCCCCTGGTTTTGTGACATCAACGATCCCACCTAATGCTCGACTTGCTTGTGAGATGATCTCAGCGTTCACACGAGTAGCTGTTGAAGCAATCAAACCAAGTCCTAATCCTGGATACATCAATGCGTTGTTTGCTTGTCCGATTTGATAAGTCACGCCATTGTATTCCACATCATCCGCAGGGATACCTGTTCCAACTAATGCTTTTCCATCTGTCCATTCAATCAAATCTTTAGCTTTTGCTTCTGCTAATTTTGTTGGGTTAGACAAAGGCATGATGATTGGTCGTGGTGTATGGCTAGCGATTTCTTTGACGATTTCTTCTGTGAATGCTCCTGGTTGAGTAGATGTACCGATCATGATTGTGGGGTGAATTGCTTTGACAACTGCTTCTAAATTAGTCAATTCTTCACTATTAGCAAATTCTGAACGTTTACGTGCAAAAGGAATTTGTCCAGGCGTCAAGCCTTCAGTATCTTCGAATAATAGTCCTTGTTTATCCACTTGATAGAAGTGTTTACGTGCTTCCTCTTCCGGCACACCTTGACGGATCATTTCATCTAATAAGATATTAGCGATACCGACTCCAGCTGTTCCAGCTCCAAATGTTAGGATTGTTTGATCTTTCAAGGCTTCACCAGAAATATTCAATCCGCCGAGTACACCAGCTAGTACGACGATTCCTGTTCCTTGGATGTCATCATTGAATGTTGTGATTTTGTCTTCATATTTTTCTAAGATCGTTGCGGCATTGCCACGACCAAAGTCTTCCCAGTGTAACAATAGTTCAGGAAATAGTTCTGTAGCGGATGATACAAATTGGTCGATGAATTCATAGTAAGAATCACCTTCGACACGCGCATGTTTGTTTCCTAGATATAACGGATTATTCAATAATTCTTCATTGTTTGTACCAGCATCGATCGATACAGGTAATACTTGCGCTGGATTGATACCAGCAGCAGCTGTATAAACCATTAGTTTTCCGATCGCGATGTCAACACCATTGACTCCCCAGTCACCCATACCAAGGATTCCTTCTGCATCTGTGACAACGATCAAACGGATATCACGACCAGCTGCGGCATTTTTCAAGCTTTCTTTGATCAATTCTGGTTCGTCGATCGAAAGAAATGCAGCATCTTGTGGTTTTAAGAAAATTTCATTGTATTGTTCGATGGCATCTGCGACTACTGGATCATATACTACTGGCATAAATTCTACTAAATGTTGTCCCATCAATTTATAGAAAAGTGTGCGGTTTGTATTGAATAAGTTCATTAAGAAAATACGTTTTTCTAAATCAGTTTGTTTGCTTAGGTATTGGCCATATGCTTGCACAGATTGTTGTTCTAATGTTTGGACTGTGCTAGGAAGCATTCCGGCAATTCCGTATTTTTTACGTTCTTCTTTTGTAAAAGCAGTTCCTTTATTTAAAAATGGATTATTTAGTAAGTTTAACCCTGTTAGCATGAATGATTCCTCCTAAGTTTTAATACATACGAAGTATAGGGTTCGCTCAGGGCTATAGTCAAAATAGGTAGTTATGATAAATTTTATTTATATGAAAAAAGAAAAAAGGAGGAACCTATGATCAAAAATAGGTTCCTCCTCGATGGGTTCGAGCAGTTAAAACAAAAAGAATGAGTTGCATCATTTTGATTTTATGTGATAAGTCATCGTTGAAAGTACACGATTTCTTTTTTGACGATTTCAAGCCCTTTCGTTAATACTTCCAAAGGATTAGAGGATAAAGCAATTCGAATAAAAGGATCATGCTGCGGTTGGGTCGTAAAACGATGTGAATGATAGACACGAATCCCTTTATTTAAAAAAGCTTGTTTGATCGTTTCTGGGGACAGATCATTTCGAACAGGGAGATTTCGATAAAAAGGAAGTGGATTGGTCGGTCGTGGCAAGTTGAAAAGTGTATCGAATCGTTCATTTGCTTGTTTTGTATAGTTGGATTTTGTTTCGAGTATGTCCTGTGCGGTTTCTGAGCATAAGATTTGTGTGACAATCTCAGCCTCTAAACTCGAGGTTTTGACATTAATGTTGAAAATTGCCTGTTGGATCTTTTGTTTGTACTTTTCGGGAAATACTAGAAAAGCAACACGCAAGCCTGCACAGATAAACTTGGTCATTCCAGCAAGATAAATGGTTTGTTCAGGAAGTAATTGCTGGAATGAAGGTAGTGTTCTTTTTTGATTATAGGTAGTCAAAAAAGAATGGATGTCGTCTTCGATCACGATCAATTGTTGCTTTGCAATGACTTCTTTTAGCTGTTGCCTCCGTTTTGCAGATAGTTGAAAACCAATGGGGTTGTTACAAGAAGGCATCAGAAAAATCCCGTGGATTTCTTTTTTCCGACATTCTTGTTCAAGCAATTCGGGAAGCATACCCTCCATATCAAAATCAATCGGCACGATTTCCATATGGTAAAGGTGAGCAAGCTCAATGAAATTCGAATAAGTATAGCGATCGACAGCCAAACGATCTCCTGGAGAAAACAAAGCAGCTAGTGTGATCGCCAAGCCATTTTGGACACCTGAAACAATAGCGATTTGTTCCCTTGAAGCATAGACACCTTGTGTTTCCAACCAATTTTTAGCAATCGTCAATTGATAGGTTGTCCCTAAAGGTTCACGGTAGCTAAGAAGTCCGTTAGTCGCATGATTTTGTGAAACAGATTGAATAAAAGGAGTGATCATTTCGTTGCATTCATCAAATGAACTGACTAACCCAAAATCAATGACATGATCAGGTACTTGATCAGAAGAAATAGTGATGGAGGTAAACGCATTGGGGGACACAAACGTCCCACTCCCGATACTTGTATAAAGTAACCCTTTTTCTAGTCCCAATTTATAGGCTTGACCAACCGTTGTGAAATTGATGTCTAAGAAATCAGCGAGTTCTCTTTGGGAAGGCAACCTTGTATTTTTTTGTAATTTATTGGATAAAATATCAGCTTCTAGCTGCGTGATAAGTGATTGATAAATCGGGCGATGTAACTTTTTTTTATCTGGACGCCAAGTCAGTGGATAGTTCTCATAAGAATTGATCGACATGCTCGTTCCTTCTTTCAAAAAATTGTATTCCATACAATTATATCATTGAATGTATTGTTTTCGAACGCTAGGATAGAAAAAAAGGAGGGGAAATATGCAAATCATCGATAATCATGAAGTAATCACTCATTTTAGTTTTACAGAAGCAATCAAAGTAATAGAACAGTGTTTTGAAGATTTTCAAATGGGGAAGATTTCTCAAGAGAAGCGAATGGTCCAACAATTACCAGATGGAGAGGAACAAAATATCTTTGCGATGATGCCCGCTTATTTGGGAAGGAACCGGTACTTTGGTTCAAAAATCATCACGGCTTTTCCCAACAATCACAAACAAAAGCTACCTTCACATTTAGGTGAAATCATACTCTTCGATTCAAAAAACGGACAACCCGTCGCGATGATCGATGCGAATGCCGTGACTTGGATACGGACAGCAGCAGTTTCAGCATTAGCCACGGATTACCTAGCAAAGTCATCAGCAGATACACTCACATTGATTGGAACAGGGCAACAGGCGGTTTCACATCTAGCCGCAATTACCTGTGTCCGAAAGATTCACCGTGTGTTTGTCTATGATTTAGATGAAACACGACGAAAACAATTTATTCTAGAACAGCAAAATAATTATCCAAAACTGCGTTTTATTGATTGTCCGACATTGGCTGACGCGACTATGGAAGCAGATATTATCTGTACTTTAACACCTAGTAAGTATGCTTTTTTATCAAAAAAAGAGGTTAAATCTGGCGCACATATCAATGCAATCGGAACATTTACACCAGATACCCGTGAATTAACAAGTGATTTGATGGCATCTGGGCAACTGTATGTAGATGATTACCAAGCGGTCAAAAGGGAAAGTGGCGACTATTTGATCCCCTTGTCAGAAGGAAAAATTGATCAGACAAACATTCTCGGTTCTCTAGGTGAATTAGTCACCCATCAGAAAACAGGGCGTACAGAAGAACGAGTGATCACGATCTTTGATGCGGTTGGCTTAGCAGTAGAAGATTTATGTTGTGCCGAATATATTTATCAAAAAGTAAAGGAGTAGTCTATAAATGAATTTACCCTATTATATAGTTGACGCTTTCACTAATGAAGTGTTTAAAGGAAATCCTGCTGCGGTCTTTGTGTTAGAAGAATGGTTACCTGATGATACTATGCAAAAAATCGCCATCGAAAATAACCTATCCGAAACCGCCTTTACCGTAAAAAAAGAGAAGGGCTATGAGTTACGATGGTTTACTCCTGATCGTGAAATCGACTTATGTGGTCATGCGACTTTAGCAACTGCATTTGTATTGTTCCATTTCTATGGCATCAGTGAATCCACGATTTCATTTTCAACGCAAAGTGGTCACCTATTTGTCACACAAAAAAAGGGGGAATATGCGATGGATTTTCCAAGTATATTACCGCAATCGATCGCTATATTACCAGAATACGAGCAAGTGCTTGGTGCAAACATAAAAGAGGCTTATCTAGCAAGGGACTTGTTTTTTGTTTTAGAAGACGAAGAGACAGTGGCAAATCTGATGCCTGATTATACTGCAATGAGGGAATTAGAAGAAGGGATCGGCGTGATCGTCACAGCCGAAGGAAAGAACCAAGATTTTGTTTCTAGGACCTTTTTCCCAAAACTAACGATCAATGAAGATCCAGTATGTGGCTCGGCACATGCGAATTTGATTCCTTATTGGGCACAAAAGCTTGGAAAGGATGACTTGGTTGCTCAACAACTTTCTGCCAGAGGCGGGTTCTTGACTTGCGAGTGGCTAGGTGAACGCGTGATGATCAGTGGCGAAGCAACGTTGTTTGCAAAGGGCGAAGCGTATATTTAGATAATCCATCTAACAACATTTATAGTGAGAGGTATACTTAGTTTTTTATAAAAGTAGCGAGCATGATAACAGTATCCAATACCGCTAAATAAGCCAGAAGACCCGAAATTTGTATCAATTTCTGGGGCTTCTGGCTTATTTCTGAAGGAGTTACTTTTTCTGACTGTTTATTCGGTTTTAAGAGTGTCGATTGGCTAAGATTATAGCTGTCATTTCTATTTAAGTTTTTTTTGATTTAGTAGAAACGATTTTCCCGTAATGTCACATTTTTGATATCTTCGACGGTTTGGGTTCCAGCTAATTGCATCACCATTTCTAGTTCTTTTTTGAAGAAGTCGAATACTTGTTGGATGCCAGTACTTCCACCAAGAGCTAAACCATAGATAGCAGGGCGACCGATTGCGACTAGATCGGCACCAGAAGCAATTGCTTTAAAGACATGCTGACCACGACGAACACCACTATCAAAGACGATAGGGACACGTTTATCGACGGCTTCTGCTACATATTTCAAAGAATCAAAGGCTGCTGGCCCACCATCTAATTGACGACCGCCATGATTCGATACCCAGATGCCATTTGCCCCCGCATCTAATGAACGATAAACATCGTCTTCTGATTGCACACCTTTAACATAAACGGGTAAGTCAGAATGAGTAGCAATAAATTCCACATCTTTTGGACTTAACTTTTGTTTTGAGGACTTATAAACTGCGTCCATCGTTTGTCCAACCCCTGATTGATAGGCTTGAACGATCGGCATTGGCAAAGGAAAAGTGAAACCATTGCGAAGGTCTGTTTCTCGATTCCCACCAACGGTTGCATCAGCTGTCAAAACGATTGCTTTTGCGCCATTACGTTTGGCCATCTCTAGAATATCTAAATTGATCCCATTGTCTTTACTCATGTAAAACTGGAACCATTGTGGTGCGTCTGGCCCACCGGCCTCGCGGATTTCTTCTAATGTGCATGAAGCGTAAGAACTCGCTGTATAAATCGTATGAAAATCGGCAACTCCTTTTGCTGAAGCTTTTTCTGCATGTGTATGAGCTAAACCATGAGCTGCAATAGGCGCCATGATGATTGGCGCAGTCAATGTTTCTTGGTCAAAATAAGTCGTTGTATCTGGAATTTCGACGTCTTTTAAAACATGAGGAATAATCAATTGATGATTGAATGATTGCACGTTTTCTTTATACGTAAAGAGATCTCCAGCACCACTACTGATATAACCGTATCCGCCAGTAGGAATCACTTGAGCTGCTGCCATTTCTAAGTCTTCTGTATTGATAAAACTGATTTGCCCTTCTTGTGAGCCAGCTTGATAAATCATTTCCATAAAACAAACCCTCTTTCTTAATATCGATCAATAAATAATATTGCTTTTGTCAGCGTTTACATTTTTATACTACGCCTTGTTTTTAAAACAGGCAAATAATCTGTTTTATTTTATATAACCGAATGAAGAGTTACTGCTATGCAACAGTATAGTCACGCTTTGAATACGTGACTAAAAGAAGAAAACCGAATGATATCTGTTTTTTATCTGTTAGCAACTTTGACGAAATTTTCTTTTTTTTTTTTACAAACTTACTCGAATAACAGTGACACCTAATTGTTCGATTTTTTTGGCAAGTTTAGGTGAACAATGCTGATCAGTGATCAAGTAATCAAAGGCTGAGACATCAGCAATCTTAAACTGTGAAGTCCGGCCAATCTTACGATGGTCTGCAACAAGGATACGACATTTGATACTCTTTTTGATCATCCATTCGTTGATTTTAGACTCGTTTAAAATTTTTGTTGTCACACCATTTTCTAAATCTACTCCGCTACATCCAATAATACAGACGTCTGCATTCATATCTGCCAATGTGCGAGCGGCAATATCTCCTACCAAAACTTCTTTTGGTACGCGTAACTCGCCACCAGTGAGAATATACGTATAATTTCCTTGTCTGACAGAAGAAACAACCTTTAGATTATTCGTTACGACGGTGACATGATTCGATTCTAAATAATCTAGTGCAGCTAAGGCAGTGGAACTTGAATTGATAAATACTGTGGCATAGTCTCCAATATATTGACTGGCACAACGAGCGATTTGATGTTTGATCCACGTTGGTCCTGAAAGATCAAAATTTGTTTGATTGTCATAATTGAAAAGGCAATAGCCATGTTCACGAATAATCTCATTTTTTTCTTCTAAAAATCTAAGGTCTCGACGAATGGTGCTGAGTGATACGTGAAGCTTTTCAGACAGTTCAATCGTGGTCATTTGTGTGTGCCTTTGTAATAGATCAAGAATTTCATTACGTCTTTTTTTAATCGTCAACAGAGAATTTTTCATTGTTATCCTTCCTTTTCAATCAATTTTTTCTCTATATGACTAATTATAGCTAAACGAGCATAAAAAAATGGAAACGATCACATAAAGTAATAACAGTCATATAAAGCTATTCCAATCATTTTGATAGCGCTTTATCATTTGTATATACCTAATAAAGAGGAGGATGGCACATGAATATAACAGAAGTAACAAAAGAAGGTTGGCTGCGTTCGACCTTTCCAGAATGGGGAACCTATCTGAACGAAGAAATCGAAATGGAACAAGTAAAAGAAAAAAGCGTATCTATATGGTGGCTAGGATGTACGGGTATATGGCTGAAGACACATGAAGGTACAAATATCCTTTGTGACTTATGGTGTGGGACAGGAAAACGAACACACGGGAATGGACAGATGAAAAAAGGCCACCAGATGATGCGTATGAGCGGTACAGAAAAGATGCAACCGAATTTACGGACACAACCTTTTGTGATCGATCCATTTGCAATCAAAAATGTGGATGCATTAGTGGTAACACATATCCATTCTGATCATCTGGATATCCACACTGCCGCAGCTGTTCATCAAAATTGTCCGCAGGCGCTATTTATTGGACCCAAAGCAGTAGTGGAAACATGGCTCTCTTGGGGGATACCAAAAGAAAAGACCCAAGTAGTCAAACCCGGTGATATCGCTTTGATCAATGAAATAGAGATCGTTGCGTTGGAAGCCTTTGATCGGACGGCATTGATCACACATGATGATCCTAATGTGCAATTAAAAGATCAGTTACCACAAGAAATGGATACGATCGCTGTCAATTATCTTTTCAAAACATCCGGAGGGACGATCTACCATGCAGGTGATTCTCATTATTCCAACCTCTTTGCCAAACATGGCAATGAACATCAAATCGATGTTTGTCTAGGTGCATATGGTGAAAATCCGCGTGGTATCACTGATAAGATGACCGCCAGTGATTTGTTGAGAATGGCAGAATCGTTAAGAGCTCAAGTGGTGATTCCGGTCCATTATGATATTTGGTCAAATTTTATGGCTGATCCTAACGAGATCACTCAATTATGGCGCATGAAAAAAGATCGATTGGCTTATCAGTTTTCCCCTTATATTTGGCAAGTAGGGGGGAAGTATACGTACCCAGATAACAGACAAGACTTGGCATTCAATTTCGATCGAGGCTTCCATGACGTCTTCACCCAAGAAAATGATACGCCGTTTCCATCATTTTTGTAGGAGCCAAGAGATATATGACAATAAATCAGCTGAACTGAGAATTTTTTAACAAAAACAAAAGCGAGGAGGGAGAACGTATCAAAGCAAGTGAACGTAAGACAAAGACATCTCTGGATGAGAATGCGCTATTGTCAAACAAAGGATTGCCTGCTTGATACTGTTTGTAAATATGTTGAGATATTTCTATGAGAATGACTTAGTCAATTATGTGGAAACTACGATAAATGATTGGCGAGTAGCAATCGAGGAGAGCAGTCGTCACTTATTAGAAAAAAGAATCATTGATCATGTATATGTAGAAGAAATGATCCGCAATGTCGAAGAACATGGGGCATATATCCTGATCGCCCCACACGTTGCGATGCCTCATGCCATGCAAGGTGGCTCACATGTTTTTGATACGACGATTTCATTTACCAAAATGAACGTGCCAGTTCCTTTTGAGGAAGGGACAAAGTCTGCCAGCCTTTTCTTCACCTTAGCAGCCAAAGAGCCAAAGCAACACCTAGAAAATATTCAATCATTATCAGAATTACTGATGCAAGACGGGTTGATCGAAGAATTGCTTGCGACAGAAACAATCGAAGATTATCAAATGGTCATGGAGAAATATGAGCCAATATAGGTAGAAGCAGTCTTTTGCTTGATAAGTATGGTCAGCGAGGACCATTCGGTACAAAGCAAATAGATATAAAAGATAAATTATCAACTAAAAAATACGATGTAAGGGAGGGAGTCCGTTTACATGAAAACTATGATATCTAGCATCGTTTGATGATTTGTTCTGGTTTTTGGTAACGGAAAAATATGGGAGCTATCTTGATGGAGATATGGACGTATTTTGCGACAAATATTTTAACACAGCCGGCTTATTTGATCGGTTCGATCGTTTTATTAGGGTATGTACTTCTTGGCCGACCATTATACGAATGTATAGCTGGATTTTTGAAAGCCACTGTAGGTTATCTGATTTTAGCTGTTGGTTCAGGTGGATTGGTGAACAATTTCCGACCGATCTTAGTTGGTTTAAAGGATCGTTTTGATCTTGAGGCGATGGTGACTGATCCCTACTTTGGTCAAAATGCTGTAGATGCAGGATTGATGGAGACTTTTGGGCGAACATTCAGTGATGTGATGATTTTATTATTGATTGCATTTGTGTTGAATATCCTGTTAGTTCGTTTCCAAAAATATACGAAGTTGCGAGCTGTTTTTACGACAGGAAATGTCCAGATCCAGCAAGCAGCCACAGCTTTTTGGATCTTACTTTTCTGTTTTCCTGAATTAGGAAGAGTAGAAGTATTAGTATTTATGGGAATCATTTTAGGGTGTTACTGGGCAGTTGCTTCTAATTTAACTGTTGGTGTGACACAAGAATTGACAGACGGAGCTGGTTTTGCGATTGCGCACCAACAGATGTTTGGGGTGTACCTATTTTCTACCTTAGCGAAGTGGTGGCAAAAGAGTAGTCGTAAAAAAAGGGGGAATAGAAAAGCCGATAAGAAGCTTGAAGATATGGAGCTTCCGGGGTTCTTATCCATTTTCAACGAAAATATGGTGGCGACTTCGTTATTGATGCTGTTCTTCTTTGGCATCATCTTATTAGTATTAGGACAGGAGTATTTGATTGAGGCAGAATTTATGGTGGCAGGACAAAGTTTTGTATTCTACGTACTGACCACTTCTTTGAACTTTGCTGTGTATTTAGCTATTTTACAACTTGGTGTCCGGACCTTTGTGGACGAGTTGACACAATCTTTCCAAGGAATCTCAAATACTATTTTACCAGGAGCTGTGCCAGGTATCGATGTGGCTGCAACTTTTGGCTTCGGATCACCAAATGCAGTCACGATCGGATTTTTATTTGGGGCATTAGGACAATTCTTGATGATCATCTTATTGATCGTCTTCCGATCACCAACGATCGTGATCGCTGGATTTATCCCACTATTTTTTGATAATGCGGTCATCGCTGTGTTCTCTAATAATCGTGGTGGGTTCAAGGCAGCATGTTTGTTCCCTTTCTTATCTGGACTGATCCAAGTCGGTGGTTCTGCAATCTTTGCGACATGGATCGGGTTGTCTAGTTACGGAGGATACATTGGGATGTTTGATTGGGCGACTGCTTGGCCAATCTTTACTGTTTTGATGAAATTTTTTGGTTATGTAGGTGTTGCACTAGTAGTCGTCGGTTTGTTGCTAATTCCGCAACTACAATATCGAAAAAATCCAGAAGGATATTTTTTGATTGTTGAGGATTATCAAAAATATAAAGAGAAGTTTGGAGACAGTAATTAATAGGAGGGAAAGTAAATGAGAATTTTAGTTTCATGTGCCAATGGTTCTGGTACAAGTTTAATGATGATGCGTAGTGTAGAAAAGGCAATGAGAGAATTAAATATTATAGTGAGTAAAATCCATCATTGCCCGATCTCTGAAGGTAAAAGTTCGGCAAGTCAATATGATGTTGTCTTTACGCCACTCAATTTTATGCCGATGTTCATGCAAGCAATTGAGCGAGGTGTGACGGTCGTGGGGATCAAAAATGTGATGTCACCTACTGAGATCTGTGAGAAATTCAAAGAAACAACATTGTACAAAGAATTGAAATCAAAGGAGAATTAGATGAAACGACCAAAATTACAAATTGCTCTGGATCATAACACGTTAGCGTCTGCGTTGGCAGATGTGAAAAAAATTGGAGAAATCGTCGATGTGATCGAAGTAGGCACCATTCTTTGTCTTCAAGAAGGAAGCAAACCAATCGAATGTATGAGAAAAATGTTTCCAGAAAAAACGATCGTTGCGGATACAAAATGCGCCGACGCAGGAGAAACTGTGGCTGGGAATGTCGCGCAGGCTGGGGCAGATTTTATGACAGTGATCTGCTGTGCCTCCCTTGCTACCATGCAAGCCGCACAAAAGAAAGTCAAAGCGCTTCAAGTAGAATTATACGGAGAATGGACGATGGAACAAGCAAAAAAATGGCAAGAAATTGGGATTTCTCAAGTCGTCTATCACCAGAGTAGGGATGCTTTGTTAGCTGGGGAAGTTTGGGGAGAAAAGGATCTGAAGCTCGTCCAACAATTGATCGATTTAGGTTTTCAAGTATCAGTAACTGGTGGGCTGTCAATTTCAACGTTAGCCTTGTTCCAAGGGATGCCGATCTTTCATTTTATTGTCGGTCGAGGATTGACGGCATGTGCAGATCCGATCATACAAGCCCAAGCATTCCAAAATGAGATCAAGCGACTGTGGGGAGAATGAGATGGCGAGAATCGGACTTTATGAAAAGGCACTACCTAGCGGATGGTCGTGGCAAGAGCGGTTAGATGCAGTAAAAGAATTGGGGTTTGATTTTCTGGAATTATCGATTGACGAAAGCGAGGAACGATTGGCTCGTTTAGATTGGACGAATGAACAAATCGCTGAGTTAAAGGAAGCGATTGCGTCTTCGGGGATTGCTATCCATTCCCTTTGTTTGAGTGGACATCGGCGTTTTCCATTCGGCTCAGTAGATATCAAAAAACAAGAAAAAGCCTTATGTATGATGAAAAAGGCAATACAACTTGCGTATCGGTTAGGCATCAGGATCATACAAGTGGCGGGATACGATGTATACTATGAAAAAAAATCAATAGAGACAAGAGAAGCATTTATCAGAGGATTGCGTGCCAGTATCAAGGAGGCAGCACAGTTTGGGATAATCTTGTCGATTGAAGTCATGGATGACCCATTTATGAATTCCATTCGTAAATTCATGGAGATAAAAAAACAACTCCCTTCTCCTTATTTACAAGTGTATCCTGACTTAGGAAATCTATCAGCGTGGCCAGAAAATAATGTGGCGATTGAACTTGAACAAGGCATCGAATATATTACTTCGATCCACCTAAAAGATACGCAACCCGTAACAGCAAGTAGTAAAGGTAAGTTCAGAGACGTTCCGTTCGGTCAAGGTTGTGTGGATTTTTCTGGATTATTTAAAACATTGAAACGTGTAAATTATGAAGGGCCATTCTTGATTGAAATGTGGAGTGGTCAGGATCAGGATTATGAAAGTCAGATCTTACAGGCGAAAGATTATCTATTGCCAAAGTTAAAAGAATCGGGATTTTAATCTTACTTTTTTGGTGGAATATGTAAACAAACGATTGAAATATTCCTTATTGAATGTGATCAACTCAATTGTTTTCTCTTTTATTGATTATTCTGAGCAGATTATTCCTCTAAAAATTTATCAAGTGATAAGATATATTTATCAGTTGATAAATTTTTAGGGGGAATTTTATGTTTTTAGCATTAAATGAAATCATTCATTCAAAATTACGCTATGCCTTAGTGACAGGCGTCATGTTTCTAATTGCGTACCTTGTCTTTTTTTTGACAGGATTAGCCTATGGGTTGGCACAAGACAATCGAACTGCTGTAGATAAATGGGAGGCAGATACCATTGTTTTATCAAAAGACGCCAATACAAACTTAGGGATGTCGATGATCACGAAAAAGATGGCAGAAGAAGTGAAAGGTGATCAAGTAGCTTATTTAGCTCAAACACCTGGAGTAGTCACGAGTCCAGATCGTCCAGATGCTGATAAAGTCAATGTTAGTTTTTTTGGAATCGATCAAAACCAATTCATCATGCCGAATATCGTGGAAGGAGAAGAATTCCAGTCAAACGATGAAGCAGTCGGTGATATCAGTTTAAAAGAAGAATATGGCTTGGACATTGGAGATACGATCAAATTATCAGGAAGTGACAAGACATTTAAATTGACTGGATTTACGGAGAATGCCAAATTCAATGTCTCTCCTGTCGTTTATACAACGATCAATGCGTACCAAGAGATACGGTTTGAGAAACAGGACGCAACTGATAACGCTCGTATCAATGCAGTGGTCGTGCGAGGAGATGTGGAGAGTTTACCGGATGATTTAGAGAAAATCAGTATTTCGACATTCATCAATGAACTACCAGGATACAATGCACAAGTATTGACATTTGGTTTCATGATTGGCTTCTTGATCGTAATTGCAGCGATCGTGATCGGTATTTTCATCTATGTATTGACTATGCAAAAAATCAATATTTTTGGTGTACTGAAAGCCCAAGGAGTGACTGGTGGATTTATTGCACGTTCAGTAGTTGCACAAACGTTCTTACTTTCATTTTTCGGTGTTGCTCTTGGATTGTTTGGAACATTCGTTACTTCACTTGTTCTACCAGATGCTGTCCCGTTCCAAAGTAACTGGTTGTTTTTCGGTGTGATTAGTGTGATGATGTTGATCGTTGCTATTTTAGGGGCTCTCTTCTCTGTTAGAACGATCGTAAAAATTGATCCATTAAAAGCAATCGGATAGAAAGGAGAATGGGAAATGAAAGCAATTGAATTTATAGATGTTGAAAAAAGTTTTAAAGATGGTGATCAAACCGTTCAAGCATTGAAAAAAACAAATGTCAGTGTTAATAAAGGGGAGTTTGTCGCAATCATTGGACCATCTGGTTCTGGAAAGAGTACCTTCTTAACGATTGCAGGCGGTTTACAGACACCAAATAAAGGAACTGTCAAAATCAATGGAGAAGATTTTAGTGAACAACCGGAGAAAAAACGAGTAAAATTACGGTTCAAGGAAATTGGATTTATTCTTCAAGCTTCCAATCTAGTTCCATTTTTGACCGTCAAAAAACAATTAGTATTGGTCGATAAGATCAAGCATGAAAATCGACAAGAGGAGGCGAAAGAATTATTCCAACAACTTGGTGTGGATAAACTCCTTAATAAGTATCCAGAAGATCTTTCGGGTGGGGAACGACAAAGAGTGGCAATTGCTCGAGCGCTATATAACGATCCTTCAATTATTTTGGCAGATGAGCCAACAGCTAGTTTGGATTCAGAAAAAGCAGTAGAAGTCGTAGATATTTTAGCGAAAGAATCCAAGGAAAAAAATAAAGCAATCATAATGGTCACTCATGATACCCGACTTATTGACAGATGTGATAAAGTATTTATGATAGAAGATGGTGTCTTCCGGGAAAAAAAATAAGTCAGAGGGTGTAAAAGTTGGTCCATCGATACAATAAGGATACACAAGAGAAAATTTTAAAAGAAGCCAATCGTTTGTTTATGTCAAAAGGTTATCAAGGAACGTCAACACGTGAGATTGCTAAAAATGCTGGAATCACGCAACCAAATCTTTATCATTACTTTAGCGATAAAGAAAAGTTATATTGTGCAGTCTTAGAAGAGCATTTGAGTACTGTAGGGACAGACTTAAGAGCAATCTTAGAAGAGAACAAACTTGATTTTAAACAATCTTTGACTAAAATGACGAAGTATCTGATCGATACCCATCTTTTAGACCTATTTATGATGCATCATGATTTAAAATCAAACCTTTCTACCGAGACACGAAATCATCTTTTTACCTTGTGGAAAAAAAGTTATCGTGAACCATTTGAAGTGATTTTTTCGACAAATCAATCTTTGATGCGCGCTCATGTTACGACAGAAATGGCTGCAAAGCACTTTTTTCTTCTATTAGCACCATATATCACCGAATCTTCTAATTCATTTGAAAACCCATTTAGTGTGGAACGACTGATCGATTTATACCTTCATGGGGTGGTAGCTGATTAAATGCGGTGGTGACAGAAGTGTCCAGCTCCGAGAAATAAACCGAGAAACCCAAAAATTGTTTTTCAAATTTTGGGTTTCTCGGTTTTTTATGAAGGAGTTACTTCTGGAACATCGTTTATTTGATTTTTTAGATTAGAAACAAAAATGAATTTAATTTCTTGTCCTCTACACTTTTTTGTTATTATATTTTCTTGGATTGTTATTTTTTAATTAAAATAATGAGGGATATTTAATTTTTCAGGCAATTGAGAAAAAGAGGTGAAAAGCAAGTGATATAAAGATTTTTAATAATAACGATTATAAATTAGTTAAATAACCAAGGTGATTTAATTTGTTTTTTAAATAATTTTAGGAAAACGGTTGAAAAAGCCATTTTCAGGTGATAATATTCTGTTAGCAACAAAAGCTTCACTGAGTTTAACTCACTATTTTAGAGAAATAGAGGGGGAATGAATAACATATTTTCGTGTTAATTGTGTTACATAATTGTTTTTTGAAAAGTGAATAGTGTAAAAAGGGGAGAATTAAAAATGAAAAGTGTTAAAAAAATTGGGTTGGCAGCAATGTTATTTTCTTCTGTTGTCTCAACGACGCTTCCGACAATTGGGGAATTGTCTATCGTCAATGCAGAAGAAATCCAACAAACAGAACAACAAGCAACTTATAGAAACGTAATGTACTATGGTGACTGGTCGATTTGGGGCGGCGAAGGTAACTTTTATCCAAAAGATATCCCAGCAGATCAATTGACTCACTTGAATTTTGCCTTTTTAGATTTTGATAGTGATGGCGAACTAGTCTTTACTGATGCAGACGCAGCGACAGGCGCTCCTGTAGGATTACCGGGCGTACAATGGAACTCTGCTAGTTCTGGTATCTTAAATGCGATTCAAGATTTACGTGGAAAAAATCCAAACATGAAAATTGGTGTTTCATTAGGTGGTTGGTCTAAATCAGGAGATTTCTCTGAAGTAGCAGCAAACCCTACGAAACGTAAGAACCTTGTAGATAATGTAGCAAAATTCATTAAATACACAAATATGGACTTTGTCGATGTTGACTGGGAATTCCCGGCAGATGTACGTCAACCAGATCTAGTGGATAACGTAAATGACGAAGGAACACCAAATGCAAAACCTGAAGATAAAGAAAATTACATAAAATTATTAGATGAAATTCGCGAAACAATTGATAAACAAGGCGAAGAATTAGGGAAAACATATGAACTATCTGTTGCATTGCCAGCAGCTCAAGGTAAATTAGATTCAGGTATCGACGTGAAACGACTATTTGATGTTGTCGATTTCGCAAACATCATGACGTATGACTTAACTGGCGCATGGTCAGATACAAGTGGTCACCATTCAGCACTTTACGGAAATCCGGCTGATCCTAATTATGATGAAGGCTTCTCAGTAGATCAAACAGTAGAATACCTACGTGAGAAAGGTGCGGCGTCAGAAAAAATCGTTATTGGGGCAGCATTCTATACTCGTGGATGGAACGAAGTGGCAAAAGGGGATAATGAAGAGGCACCGGGATTATTCCAAAAAGCAGAATTATCAAGTCAAGATGCCGATCAAACACCAAGTTATGGAGCGAAAAATAAAAATCCATTAAAAGTAGGTGACGGTGGACGTGCTAGTGGTGTATGGCCATACCGTGATATTGAAACGTTACTTGGTGATACATCTGGATTGAAAGAGTATTGGGATGACGTAGCGAAAGCACCATTTATGTACAGTGAAACAACTGGTGAATTCTTTACTTACGAAAATGAAAAATCAGTGACTTATAAAGCTGAATATGTAAAAGAAAACCAACTTGGTGGAATCATTTCATGGCAACAATCACAAGACAAAGAAACAACTGGTACAAAACGTGATGAGTTGACCAATGCAATCAAAGAAGGATTGTTAGGTAGTGAGAAACTTCCAGAATTTGAAATCAAGAGCACACCATTGAATGTGGATGTTGAGATCTCAACTTATACACAATATGGCGTTAGTGGTTACGACGTAAAAATTACCAACAATGAAAAAATGGAAGAAACTTCTTCTGTATTGAAATTAGTTGAATTTTCACAAGAAACAATCAAATTACCTAAACTAGTGATTCCAATGGCGACAAATGAAAAGCTTGGCGCTGGCGATTACAAAGCAGGTACTGTAACAAATGTTGATGGCGCTGCAATCGTTGATTTGTCTTCTGTATATGATGGCAAAGAAATCGCACCAGGTGCATCTTATGAGTTCAGATTGAGTTCAAATGCTGCTGAAGCAGATGTCGCTGTTGACAATATCGACTCAATCACATTAAGCCAGAGAATTGGGGACGAAGGTATCGAAATCAATAAACAAGTGATTTTTGGTGAAGGTTCAACGACTGAACCAGGAACACCTGATACAGAAGCACCTTCAGTACCAACAGGACTTACAGCTTCAACAATCGGTGAAACAAACGTTTCTCTATCATGGACAAAATCAACTGACGACAAAGGGGTCGCAGGATACTACGTTTTCCGTGATGGCAAACAAGTTGGTCAATCAGCAACAACTTCATTTACTGACGCTGATTTAACTGCAGATACAGAATATTCATATACAGTAAAAGCATTTGACCGTGCGGGAAATGTTTCAGAAGAAAGTAAAGCATTAGTTGTTAAAACGTTAGAAAAAGCACCAGTAGATACAGAAGCACCTTCAATTCCATTAGATTTGAAAGCTTCAACGATCGGTGAGAAAAATGTATCATTGTCTTGGACTCGTTCAACTGACAATGTTGCAGTCGCAGGATACTATGTTTTCCGTGATGGCAAACAAGTTGGTCAATCAGCAACAACTTCATTTGCTGATGCTGGGTTAACACCGAATACGGAATACTCATATACAGTAAAAGCATTTGATGCAGCAGGAAATGTTTCAGAAGAAAGCAAAGCATTAGTTGTCACAACTTTAGAAGAAACAACTCCTCCAGCTGAAGGCGAATGGGATGCTAACAAAGTCTATGATTTAGGTGATGTAGTAACTCATAAAGGAAATACTTATCGTGCGAAATGGTGGACACAAGGTGATGAGCCAGGAACTGAACAATGGGGTCCTTGGGAATTAATTGGTTAATTTAGATAAAAAAGAACAGGGCAGCTTGCCTTGTTCTTTTTTTATAATGTTATTCTGTCGTTGTTATTTATCTTATTTACTCAAATTTACCGAAAAAAACATGTTAGTTAAAAAATAAACAAAATCATATGGCTTAAAAATAACTTGAAAAGCGATAGGTGTAATCGGTTCCAATTATTTGCATTAAAAATAAATAAATGTTAAATTCATATTTGTAAGACATTTCTAATTGGATTTTAGTTGATTTCTAATTTTAGAGGAGTGATAAAATAACTTTTTAACCTGTGATTTGGGCGCGCTTGTTTTTCCGTAAATAAACTGATAAAAAAAAGGAGATGAGATTGATATGAAAAGAATTAAGAGTATTAGTTTAGTTGCTTTGTTATTTTCTTCGATTGTTTCAATGACTTTACCAGCATTTAATGAGTCACCAGAGGTTCATGCTGAAGAGGTGCGGGAAACTCAGGTCGCGCCTTATCGCAATGTCATGTACTATGGCGATTGGTCGATTTGGGGTGGAGAAGGAAATTTCTATCCTAAAGATATTCCAGCTGATCAAATCACTCATTTGAATTTTGCCTTTTTAGATTTTGATAGTAATGGCGATTTAGAATTTACAGATACGGATGCTGCTGTTGGTGCGCCTGTAGGACAAACAGGGGTTCAATGGAATTCAGCAAGCTCGGGTATCTTGAATGCGATCCAAGATCTACGTGGGAAAAATCCCAATATGAAAATTGGGGTCTCTTTGGGGGGCTGGTCTAAATCAGGTGATTTTTCTGAAGTAGCGGCTGATCCAGTGAAACGACAAAATCTAGTGGAAAACGTCACCCGATTCATCAAATATACGAATATGGATTTTGTTGATGTCGATTGGGAGTATCCTGCAGATGTTCGACAACCTGACTTGGTAGATAATGTCAATGATGAAGGAACGCCATATGCAGTACCTGAAGATAAAGAAAACTATATCATTTTGCTAAATGAGATTCGTGAGTCGATTGATGAACAAGGCGAAGAACTAGGCAAGACCTATGAATTATCAGTTGCGCTGCCTGCATCTCAAAGTAAATTATCTTCAGGGATAGACATTGATGGTTTATTTGAAGTTGTTGATTTTGCAAATATCATGACCTATGATATGAACGGTGGTTGGGGAGACCGCAGTGGACATCATACAGCGCTTTATGGGAATCCTGCTGATCCTAATTATGACCAAGGACTTTCGGTAGATCAAACGGTTCAGTTTTTAAGGAATGAAGGTGCGCCAGCTGAAAAAATCGTGATTGGGGCAGCTTTTTATACTCGTGGTTGGCATGAAGTAGCAGAAGGCAATAATCCGTTACTACCGGGATTGTTCCAAACGGCTGAACAGAGTAATCGAAATGCTGACCTATCGGCAACATACGGGGCAAAAAATAAAAGTCCATTAGTTGTAGGGGATGGTGGTAGAGCCGGTGGTGTCTGGCCTTATCGAAATATTCCAGATTTGATCAGTGCAACGAGTGGATTGACTGAATACTGGGATGATGTAGCGAAGGCCCCTTACATGTATAGTACAGAAACTGGCGAATTTTTCAGTTTTGATAACGTACGCTCGATCGGTTATAAAACACAATATGTACAGGAAGAACAATTAGGCGGTGTGATTTCTTGGATGCAATCACAAGACAAGGAAACGACAAGTACAAAACGTGACGAACTGACGAACGCGATCAAAGAAGGATTATTTGGGAATACGCCATTACCGCAGCACGAAATCGTTAGTACACCATTAGACATCTCTGTGGATATCACCCCTTATACAGAGAATAATGTAAGCGGGTACGAAATCACAGTGACAAATAATGAAACATTGACAGAATCATCTACTGTATTAAGCGCTGTTGAGGCTGCACAGAAAACAGTCAAGTTGCCTAAATTTACGATCGACTTGAATAGCAATGAAACATTAAGTGCAGGAAACTATAAAGCTGGAACTGTTTCTATGGATAATGGCACAGTGACAGTTGATCTATCTTCCGTTTATGATGGCAGAGAACTTGCTCCAGGAGCTTCTTATGATTTCCGATTACAATCTGATACGTCACAGGTTTTGATTGATCATATTGATACGATCACTTTAAGTCAACGAATTGGGACTGAAGGCATTGAAATCAATCACCAAGTGATCTTTGGTACAGAAGAGCCAGACCCATCAGATGTTGAGGCACCGTCGATTCCAACAAATGTTGCAGCGACAACGATCACTGCAACAGAAGTGACATTGAACTGGATGGCTTCGACCGATAATCAGCGAGTAGCAGGTTACTATGTTTACCGTGATGGACAATTAGTCGGACAACCAAGAACACCAACATTTACAGATACGGGATTAACACCTGATACAGAGTATACGTATACTGTCAAAGCATTCGATGCGTCAAGCAATGTTTCGGCTGCTAGTCAATCAGTGATCGTTCAAACCTTGGAAGACAGTGTGCCTGGATATGCGGCATGGGATTCAGGAACAGTCTATCTTATGGGAGATAGAGTCACTCATCTAGGCAATACGTATCAGGCAAAATGGTGGACACAAGGCGATGAACCTGGAACTCAACAATGGGGACCATGGGAATTGATCAATTAGATCGTTTAAATATAAACAGATTCAGGGGTGACCATTTACTGACAACTGGTTGCTGATGAAATTGAAGAACCTCGTTGGGCTTGATGAAACATCAATACCTAACGAGGTTCTTGCGTCTAGAAAAAAATTACTGATTGAAATAAGTGAGTAGCGCTTGTGTGATCGATTGCGCCAACTGTTGTTGATAGTTAACGGTAGCCAATATAGCTAAATCTTCGTCATTATTCATATAGCCCATTTCGATCAAGAGGGATGGCTGAAGGTTTTCTCTTAACACCTGATAGTTCCCTGTAGCAGTTCCACGAGATGTAATGGGCAGATCCGCCAGTTCATCAGAAACAGTTTCCGCTAGACGTTGGTCTCTATTGTAATAATAATAAGTGGTGGTACCAGTTGCTTCATTGGGCGATTCAGTCGAATCAGCATGTAAGCTGATAAAAAGGTCAGCGGCTTTTTCTTCGCTAAATGAACAGATGTCATCTAAAGAAATGTAGTCATCTGTTTCATGTGTCAAATAAACCGTTGCGCCAGCGGCTTCTAAACTCGTTTGTAACTGTTTTGCGGCAGCGAGTGTCACTGTTTTTTCTTCTGTATGTCCATCTGTGCTAAGCGCGCCTGTATCGTCGCCTCCGTGTCCTGGGTCTAATACGATCACCGCTTCTGATAGGTCACTCGGTAGCTCTTGTGTCGAGCGAGTCAGTGATGAGCCGTCCGTAAGTGATAAATAGCCCGTTTCACCATCATTCGTGGTAATTTTGTAGGCGTTGGCTGTAGTTGAAAGAAGCGTAGCCAGTTCACCAGCATTGACGGAAATAAGCGGTTCACTTAATGACGAATCTGCATACAATGTGGCATCTTCTTTTCCGATTTTTATGAGGGTCTCTGAAGAAGAATCAGTGGTTGGTATGATGCTAGAGACACTGTTACTTGTCTGTTGTCTCGCATTTGTTTCTTGATTGCTAAGACCAAATTTGAAAAGGGCAATGATCCCGATTATACATAAAAAAATAATAATTCGCATTTTTTTCATCGTTTTCACCTCTTGAACATGAGGATAAACAACAAAACTTAAATCGAACTTAAAGAAAAGTGGAACAAGCTAAAACTAATAGTTAGTTGACTAATTTTTTGGCTTTTTCTGTGTTCGCAAAATGCAATTTTGCATAGTTTGCTAACAAGGCTTCGCCACCTTTTTTTAAAATCATTGCAGCGACTTGGTCGGATTTTGTACCTGCACCAGAAGGAAGCGTGAGACCAAGTTCAGCAGATTCTTTGTCCAACTCTTCTAAAAAGCTTGCGCGACTAATGATCGAAGCGGCAGCAACAGCTAAATGATATTGTTCACCTTTTGTAACAAAGTAGAGTTTTTCGGTGAGTTGATTTTTTTCTAAACGCGCGTATTTTTTAAAGTTGGCTTCCGGTGTGAACTGGTCGATCAAAATAGCATCCGGCTTGACTGGTGCTATTTTTTGTAACAATAAGTGGATAGCTTGATTGTGTAAAGCGACCTTCATTCTCACTGCATTATACGTAGGTTGGATCTCATTGTATTTTTTTGGTGGCAAGACCAGTAATTGATATGGGATCGTTTCCTTTAATACTTTGGCTAATTGAATGATTTGTCCATCTTTTAATTCTTTTGAATCTTTGACGCCTAACGTGCGTAATTCTTTCAATTGTGTTTGATCGACATAGGCAGCACAAACAGTCAGTGGGCCAAAGTAACTACCGTTGCCGACTTCGTCACTCCCTAAAACAGATAGTGTTTGTAGATCTTTGGGTAAGGAAGAAGAATTAGTTTGTGTCGCTTTTTTTGCTGTAAGTGGATTTCCCCATTTCGCTGCTTCTTGTTCGGCGCCGGTGCCTTGAAACATCACTTTTCCAGAAGTATAGGCAGTGATCGTTGTGCCATTTTTTTTTGCTGAAAAAAGAGTATATGGAATCGGTTTTTGTACTAGAAATGGGCGATACGCCTCTTTCATCTTATTCATTTGATTTGTCGTTACTTTTAAGATAATGTTACTCATGTTTTCCTCCTGTTGCGATCCAGTCGTAAGAAAAGTTGTATTTGACTAGATCCAGCTGATTTGAAATCAATGCACACATAGCATTTTTGCAAAGTTTATCATATAATAGTAAAGTATTTATAATGAAGTTTTTCGTGTACGGTTAATTGCTTAACTATATGGTACACTAGTTAATATTTTTGGCAATAGGAGGAGACAGATTCATATGGCACATGAAAAAACACGCTATAAAGCGGTGATTGCGGACCAAACGTATACTATTATCGGGCAAGAATCAAAACAGCATATGGATATGGTCACAAAATTAATCAATGAACAATTAGCTGAACTGAAAGAATTGTCCCCTCAATTAGACAATGAACAAGCAGCTATTTTATTAGCAGTCAATGCATTTTCCGATCAATTGAAAAGACAGGAAAAAAATTTGAATTTAATAAAAGAAGTCACAGAACTGAAACAAAAAATGGTGAGATTCACAGAAATGGAAAATCGGATCAAACGAATCGAAGCGATTGAAAACGAAGCACGAGCAGTATTGAAAGAAAATGGAAGTGACCATGAGATCAAAAATCATGTGGAAGCACAACAGATTCTAAATGAAAAACGAAAAGGTCAAATCAAACAAAGATCTTCAAATTGATATTATTATAGAAGAGAAAGGAAGAATGTATGCTTAGTCTTTTGATTTTATTTATTTTGCTGATTGCATTTTTTTCTGGAGCCAGTCGTGGTTTTGCGCTACAGGGGATTTATCTGGTTGGCTATTTTGTCTCATTTCTAGCAGCACAAACCTATTACAAAACATTAGCCAATCATCTGCAATTATATATTCCTTATCCTGCGGTAACAGCCAATTCTAACTTAGTTTTTTTTGATCAAGCTTTTTCATTTAAATTAGATGAAGCATTTTATGCAGGGGTGGCTTTCTTGATCATTTTATTTATTGGTTGGCTAGTCACACGATTCATTGGGGTATTCGCTCATGGGTTGACGTTTATTCCTGTACTAAAGCAATTAGACTGGGTGGCTGGCGGGATTTTATCCGTGATCATCACCTATATTTCCTTGGTTCTAGTTTTACGTTTACTGACGTTTATTCCGGTGGGATTTATCCAAAACCAATTTAGTGGCAATAATCTTGCAACATTTATGGTTGAACGAACACCTATTTTAGCAAATAAAATGTATGATCTATGGGTGACACAAGTGATTAACTAAGTAAGAAATGATTTCTTGTCAATGACAGAGGCTATGAAGATGTTGGTTAGTCTTGAAGACTGCTTAGCCATCTATCGGCCTCTTTTTAGTGAAAGTAAGGTGAAAAAAATGAACAAACGCATTCTAGAAACATTAGAGTTTGAAAAAGTAAAACAACAAGTACGACAGTTTGTGATCACAGCACAAGGGCAAGAAGAATTAGCCCAGCTTGTGCCAGTGAATGAAGCAGAGACGATCAGATATTGGTTGGAAGAAACAGAAGATGGTCTAAAAGTCCAACGATTGCGTGGCGGTATCCCAATCCCCAAATTAGAGAATATCCGTCCGCATATGAAACGCATCGAAATCGGTGCGGATCTTAATGGGGTCGAGCTAGCACAGGTTTCCCGTGTCCTATCAACTACTAGTGAGTTGCGACGTTTTATTGATGATTTAGCAGATAGCGAGATTGAGTTTGCGCGTCTTTATTTTTGGACAGATCAATTAGTTGCTATCCCATCCTTGAGTCGTCGTTTGAAAGAAGCAATCGATGATGATGGACGAGTGACGGATGATGCCTCTCCAGAGTTGAAGACGATCCGTCATAATATCCGTAGAAGTGAACAAGCAGTTAGAGAACAATTAGATGGGATCGTTCGTGGGAAAAATGCCAAATACCTAAGCGATGCCATCATTACGATGAGAAACGACCGCTATGTTATTCCAGTAAAACAAGAATATCGTGGTGTGTTTGGCGGAGTCGTCCATGATCAAAGTTCTTCGGGACAAACACTATTCGTTGAACCAAAACAAGTCGTGGAGTTGAACAATCGCTTGCGTCAATATCAAATTGCCGAACGCAATGAGATCCAACGTATTCTAAGTGAGTTGTCGGCGGAGTTAGTTCCTCATCGCCAAGAAATCATCCACAATGCGTATGTCATTGGAAAAATGGACTTGATGAATGCGAAAGCACGCTTTGGGAAAGAACTAAAGGCAATCGTACCGACGATCAGTACAGAAAACATCGTTGATTTGAAGCAAGCCAGACACCCATTGATCGATCAAGAAAAAGTCGTCCCAAATGATATTTCGATTGGGGAAAACTATCAAGCGATCGTCATTACCGGACCAAATACTGGTGGGAAAACTATCACGTTGAAAACACTGGGCTTATTGCAATTGATGGGGCAAGCAGGGTTACCGATCCCGGCGGATGAAGAAAGTCAGATCGGGATCTTTGAAGATATTTTTGCTGATATCGGAGATGAACAATCGATTGAGCAAAGTTTATCGACGTTCTCCTCACATATGACAAATACCGTGGATATCCTTTCCAAAGTCAATGAAAAAAGCTTGGTTTTATTTGACGAGCTAGGTGCGGGGACTGATCCTCAAGAAGGAGCAGCGCTAGCAATTGCTATTTTAGATGATCTCGGAAAGAAATCTGCCTATGTGATGGCAACAACACATTATCCTGAATTGAAAGTCTATGGCTACAATCGCTCGAATACCATCAATGCGAGTATGGAGTTCAACGTTGACACTCTTAGCCCAACTTACCGCTTGTTGATCGGCGTGCCGGGTAGAAGTAATGCCTTTGAGATTTCAAGTCGTTTAGGATTAGACAACCAAGTCATTGATGAAGCCAAGCAATTGATGAACGATGAAAGTCAAGACTTGAATGAAATGATCACTGATTTAGAGAATCGTCGAAAAATGGCAGAAACAGAGTATTTAGAGATGCGTCATTATGTCGATGAAGCGCAACGTCTGTACAATGATTTGAAAGAAGCTTATAGCTACTTCTTTGAAGAGCGTGAACAAGAAATGGCGAAAGCCAAACAAAAAGCCAACGCACTTGTTTCTGAAGCAGAAGAAAAGGCAGAAAAAATCATTGCAGATATTCGCAACTTACAAAAACAAGTGGGGCAGGGTACGGTCAAAGAGCATCAATTGATCGATGCAAAATCACAGTTAGCCAACTTGCATCAAGAAGAACAATTAAAGAAAAATAAGGTCTTGAAAAAAGCGAAAGAACAGAAAACATTGAAACCAGGTGACGAAGTACTCGTGACGACTTATGGGCAGCGTGGAACATTGTTGCGCAAAAATGGCAACCAATGGCAAGTGGAGATCGGTATCCTGAAGATGAACGTTTCGGAAAGTGAATTAACACCGATTGCTCCCCAAAAAGAACCACAACAACGAGTGATCCATACGGTTCGCTCAGATGCTCATTCCACCGTCTCCAACCAGCTGGATCTTCGAGGGAAGCGTTATGAAGAAGCATTAAATGAAGTCGATCTATATTTAGATGCGGCAATTTTGGCTGGCTACCCTCAAGTGACGATCGTTCATGGAAAAGGCACAGGCGCACTAAGAACCGGAATCACCGATTATTTAAAAAATCATCGTAGTGTCAAGAGCTTCGATTTTGCTCCAGGAAATCAAGGGGGCAATGGTGCGACAATTGTTAAATTTAAATAAAACTTACTAAAGGTAAGCAAATAGCTCGAATCTAGGCACCAATAGTGCTATACTTAGAGTAGACTAATAAATGGAGGTCTTTGATATGGCTCAAGTAATTACAGATGCAACATTCAACGAAGAAACAGATAAAGGGTTAGTTTTAATCGACTTTTGGGCAACTTGGTGTGGACCTTGTCGAATGCAAGCGCCAATTTTAGACCAGTTAGAAGAAGAATATGACGAAGACGAATTCAGAATCGTGAAGATGGATGTTGATGAAAATCCTGAAACACCACAACAATTTGGGATCATGAGTATTCCAACATTACTTTTGAAAAAAGACGGCGAAGTAGTAGAAAAAGCCATCGGTGTTCAATCAAAAGATCAATTACGTCAAATGATTGCCCAACACTTATAAGATAAGTAACTAACACATCAGACTGAGACAACAATCATATGGATTGCTGTCTCGGTTTTTTTGCGACTAATCGAGTCATAAAACTGAACGGAGACGTGGAACAAAAAAGCCATAAATGAAGAGAATAGAATCTTTTGTTAGCGTACAGGATACTTAAAAATTTATACGATAAGCTACGCAAAATTTTTCTTGTGTCTCTTCGCTTGATACTTCTATCTCAACCTCTGTTATAATAGCGATATCAGAAATATAAAGGAGCAGTCACCATGAATGAACGAATAAAAAATAAACTTGCATTACTTCCTGATCAGCCTGGCTGCTATTTGATGAAAGACAAAAACGGTACGATCATTTATGTAGGAAAAGCCAAAGTCTTGAAAAATCGCGTGCGTTCCTATTTTACTGGAAGCCATAACACGAAAACGGAGCGATTAGTCAGTGAGATCGAGG
This sequence comes from Enterococcus sp. 1001283B150225_161107_E12, assembly GCF_015556925.1. Classification (NCBI taxonomy): domain Bacteria; kingdom Bacillati; phylum Bacillota; class Bacilli; order Lactobacillales; family Enterococcaceae; genus Enterococcus; species Enterococcus sp. 1001283B150225_161107_E12. The sequence continues at coordinate 6,157 of NZ_JADNNI010000011.1, read as the reverse complement.
ACTTTGAATACATTGTGACAGAATCTAACATTGAAGCGTTACTGCTAGAAATCAATCTGATCAAAAAGAATGATCCAAAATACAATATTATGTTAAAGGATGATAAAACTTATCCTTTTTTAAAGATCACGAACGAAAAATATCCTCGTTTAGTGATCACTCGTAAAGTATTAAAAGACAAAGCCTTTTATTTTGGGCCTTACCCCGATGTTGGGGCTGCGAATGAAACAAAAAAAATTTTAGATCGTTTATTCCCTTTACGGAAATGTAAACCGAGTCAGACAAAAGAACCTTGTCTTTATTATCATTTAGGACAATGTTTATGTCCCTACTATTTTGATGTAGATCCAGCGGAATATACAAGTATCGTGAATGAAGTCAAACGCTTTTTGAATGGTGGTCATGAGACGATCGAAGCCGAGATCCAAGAAAAAATGGCCAAGGCCGCAGAAAATATGGAATTTGAAAAAGCAGCAGAGTATCGTGATCAAATCAGAGCCATCGAAACGATCATGACAAGACAAAAAATGACAAACACTGATTTGATTGATCGAGATGTGTTTGGTTATGCCATTGATAAAGGCTGGATGTGTGTCCAAGTATTCTTTGTACGTCAAGGAAAACTGATTGAACGAGATGTATCGATCATTCCTTTTTACAATGAAGCAGAAGAGGATTTCTTAACATACATCGGGCAGTTTTATCAAGAAAATGAACATTTCATTCCAAAAGAAGTGGTAATCCCTGATACGATCGACCAACCGAGTGTTGAGGCGTTGTTAGCGACAAAGGTCATCCAGCCCAAACGTGGTGAGAAGAAAAAGTTAGTTGAACTAGCCAATAAAAATGCAAGGGTGGCATTGAACGAACGCTTTGATTTGATCGTTAGGAAACAAGAACGAACGATCGGAGCGATCGAGCGCCTTGGTAATGCAATGAACATCCCAGCACCTATCCGGATCGAGTCTTTTGATAACTCTAATATCATGGGGACCGATCCAGTAGCAGCGATGGTGGTGTTCATCGATGGAAAACCAGCAAAAAAAGAATACCGTAAATATAAAATCAAAACGGTCGTTGGACCGGACGACTATGCTTCGATGCGAGAAGTCATCTACCGCCGCTATGCACGTGTGATACGAGAAGAACTGCCATTGCCTGATCTGATTTTGATCGATGGGGGGAAAGGGCAAGTCGATGTAGCAAAGGATGTATTAGAAAATCAATTAGGTATCGATATCCCAGTCGCTGGAATGGCGAAGAATGATAAGCATAAAACCAATGAGTTGTTATTTGGGAATGAATTAGAAGTTGTTCCGCTTGAACGAAATTCACCAGAATTCTTTTTATTGCAACGTATCCAAGACGAAGTCCATCGCTTTGCAATCACGTTTCATCGCCAATTACGTAGTAAAAATAGTTTTGCTTCGCGCTTAGATGAGATTGAAGGGTTAGGGCCAAAACGAAAAAAAATGTTGTTGAAAGAGTTCAAATCGTTAAAAAACATCACCGCTGCGTCAATTGAGGAGTTACAAGAAATTGGTCTACCAAAAAATGTCGCACAAAATGTTTTCGATAAACTGCATAAAAATTGAACTGAGGGCGCTTTACAAAACCTGTAAACTGTCCTATCATTTTTATATGTACAATAAAAAACAATAACATAAGTTTTTATATATAAGTTATTTTTATATCGTACAGTAAAGGATAGAGGAATTTAGGATGAAGGAGTGAGAAAATGCTAGAGGTAAAGGATTTGGTTAAGACGTTTGGCAGTTATACAGCTGTTGATCATGTTTCTTTTCAAATACCTGATGGAAAAATCATGGGATTGATTGGGCAAAACGGTGCAGGAAAAACAACGACTTTTCGCTTGATTTTAGATTTTTTGACGCAAGATCAAGGCGAAGTGCTATGGAACGGTCATCATTTGAGTGAAAAAGATTATGATATCATTGGGTATTTACCTGAAGAACGAGGGCTTTATCCCAAGGTATCGATCCAAGAACAGTTGATCTATTTTGCTGCATTACGTGGAAAAACGAAAAAAGAAATTGAACCTAAGATCGATTTTTGGATGGAGAAATTTCAAGTAAAAGGGAAAAAAACAGATAAAGTTAAGTCCTTGTCAAAAGGAAATCAACAAAAGGTACAACTGATTGCAACACTGATCCACGAACCTAAGTTGATTATTTTAGACGAGCCTTTTAGTGGGTTGGACCCAGTGAATGCTGAGCTACTTAAAGACGGGATCATCGAATTGAAGAAAAATGGCTCATGTGTCATTTTTTCTAGTCACAACATGGATAATGTTGAAAAGATTTGTGACCACTTGATCATGCTTCGAAATGGGGAGATGGTACTAGATGGGAAAGTCCACGAGATTCGAGAAGCATTTGGACGAACAAAGCTATTTTTAGAGTCTGGATTATCACAGCAAGAAATAGAGGAAATCGACGGGGTCCAAAAAGTGATTCTTCGTGAGGATCAATCGTTGGAAATCACATTGGATCATCCAGATGTAGGGAAAGAGATCTTTACTCGCGCGACGCAATTTGGCTATATTCCAATGTTCAATCAACAACCGCCTACTTTAGAAGAAATCTTCAAGATGAAAGCAGGTGAGCTACATGAGTAAGTTTTGGATCATCACGAAAGATGTCTATTTGAAAAATGTCAAATCGATTTCTTTTATTATTATGATACTAGTGCCGTTTGTTTTGATGGGTGTGATTTACTTAGCAGGTAATTTTGCTCAACAAAACAGTGAAACAGATAAAATCGGTGTCATTGCTGAAGACCAACAAATCACTGATTATTTGAGTCAATCCGATATGGGGGATTTCCACTTTGAAGCTTTTTCATCGGAGGATGAAGCCAAAAGTAAGTTATCTGACGAAAAGATCGATGCGTACATGGTAGTCACGACAGATAATGGAGAAGTATCCGGAGAATTATTTAGTGAAAACTCATTAGGCCAAGCAACGCAACTGTTGATCCAACAGCAGTTGACTGGCTTACAGTCGATGATGCGGGCAAGTAGTTTAGGGATCTCTCCAGAAGAAGTGGCTGCATTAAGTCAACCCGCTGCATTTTCAAGACAAAAAGTCAGTTTTGATGCAAATGGTGAAATGACGATAGGAGAAGATAACTCAGCTGTTCAATATGCGGTCAGTTATGTTGCAACAATCATTCTATTCATCATCATCTTGACGTATGCACAGATCATTGCACAAGAGATTGCTTCAGAAAAAGGGACAAGAATCATGGAAGTGATTTTGTCTAGTACCACTGCACAAAAACATTTTTATGGAAAATTGACAGGGGTACTGCTAGTGGCAGTCACTCAAATGGCTTTATATGGCATCATCTTTGCAATAGGATTCAATCAGTTCAAAGATATGGAAATCGTTAAAAGTGTACTGGATGGGATTTCTTTAGATAGTATTTTCGGCCCATTCTTATGGTACTCTTTACTATTTATGTTCTTTGGTATTTTGATCTACGCGGTATTAGCTGCCTTATGTGGCTCATTGGTCAACAAAGCCGAAGATACAGCAAAAGCGATTTTACCAGTGACGTACCTTTCTTTAGGGGGTTATATGTTAGGATTGATCCTTGGTGCATCTGATCCGAATAATATCGTGATCCGCATCACTTCATATATACCGTTCCTATCTTCATATATCATGCCGATCCGCTTGGCAAATGAAACAGTTGAAATGAGTGGCGCATTGATTTCTTTGGTCGTCTTAGTGATCATCACATTCGTATTGATGTTCATGTCCGCAAATATGTACAAATCAAACGTGCTTGTTTACAGTGAAGGTGGTATTTGGACGTCATTGAAACAATCAATTTCAATCATGAGAAATGAACGCAAAAAGAAATAAAGGTTGAAGTTGTCACAGAAATATTCAACTCTGAGAAATAAGCCGAGACACCCGAAAATTGTTCTTCAAATTTTGGGTGTCTCGGCTTATTTTCATAAGAGTTGCTTTTGGTCGTATACCTAGAGCGCTTTTGTTTGATTTAAAAAATTCACGATTATATATGTACCTATTTTCGAATAGATAAAGTAATTTTGTTGTAAATATCCATTGTGTGTCCTATAATTTTAGGTATACCAATTTTGGAGGCGTTTGGATGGATCAATATTTAGAATTATTGTCAGAAAAATTCCCAACAAAAGAAGAAGTCATTACGGAGATCATCAACTTAGAAGCAATTCTACAACTACCAAAAGGAACCGAATTATTTTTAAGTGATATCCATGGCGAGTTTCTAGCATTTGATCATATATTGAGAAATGGTTCAGGGAATCTACGAGAGAAAATCAAAGATTTATTTCAAGAATGTTTAAGTGAAGAAGAGATCAAGCGATTAACGATTTTTGTTGCCTATCCGGAATACGCATTAGCGACTGACTGGTACAAGAAACAAGACAAAACAACGTTGATCCATCAATTGATTGAGTTGCTGCGATTCACTTCTGTCAAGTATACGAGATCAAAAGTAAGAAAAGCCTTACCTAAAGAATATAGTTATATCATTGAGGAATTATTGTATGTTGATGATCGTGTGCAAGGGAAAAAATCTTATGTGAGTAAAATCGTTGATCAGTTGCTTGAGATGAATGAAGAAGAGCGCTTTTTAAAAAAGTTAGCGCAGACGATTCAACGAATGGTGATCGATCATGTCCACGTAGTCGGAGACATCTTTGATCGGGGGACACAAGCCGCCAAAGTGATGGACCGCTTGATGGAGATCCATTCAATCGATATCCAATGGGGCAATCATGATATTTTATGGCTTGGGGCGTATTGTGGCTCGGAAACTTGTTTGTTGACCTTATTGCGTATCGCTGCGCGGTATAATTATTTATTCGAGTTGGAAAAAGAATACGCGTTGAATCTGCGTTCCCTTTGTTCGTTTGCGACAGAAACTTATCAGACAAACCCTTTGTTTACACCTAAGAATAGCCAAGACGCGACAGAACGCGAGAGAGAAGAGATGGAGAAGATCCATCAGGCGCTTGCGATCATGCAGTTCAAACTAGAATCCCAATTACTGAAACGACGACCGGAATTTGAGATGGCGGATCGGGATATCTTAGCGAATATCGATTATGAAAAAAATGAGTTATTTCTGGATGGTCAAAAGTATACGATCCATCACCCATGTTTTCAGACGATTTCTACGCAGGAACCGGATCGTTTATCGGCAGACGAACGACGAGTGATCGATATGTTGCTGTATTCTTTTCAACATTCACTCCGAATGCAAAAACATATGGATTTCCTTTTAGAAAAAGGTAGGATGTATCTTGTCACGAACCAAAGTATCTTGTTTCATGGCTGTATGCCAGTAGATGAACATGGTGAGTTTCTAAGTTTTAAACTTGGGAGTGAGACGTATCAAGGGAAGCAATTGATGGCATTCTTTGAAGAACAGATTCGTGAAAGTGCTAAATCACTAAAGAAAAAAGAAGACTTAGCGACTGATTTGATTTGGTATGCATGGAGTGGGCCTTACTCGCCGTTGTTTGGTAAAAGTAAGATGGCGACGTTTGAGCGTTATTATTTAGCAGAAAAAGAAACGCATGTGGAAGTCAGCAATGCTTACTATCGATTACGAGACAAAGAATGGTTGAGTCAAAAAGTAAGGCGTGAGTTCGGTGTACCGGTTTATGGTTCAGTGATCATCAATGGACATACACCAGTCAAAGTGAAAAAAGGGGAATCCCCAATCAAAGCAGACGGAACAGTTTTCGTGATTGACGGTGGTTTATCAAAGGCCTATCAACGAACAACAGGTATTGCAGGGTATTCGTTGCTATGTAACTCTTATGGCTTTCAAATCGTGACCCACTATCCATTTCTAGGCATCGAGGAACAATTTGAAACAGCCAATGGCTTGGCAGAAGTGAAAAAGGTCATTGATCAACAGTTGCCACGAAAATTAAATCGTGATACGACAAAAGGGAGCGAATTACAGCGACAAATCCAGCAATTGAAACAGTTGCTTGAGTATCGTAGAAGTTAACTGCTGGTCGATGTGCCTTGCATAAAATGAATGAAGAGAGTGGGACAATAATCAGAAGAAAAGCTGATTATCGTCCCACTTTTTTTGCATATTTTTGAATTTAAGGAACACA
>NZ_JADNNI010000010.1:100390-120447 GCF_015556925.1 Enterococcus sp. 1001283B150225_161107_E12 | reverse complement strand
TGTGTTCCTTAAATTCAAAAATATGCAAAAAAAGTGGGACGATAATCAGCTTTTCTTCTGATTATTGTCCCACTCTCTTTTTTGTAAATAATAATACCTACTATAATTTCGTCGCATTATTTGGCGTATATATAAGGGACGCGATTTTTTACTATAATACAAATAAATCAGTTGAAGATCATATTTTAGGTGAGTTACCAAGTAAGAAAAATGTTCGTTCGAGTTACATATGATCTGAATCAAGTATCGTGACAAATTTAGCAACTATTTTAATAAAATACAGATGGGATCAAGAAGGGAGAATAAATCAAGTTGGATGAAATCCAATTTTTTGATGTATGAAGACAGTGAAGAAGTGGAAGTAGTGGTGCAAGATGAACACATTTGGGCTACACAAAAGACAATTTCAAAACTTTTTGATGTTGGCATTCCGGCAATTAGTAAACATCTGAAAAATATATTTGATTCTGGTGAATTAGCTGAAGAAGTGGTTGTTTCCATTTTGGAAAATACCACTCAACATGGTGCAATTGAAGGTAAAACGCAAACAAAAAAGTCAAATACTATCATTTAGATGCAATCATTTCTATTGGCTACCGAGTCAACTCGCAAAAAGCAACACAATTTCGTATTTGGGCAACGGATGTCTTAAAAGACTATATTCGAAAAGGATTTAAAATTGATGTCGAACGAATGAAACAAGGTGAACACGCGTTTAGTAAAGACTACTTCTGAGAGCTACTCGAAACAGTTCGTTTAATTCGTGCAAGTGAGCGCCGTATTTGGCAACAAATCACTGATGTTTTTGCAGAAATTTCTTATGATTATGATAAAAATGAAGAGGTAACAAAGCAATTTTATGCAACTGTACAAAACAAATTCCACTATGCGATTACAGGAAGAACAGCCGCAGAAGTCGTTTATGATAAAGCGGATAAAACGAAAGAAAATATGGGACTTACAACTTGGAAACACTCACCAGATGTACGGATTTTACAATCGGATGTAGCGATAGCTAAGACTAAAGGAGTTCAATAAGCATAAAAAAATTGTTTCTGATTTTGATAAAGAAGTGATGAAAATCAGGGGTGAGATAGAATAGTTCAAAATATGAAAAATTGAGGAAATGATAACTTGTTAAATAAGATGACAAATTAATGATTTAAACAAAAAGATAGATTTTTTGCAAAACTTTTGCGAATCGAGCTTTAGCAAAATAATAACTGTCAATTAATATATTAGGTAATTCTTAAAATGATTGGATTCGTAAAGACTATTAGCATAGTATAAACCAGATACACCTGAATATAGGTGTATCTAATTTTTTTCTCTTAATTTAAGAACTATTTTTATATAAGGGGGAATAATGAATTTGTGTATTCTAATCCTTATACAACCAATAAAACCTCTTTTCTTACCTATTTCTATAAAAATTTGTAAAATAAATTAATTTATTAGATAATAGTTATTATAACTATATAATTTGATAATAGAAGAAGTGAATTATTATTCTACTTATAAGTAATTAACATGTGAAATATACAAAATGAAGTGACAAAAATTCTAATAGGAACGTTCTTTTTTGATAATTTGGAGGGCATCATGAATAATAAGAATGATATATTAAATGCTTGGATTACTATCGAACAATTATCCGAGGGATCGATAGCAAAAGAAGATAGTAGATATAGAACTTTGAATTTGAATGAAATGGATCATCTTGAAGAGAATTTCTCTATATTTCTCAATAAAAATAAAAAACTGCGCAATAAAACGGATAAACAATTCAGTAAATCTGGATTAGTTATTTACTTTGATATTTTTGATTTTCAAGAAGTGATAGATATATTGCGTGAAAAGTATAATATTTCATCTACTGATGAAGAAACAACTAATTCCGATAAGTTCACTTTTGCTCTTTATTTTGACCACAAACTGAATTTTATTCCTGAAAAATTATTTTTTACTATCAGTGGGTACATACGTTACAAAAATGAATTTCCAAAAGATTTTTTTAATGCTGAGAGTAGTTTACGTGACGATTTAAGTAAAAAATTTGAGGATAAAGAATTTAATCGTTTTTTTACAGACTTGTTAAGACAATATAAAGTAAATGTGGAAAATTGTTGTTATGGATTTATCGAAGATTTAGAACATGGTGATGTAAATCTTCATTCATTTTTTATAGACGACCTTGAAAAAGCAAAATCTATTGAAACCAATAATTTTAAACGGTACTTAAACGGGGGTTCGGGGACTAAGATTAATTTAGATAGTAAAGTAGAATCTTTTCGTTTTAATCCAGAGAGTTTTCAAGAAATTTTGCAACCAAAAAACTATCCTTTAGGTAGATTTCCTAGTAATTCTGAATATTCACTTTCACTAATGCAACAAGTAGCAGTTAATTTGGCTTTAAATGACAAAAATACTATTCGCAGTGTTAATGGACCACCTGGCACAGGTAAAACAACTCTTCTCAAAGACATATTTGCTGATTTGGTTGTACAACAAGCGGTAGAAATATGTGAACTCTTCACAAAAGAACAAAAGAAAGGTGCTATCTACTGGAAGAATGCTAGAATTGGTTATTTACCTAGGCAAATTTCAGATAAAAATATGGTTGTGGCTAGTTCTAATAATGGAGCGCTAAAAAATATTGTGAATGAATTACCGCAATGGGAAAAAGTATCAAACGAGTTTAAAGAAAAAATAGCAGAGATAGACTATTTTTCAAACATTTCTAATTCAAAATTTAATGAATATTGGATTAGTAATAAGGATCAAGAAGACAAAATAATTCGTGAAATTAAGATTGAAAAATCAGATGATAAGAATTGGGGTTGCTTTTCACTTGAAGGTGGAAAATCTGATAATATGAGTAATTTGTTGCTCAATATTGAGTTCATCACAAAATACTTAAAAGAGGAGTATAGTGATAACGAGCCAGTGTACAAAGAATTTACGAAATTTTATAAAAAAGTGTTAGAAGAACGGAATAGGGTTCAAAAATGTTATAAAGAGATGAGTCGTCTCTCTCTCTTGAAAAGCGAATATGAAATTGAAAAGAAATCTTATGATTCAGAGAGAATAAAGAAGATTGAAACGATCAATAATTTAGCTATTGATTTTAAGGAACAACTAGAAAGGCTAAATACAGAGATAAAAAATATTGGGAATAGGTTGAAGCATAATCAAGAGTTATTAGATAAAAAAGAGTTATTTTATACTGAAGCAAAAAGAAATATTGAAATCATACAATCGCAAAAACCACGCTTAATGTGGTTGAAAAAATTTTTCAAGAAAAGTGAAGTAGAGTATTACAATCAAACCCTTGATCAAGCTAGGAGTAATTTATGCAATATTACAGATCAAAGAAACCAATTGAAGAATCAAATAAATAAAATGGTAATATTGAATGATCGTAATAAGTTTGAGAAAGATTCTAAGACTGAACAATTCGAAATTACGAAAAATACTATTGAAAATGGATTGAAACAAGGAGAGTTGAAGCTGATACGAGAAAAAAAACAAATTGATTCTCTTAGTAAGAAAATAGAAGAAAACAATATAGAGCCACTTGACTTCACAAAAACATATGACGAGCTTCAACTTTCTAATCCTTGGTTTACTAAAGAATTTCGTATCAAACAATCTGAATTATTTATTAAAGCGCTAGCGGTTAAAAAGCAATTTTTATATGAGAATAGAAAAAACTTAGGTGCTGCGTTGGAAATCTGGAAAAGAAAAAATGAATATATTACTAAACAAAACGGGCAAGAGTTGTTGATTGAAGCTTGGCAATGGATCAATTTTGCCATTCCAGTTATTAGTACAACATTTGCCAGTTTTGGACGAATGTTCAATTTTTTACCAGAAAATACGATTGCTAATTTATTTATTGATGAAGCAGGGCAAGCATTACCACAGGCAAGTGTAGGTGCAATATTTAGAAGTAAGAAAGTTCTTGCTGTTGGAGATCCTTCCCAAATACCACCAGTTCTAACATTGGATTCCAACGTACTGAACTTGATTGGTCAATACCATAACGTAGATGAGAGGTTTGTTTCTGCCCATGCTTCTACCCAAACACTCATTGATGAAACTAGTCAGTATGGTTTTTATAAAAAAGATGATCAATGGATAGGTATTCCTTTGTGGGTTCAGCGAAGGTCAAGTAATCCTATGTTCTCTATCTCAAATGAAATTTCTTATGATGGATTAATGGTTCAAGGAAAGTCTGTGGAGGAAGCGGTAGGTAAGGCAAAATGGATAGATATTAGTGGTAAAGCGAATGACAAATTTGTAAAAGAACAAGCTGATAATCTGAAAGACAAGATTTTAAGCTATAAGCAGTTAGACCCAAAATTATGGGATGAGATATACATTATCACTCCCTTTAAAAATGTTGCGTATCGATTAGCTAAAGAACTAGCAAAAATAGGATTCACAAAGAGAGAAAATAATAAACCAGTTAATATAGGCACTGTTCATACATTTCAAGGAAAAGAAGCAAAAATTATCTATTTTGTATTAGGGGCAGATTCTAGTAGTAAAGGAGCTGCAAAATGGGCAGTCACAGCGCCAAACCTCATGAATGTAGCTGTCACACGTGCAAAGGAAGAATTCTATATTATTGGTGACAAACAATTATATAAAAAACTAAATACTAAAGTTATAAATACGACTATTTCAATTATTGATAACCACAATCTTAGTTGATAGCTTGAGATTGTGGTTGATTTTACACCTATACTAAAAACATAAAATTATTATGTCCTGAAGGGCTCAAAATGGTTGACAAGATAAAAAATCGTTATGGTGATTGTATGGTTTTCTTGTATATGGATATTCAATTCTATTGCAAGAATCTATGTGTCAAAGATATTTCGTCTAGCCTTTCTAAATTAGCTATCTTAAATGATCCTTGTTTAAAGAGACGTAGCAACAATAAGGGATGAGAAAGTAGCGAGTTATCGGGAGAGTTTTTATCAGGAATACTGATGAATGGTATAAGCTAGATGAAATATTACATTAGAAAAGACGCAAAAAATATTTCTAATAAACTTTGTGATGAATGAAGTTTTTTTAAAATGAGAATGGTTACAATCGTTTGTGGATGTATTAAAGAGTGCATGTTCTAAATATTGAAAATTAAAAAAATATTTACAAAATGGAGGAGAATTAGATGAGTATAAATTTTGTCGCTATTGATTTTGAAACTGCGAACCAATATCGTGCCTCAGCATGTTCTGTAGGGATGGTAAAGGTTGAAAATGGCAAAATCACAGACACCTACTATTCATTGATTGATCCTGAAACAGAATTTGATAGTTATAATATTTACATTCATGGAATTACGCCAGAGATGGTGGATGGTGAAAGAAACTATGCACAAATAGCAAATGATATTCTAAGGTTTACTGAGGGACTTCCATTGGTCGCTCACTATGCCCCATTTGATATGGGCGTCATCAAGGATTCTAATGAGAGGTATGGTATTACAAATTTTAATAGAGAGTATTTTGATAGTTATTATTTATCGATACAATACGTAAAGGCGCTGAGTTATAAGCTTAATCATTTAGCTGAGTTGATTGATTTTACATTCGAGCATCATCATGCTTTAGAAGATGCAGCAGCTTGTGCGACTCTTATTTTGTACTTATGTAAAGAAAATCAGTTTTCTAGTATTGAAGAGTTGATATCAGCAGCAAATTATAAAAAATTTGGTGAAATTAATGGATTTTCAAGACGGGGGTTTTTAAAAAGTTCAAAATCACACTTGTCAGTTATCCAAATTCAATCAATCATTGATTCAGTGGAAGGAGAATCAATTGATCCTACTCATGTTTTTTTTCAAAAAAGTGCTTGTTTTACAGGAAAATTGAAGAGTTTAACTAGAGTTGAGGCGATGGAGAAACTGGCTGGTTGTGGTGGTATCCCAGAAAAGGGAGTAACAAAAAATACACATTATTTAGTAATGGGGGATCAAGATCTACGGGTTGTTGGGGAAGGGGGGAAATCAGCAAAGATAAAAAAAGCGGAAAAACTGTTAAAGAATGGACAGTCGATTCAACTACTTGGTGAATATGAATTTCTTCAAATGATAAATAGTAATCTATAGGGAGTTGAGATTAGTTGAAAAAAATCACATCTGTAAGTGGACAAATCTTTCTATTTAAAGAGATACCAAATAAAAGAAGAAATGAAATGGGAATTGCTTCAGGAGAATCTGTTTTGTTATCTATTTATGAGAACGATCAGTTTTATTTTTCTCAGGGAATCAATCTTATCAAGTATAAAAATATTTCTAAAGAAGAAGTACCAACTAATTTAGAAATCGATTTTTTTAAGCTAGTAAGGGAAGCTAAAGAATTGAAATATAAGAAGTCATTAGTAAAGGAGTATGGAATCGAGCAGTTTATCCATTACTTACCTAAAATAACCTTTAAACAAGTAAGATTATCGAGTGAGCAGATTGAAATAACGGGTTCTATTCGATATCCAGAGAGTGTTCATGAAAAAGAAGTACCGATTGTTTATTTTAAAAAACAGGAACTTCCATTAGAAGAGGATACATACTTTACAAAAATAATTTCACCAATTCCAAAAAACAAAGAAAAAATCCCGTTTACTTTTCAATTGTCCAAGCAAGTGATTACAAAATCATGTACTATTCATTAAACTGGATATTGGTAATAAGAAAAGTAGATGCATCTCTTAGTCAAAAGATCACACAAAAAACCGCTGAACAGCCCCTTTCCCTCTAGCTGTCCAGCGGTTCCTTCATTTATCCACTATCCTCACCGACCCCCAAATATTCAACTCCGGTACGATCTGTTGATGGATAATCGGTTCGTCTGGATGATTGATGCGGTGTAACAAGGTTCGGATGGCGAGTTGGCCCATGAATTCCAAGTTGGTGGCAACGTTGGTCAATCGTGGGATCGCCATGCGTGTGAATTCTGTTTCGTCAAAACAAATGATACTGATGTCATCTGGTATTGTATAGCCAGCGGATTGGAGATAGCTGTTGAGCATAAAGGCTAATCCGGAATTGACACAAAACCAAGCATCGGGCATTTGCTCGATGCTTTTTAGGCGACTGAACAAAGCGCCTTGGGATTCTTCGATTTCGGTGATCTCGATTTCTGGTTCTTGCGAGATGCCGTGTTCTGCTAAGGCGCGATGGTAGCCGCGGTAGCGTTCGAGGTAGCTTGGCGAAAAGGAGGTATCGCCGATGAAGCCAATTCGTTTCATGCCGTTCGCAATGAGTAATGAAATGGCTTGGAACGTGCCGTCGGTATTTTTGGACAAAATGGCATCTGCGAGTAATTCTGGATCGTGATGATCAATCAAAGTTACGGGGATTCCTGTAGCAATCACTTGTTTTATGTAGTCATTGTTACTATGAGAAAGCACTAAAATACCGTCATATTCATTGATGTGTTCTGGCAGGATCATTTGTTGTAGTATTTCATCGGTTAAGGTATACGTGTCTAATTTGATATGTGCGCGTTGTGCGGCAGATTCTGCGCTTTTCACGATTTCGCCGAAGAAACTTGTTTGGGAAAAGGCAAATTCGGTTGCCATCAAAAGAAAGCTCATGGTGGTGTCTTCTGTGACGGTCTGGTAACGATAGCCTAATTCGTCGGCTTTATTTTTTACTAATTGTTTGGTTTGCTGGCTGACGCCTGGTTTGTTTCGTAGTGCTTGCGAAACGGAATTTTTAGAGATTCCTAGTGCATCAGCGATGTCTTGCATCGAAGCTTTTTTCATAAGTTCACCTAATTTCTCGTAATGTTTACATTGATTATAACATAGTACATCTAAAATAATCACCTATAAAGATTACAAATGTAACTTTGTAATGTTAATTACGTAATTTTGACAAACGTAATTACGGATGGTATGATTGGCGCAGTTATAAGAAACCGTTTACAAACCAAGGAGGAAGATTCATGAAGATGAAGAAAATATTTTTGGGACTTACGACTGTATTAGCAGGAACTGTTTTACTTGCGGGCTGTGGCAATCAATCAACGAGTGGGGATTCCGGCTCAGATGATGGGAAAACGAAAATCACTTTTTGGGCGGCACCTAATCCGACGCAATTGAGATATTGGCAAGAAATGGCGACAGAATTCGAAGCACAAAATGACGAGATCACAGTCGAAGTGACCCAGATGAAAGAAAGTCCATCTTCTGAAGCGACGATCCAAAGTGCAATTGCATCGAATACAGCACCGACGTTGTCTGAAAATGTGAACCGTAGTTTTGCGGCACAATTGGCGGCCAGTGAAGCGATCTTACCATTGAATCAACAAAATGGATTTGATTCGATCGTGGAAGCAAGACATATGAATCAAACGATTGAAAGCTGGAAATTTTCTGACGATAGTCAATATGTATTACCAGTGTATTCAAACCCGATTTTATTTGGTTGGCGCATTGATTTACTAGAAGAACTTGGCTTTTCTGAGGTTCCAAAAACGTATTCTGAATTGTTAGAGGTTGTAGAAAAGGTTCAGGAAACAGATAAAGCATTATGGGCGAAAAGAGACTTGTCTGACCCAACAGCTTGGATGCGTTGGTTTGATTTCTTTCCGTTGTACAATGCGGCGAGTGAAGGTGGCAGTTTTGTAGAAAATGAGAAGTTTTCTGTGGATGAGGCTGCAATGACGAATGTATTTGAGTTGATGAGTCAATTAGCAGATGCGAATGTTTTGCGAACAGGGGAAGCGACTGATCCGTTTGAAAATGGGGATAGTATCATGACTGATCTTGGTCCGTGGACATTCCCGAATTGGGACGAAAAATATCCTGAGTTGACGTTTGGTGAAAACTACACAGTGACGACACCTGTTGTGCCTGATGCTTTAGCAGATGTGGAAGAAGTTTCGACTTACGCAGATGCGAAAGGGATCGTGATGTATGCGCAAGCGACAGAAGAAGAACAGGCAGCTGCGATGGCGTTCTTAGAATTTGTTTATTCGGATGATGAACATGACATGAAGTTACTAGAAATGACGTCATTGATCCCTGCGAGAGACGATGCGAAAGAAAATGAAATTTTTGCTGCATACTTTGAAGAGAATCCAGCGATGAAAGTATACGCAGAAAATGTTCCGTTTGCTGTCCCGGCAATGGATAATGAAAAATTCAATGAGATTCAACAAGCTTTTGGTGAACAAGCGTGGGTACCAGTGATTCGTGGAGAAAAGGATGCGAAAACTGCAACAGCAGATGCCAAATCAGCGGTCGAAGGGGCGCTTCAATAATGAACAAAAATACAAAGTTGGGCTGGTTATTTACCAGCCCATACCTGATTTTTACTGTCATCTTCTTTTTATTACCGCTTTTATGGTCGTTTTGGTTAGCGCTGACAAGTTGGAATATGATTTCACCAACGGTTGAATTTGTTGGTTTCAAAAATTTTATTGATGCGTTTCATAGTCCGGCGATTCGAGCAGCATTTGTGGTGACCTATAAATTTCTACTGGTCTTTGTTCCGATGGCTTTGATTTTATCGATGACGATTGCGTTGCTAGTGAATAGTTTGCCTAAGTTTAAAGGCTTGTACATGGTAGCGTTCTTCTTACCTTATCTTTCGAGTGGGGTCGTGACCTCATTGATCGTGAAAGGATTGCTTTCGTACAATGGCCCTTTTAATACGTTTTTACGTACGAGAATGGGTTGGGATATTGATTGGTTGGGTAATCCTCAGACGTCGATTTTTATTGTTTCACTGATGATTGCTTGGAAGATGTCTGGCTATTATGTGTTGATCTTGATTTCTGGTTTGGGAAATATCAATAAAGAAGTCTATGAGGCTGCGGCGATCGATGGCGCAAGTGCATGGACGCGTTTTTGGAAGATCACGTTTCCCATGCTTTATCCTGCATTTTTTACAGTGACGGTGCTTGCTGTGGGGATTAGTTTTGGGATCTTTACGGAAGTGTATCAATTGACTGGTGGCGGGCCGAATTTTGCTACGAATACGTGGCAAATGGAAATCTATAATCAAGCATTTGTCAATCTTCGCTCGGGGTATGCTTCAGCAGTCGCGTTAATGGCTTCAGTGGTGACGTTTGCTTCGATTGGTGTGATTCGTAAACTATTAGAAAAATGGGGGGAGAAAAATGGTTGGTCATAAACGGACAAAAGGCAAAAATACGATTCTTTATCTTGTAACGACCCTCGTGATGCTGATCATGACGTTTCCTTTTGTGTACTTAGTCATGCATTCTTTTGCAGTTTGGGATCAAGTGGATCGTCGCATTATCCCAACAGATTTTAGTTTACGTTCTTGGACGTGGCTTTTCGGAGGTTCACCGACTTCTGCGGATGTTCCGTGGTTGGGGGCTTTTGTCAATACGACGATTGTGGCGACGGTAGCAACTGTTTTAATGATGTTGTTTGCTTTGATGGTCGGTTATGTGTTGGCAAAGATCGAGTTTAAAGGGAAAAAATTAGTAAACAATTTTATTCTTTTCCAAATGTTTTTTCCAGCAATCATTTTACTGATCCCGCAGTTTTTAATGGTGACAAGAGTGGGCTTGCTGGATTCATATGCAGGAATGATCATTCCTACAGCGATCAGTTTATGGGCAATTTTTATGTATACGAACTTTTTCAAAGCGATTCCCAATACATTGATTGAAGCGGCGAAGCTAGATGGTGCAACGGAGATGCAAGTCTTGTTCAAAGTCGTGTTGCCGATGTCTAAATCGATTACGACGGTGATTTTCTTGTTCTTGTTTACGGATCGTTGGACGAATTTATTGTGGGATATGATCGTGTCGAAAAGTGATAGTACAGTGACGTTGAATGTCTTGATTTCGCAAATGTTCGGCCCGTATGGCACGTTTCCAGGACCGATGTATGCGGCGTCAATATTGTTGACTTTACCATTGATCGTTTTGTTTTTGATTTTCTCAAAACGATTCCAAGATGGTATGCAATTTACATTGAAGTAAGAGGACAGAACAATGTGGTGGAAAAATGCAGTTTTTTATGAAATCTATCTCGCTTCTTTTGCAGATAGTAATGGCGACGGGATTGGGGATATCGATGGTGTTAGAGGAAAGTTGCCTTACCTAAAAGAATGTGGCATCGATGCCTTATGGCTCACACCATTTTATCCTTCGCCAAGAGTCGATAATGGGTATGATGTTTCGGATTATTGTGCGGTTGATCCGCAATATGGGTGTTTGGAAAACTTTCGATCACTTTTGGAAGAAGCACATGCATTATCGATAAAAGTCATTATTGATGTGGTTTTGAATCACACATCAACGGCACATCCGTGGTTTATCGAATCCAGTGCGAGCCAAGCGAGTGCAAAACGAGATTGGTATATTTGGCGAGATCAGCCGAATAATTGGGAAAGCTTTTTTGGGGGGAGTGCCTGGAAGCTGGATCACCGAACCAATCAGTATTATTATCACAGTTTTGCAGAAGAGCAGGCGGATTTGAACTGGCAGAATCCTGAAGTGAAGCAGGCAATCTATGATGTCTTGTCTTTTTGGCTGGACATGGGTGTGGATGGGTTTCGTTTTGATGTGATCAATAATCTAACGGTGAATGATACTTTTACAGATAATCCTAGGGATGAAGAGGGGAAACAGGTGCATCTCTATGATGTCAATCAGCCTGGAGTGATGCCAGTTCTTAAAGAAATGAATCAATGGCTCAAAACAGTCGCTCCAAATATTTTTACAGTGGCTGAGATCAGTTCGGATCAGTTATCAGTGATTTCAAGTTATGTGGAAGAAGCAGGATTCGATACGGCGTTCAACTTTAATTTAGGAAGTATTGAAACGTTGGATCTAACGACATTGACCCACGAATTTCAAGAGATGAATGCACGTAAACATCTTCCAACTTTATTCTTTAATAGTCACGATATGAGTCGTTCGTGGAACCGGTTGGCACAAGAAGATCGTGGGACGTATGAATTGTTGTCTGTCTTTCTATTGATCAATCGGGGTGTGCCTTTCTTATTTCAAGGAGAAGAACAAGGGGTAAGCGATTTTTATCCGACCCATCTTTCAGAGATTCGCGACATTCAAGCGAAGAATAAATACCATGAACAATGCCTCTTTGTGGAAACACGACAGGCACTTTCAGCCGCCAATGAAGTGAATCGCGACCGTTCCCGGGGGATGATTCCTTGGGGAGAAAGTCAACGACCTGGGTGGATCGGGACGAGCCCAAAAAATCCAGAAGGGGAACTGATTTCTTCTGTCTATCAAGAATTGATTCGTTTGCGTAAAGCGGAGGGGCCTTTTCAAGAAGTTACGAATATTCAGTTGGAAAAAGGATGTATACGGTATCAAGTAGAGCATTTATCCGTAGTGCTGAATTTTAGTGAGTCATCTGTAGAACAGAATATCTCAGAAAACGTTCAAACGATTTATGGCAAAGGGATGCTTAGTGAGGATCGTAAATGGGTCAACGTGCCATCAAAAAGCTGTTGGATTGGAAAGGAATAGCAATGATCAAAATAAAAAATTTAATTGAAGATTATCGAAAAAATAAGCCTGAACAAATGAAAAAAGCGGAATTTTTGACATTTACAGGTGTGGGGACGAAGGATGTCTATAACATTACTGCACCTTTTGAGTTAGCGGGAGAAGTCGTATTAGCTGGGCGTGTGGAAGCTAGAGAGAGCGAAGATTCTACCGTCTACTTGTTTAGAGAAACAGCTAAAAATACGTGGGCAAAGATTTCTGATGGCATCGAATTACCATTACAAGATCCTTTTTATACGGTGATCGACGGGAAAGTGATTTTAGGTGGGGTGGAAGTTGTTTTCTTGCCAGAAGGACAGGCGCAATGGCGGACCATTTTTTATCACTTAGAAGATACAGCAACTGCCCACCACTTATTTGAAGGACCATGGGGAATGAAAGACTTACGCTTGAAGCAATTGTCAACTGGTGAAATTTTAGTCATGACACGTCCACAAGGAGAAAAAGGTGGTCGTGGCAAGATTGGTGCTTGTCTGATCGATCAGCTGGCTGATCTATCGATCCAAAAAATCGAAGAAGCGCCATTGTTAGCGAATCAATTTTCTGAGGAAGAATGGGGCGGCGCAAATGAAATTTTTGAGATTGATGGAGTGATTTGGGTTTTAGGCCATATTGCGAATTTTGATGAGCAAGGTGATCGCCATTATTATGCGATGCGTTTTTCTTTTGATCGCAGAAACCATGCAATGAAGGATGTGCGCATCCTTGCGGAAAGAAAAGATTTTGCTAAAGGACCGACGAAACGACCGGATCTTGTGGATGTGGTCTTTAGCGGAGGCTTGGACCTGTCTTCTGAGCATGGTGTTTTATATGCCGGGATCAGTGATGCAGGCGCACAAAAATTAGAAATCGAAAATCCATTTAAGTAGAGGTAAATACAGATGAAAATAGACCGTTTTAATGAAAATCCATTGATTACACCAGAAGATATCAAACCGTTACACGACGGATATGAAGTGATTGGTGCATTCAATGGGGGAGTTGCTTACTATCAAGGGGAAGTCTTACTCTTATTGAGAATCGCAGAGCGACCAATCTCGGAAGGTCCAAAGGTGATCAAAGCGCCTGTTTATGATCCAGCAACGCAAACGATGGAAATCTTATCTTTTGATCGTGAGGATGAAAATTATGATTTTGAAGATCCACGAATGATCCGTAAAAAAGATCAGTTAGATCGTTTTGAATATTTGACTTCTTTATCTTATATTCGAATTGCTCGGAGTAAAGATGGACATCATTTTACGATCGACGAAGATGCCTTTTTGTATCCGTTTAATGAATACCAAACATACGGCATAGAAGATGCGCGTTGTACGCAAATTGGCGATACCTACTACGTCAATTTTAGTTCTGTCTCACCGATGGGGGTCTGTGATTCTTTAGTTTCAACGAAAGATTTCAAGTCTTATCAAGATCTTGGTAATATATTTGCGCCTGAAAATAAAGATGTGTTGATCTTTCCAGAACAAATCAATGGGAAGTACTATGCGTTACACCGTCCGTCGCTAAAAAGTATTGGGAATTATGATATCTGGATTGCGTCTTCACCAGATTTAGTGAGTTGGGGGAACCATCATCATCTGTTAGGTGTTCGAGAAAATACATGGGATAGCGGTCGGATCGGCGGCGGTCTAGTGCCTATCAAAACGGATCAAGGGTGGTTGATCATCTATCATGGCGCAACAGCACAACATCGCTATTGTATGGGTGCCGCGCTGTTAGATTTAGAAGATCCAACAAAAGTGATCGCGCGCAGTCATCAGCCAATCATGGAACCAGAAGCGGATTATGAAAAGAATGGTTTCTTTGGGGATGTTGTCTTTGGCTGTGGGGGATTACTTGATGGCGATCAGTTGACGATGTATTACGGTGTAGCTGATACATCAATGGCTGGCTGTACACTTTCGATCAATGAGATTTTAGATCAAATGAAAGAAGAACGTCCATGAACTGGCAACAAAAATATCAAGAATGGCTAAATGAAATATCTTTAGAAGGAATGATGAAAGAGCAATTAACGGCTCTTTCTGACCCGCAAGAAATCGAAGATCGCTTTTATCAGTACTTGTCCTTTGGCACAGGTGGGATGCGCGGGGAACTTGGAGTCGGTACGAATCGGCTGAACAGTTATACGATCAAACGAGTTGCTTTTGGTTTAGCTACTTATATTCGTGAAAAAAATGCAAGCCAACAAGGCGTAGTGATCGCATTTGATAACCGTCATTGCTCAAAAGAATTCGCTGAATGGACGGCGCGAGTATTAGCCAGTCAAGGAGTCAAGGTTTATTTATCCGACTGTTTACGTCCGACCCCGCAATTGTCGTTTCTTGTTCGCCATTATCAAGCGTGTGCCGGAGTGATGATTACGGCTAGTCACAATCCAAAAGAATACAACGGATTTAAAGTTTATGGACCAGACGGTGGGCAGATCACTTTAGAAACAGCAGAGAGACTGACAGAACTTTTAGCGCATGGACCCAATGAGTTGTCGATTGAAGCAGACGCGTTGTCTGTTTATAGAGAGGCTCAGCGGATTCATCTTTTTGGTGAAGAAGTCGACACTCTTTATTTAGAACAGTTGACGGCAGTCATTCAAAATAAAGAAAACATCCGACGATTTGGCTCGCAGCTTAACATGATCTATACGCCATTACATGGAGCTGGAAATATTCTTATGCAAAAAGCATTTGAGCAACTAGGATTTGCTAATCTCCACGTCATAAAAGAGCAAGCGTTGCCTGATCCAGATTTTTCAACAGTAGCGTCACCTAATCCGGAAGATAAAGAGGCTTTTGCGCTGGCATTAACAGAAGCAAAAAAACAGGAGGCACAGTTGATATTAGCAACGGACCCAGATGCAGATCGTTTAGGTGTCGTGGTTTTGAAAGACGGAGAACCAGTATTTCTTACAGGGAATCAAATCGGGGCTTTATTGCTGGACTACTTGATTCGAAGTAAACAACAGAACCAACAATCCTTGACGAACTTCTTTATAGCCAAAACGATCGTCACTTCGGAACTAGGTGCAAGAATTGCTCAAGCACATGGAATCGAAACGAGAAATACGTTGACTGGGTTCAAATTTATCGGGGAACAAATCCAACAGGCAGAAGAACAAAAAGGGAAAGATTTTTTGTTTGGGTACGAAGAAAGTTATGGCTATCTGATCGCCCCTTTTGTTAGAGACAAAGATGCGATCCAAGCGGCGGTATTATTAGCAGAAGCAGCGTTAGACCGTCATTTATCAGGGCACGATTTGATTGATCGCTTACATGAACTGTATGAAGAATACGGCTACTATGAAGAACATTTGGAAACACAGATTTTTTCCGGAAAAGATGGAATCATCCAAATGAACCAACGACTGGATCGTCTGAGAGAACAATCATTTTCGCACTTAGGAGAGTTTGTGCTTTCCTGTACAGAAGATTACGCTACTTCACTAAGAACGACGCCAAATCAACAATCATCTACGATTGATCTACCCACTTCCAATGTCTTGAAGTATATATTCACAGATGGTTCATGGTTCTGTCTACGACCATCAGGTACAGAACCGAAGTTTAAGATTTATTATTCAGTGAAGGATAAATCTCAACCTTCTGCACAAGAGAAATTGCTTCGCTTGCAGAAGGAATTTCAGAAACTATTGGATAATTTATAAACAATACGAAAAGCCAAGCTAGACTTCTGAACGGAAGAGTCGCTTGGTTTTTTTTGTAGAAAGAATTAAGTGACTTTAAATATTCAAACATAACGTTGTTAGTATGGAAATCTAACATACATAAAAATTAATGGACAATTAGAGAAGAGGAAAGTTTTCTTATTGATTATAAATTGTTATCTAATGACTAGGTATTTACGCTCTGTTTATTATTTATTTTGTTATTATAAATCAGGAATAAATATGTATATATTTGTTTTTTTTTATCTTTTGTATTCAATGATATAAACAATTTTTTGAATAGTAATTCAAAGTGGATCGGTTTGTGAAGAATGATATCATTAATAACATATCTAATAACTTAAGCTAGACAGATGATTCGATTTGTCTAAAATCAGCGGGTATCTAATTCTTAATTTTGATTGACATAACAATCTATCGTTTTGTTCATAACGTTATGACGTGTGTGAATTGTAGATTCGGTTGGTTGAATAGGAGAGAATACAGCCTTTTACCTTTAAAATAAGTATTTATAATCATTTTATAGTTAGAAATTTCTGACTTTTTCTTTCTTTACGTAAATCATTGCACACTTTCTTTTACTAAAAAAAATTGGTATCAACGAGAAATGATTCGCTTAATAGGCAGTTTGATTTGTAGTTTTTTTATACATATATATAGGAAGAAAGTTCTTTTTCAAGAAAATAAAATAGCATATTAGTCATTAATCTCCTTCTTTTTTTCACTAAAATACTCGTATTATAGGCGTATATATATGGTGTGTGATTTTATATATGAGAAAATACTCATCTACAAATCCGTTTTCTTTGTGTTATTTAAACAACGATTATATAGTGGGGTGAAGGAGGTTATTTTAAAAATGAAAAAAGTGTATAGAGTTCCATTCAATTATTTAGCTGTTGTTATGTTGTTGGTAGCGAATCTGCTGCCTGTGACGAGTGTGTTTGCTGAAGGGGTGGCACCACCGAATGAGAATGTATTCGACTCTCCAAGTTTATCGATCAAAGCAGATGCTGAAGCGAATACGGAGAACCAGCAATTAGTGGATGTGACGTATGAAGTGACGAACAAAAGTGAGGCACCCATCAATCAGTTGATCATCCATCAAAAAAATGAAAACGATACACCTGTTAAATTTGATGAGCAAACACTAAAAAATAATCAGAAGTTAGTCGAATCAACCGATCCAATCGTTTCGTTTGAAAAGATGGAAAAAGCAGAAGGAACCCAATTACGAATTGCTACCCTTCAACCAAATGAAACAAGAAAACTTTCCATCACCGGGGAACAAACGAATCGATCCGTAGATCAATTAGCAGCTGAGATCAAACAATCAGAAAACAAATTAGGTGAGCTCAAGCTCAATTTTCCAAAAAAAGAACTTGCACCAACTAGCACTACCTCATCACCTATACAAGAATCTACCGCACAACCAGAATCATCGATACCCAGTCAACCAACCAAAGAAACAACATCAGAGTCAGAATCGACTGTGCCAACAGAAAAAACACAAACAGAAGAATCACAGTCAACAAGTGAAGAAGCAGAGGACCCCGACCCTGGATTACCTCAAGCACCTATGGCTCAAGGCCCTCGACTTGCGCCGACACCAGGACGAGGCTTCGAAAAGCCAATCTATAATAGTGTGCACAAAGGCGAACTTTTTTCTACAGGAAATACTAATCTAAAGATCCTTGATGAAAAAGAGTATCGAGCAAATATTTTCTTGAATACTAAAGCGCCTAGTAGTGGCTATTCGATCAATAACTTTGTTTTAGAATTTGCTGATGTAGATGGCGACCCGACAACATATAATTCTAGTCGCGCATATATCGATTTAGATGGTGCGAAAGAGATTGCATGGGCGGGGTTATTTTGGAGTTCTTCTCGTTATAAAGGCCCTACATTTGGCACAAATCTTTCGGATGAAGAAATCAGTGCACCAGTCAAATTTACTACGCCAAATGGCACATCACAAAGAGTTGCCCCTCAGTATTATCATCGAATTGACCAAGATAAAACTGATCCTGGACAATACTTTGGCTATAACAATACAGGCTTTTCAAATTATGCAGATGTGACATCGATCATTCAAGGAGATGGCAGTGGAACTGGTGGCTATACCTTAGCTGATATCCCTATGACAAAAGCGCTAAACCAGAAAGCTCAATACTATAATTTCAGTGGCTGGAGTCTATTTGTCGTAACAAAAGATCAAGCAAAACATTCTCGAGCATTCAATGTTTACTACGGTGCTAGAGGAAATAAAGCTGGGACAAATAATGAGTTTGTCATGAAAGATTTTATTACAGCCAAACAAGGAAAACTAGAACCTATTGTCACCTGGTTCACTGTACAAGGGGATAAATTGTTTACTGGTGACAATGCGCAAATCAAAAATAGTGCAGGAACTTTTGTCAATATCATCAACACGATCAACCCTGTAGGAAATGTGATGAATGCCACCGTTTCTGATAACGATCAACATATGGTTGACAAGTATCCTGGACAGTTCAATCCAGGACATCCCAACTTTTTGGATATCGATATCGATCGGCTTTCTCTACCAGAGGGGCTGATCAGTAATGGCCAAAATCAAATCAGTTTCAGAACGACTAGTATTGGCGATGACTTCTCTACGAATGCTGTGGGTTTCTCTGTCAATGCTGAGATTCCTGAGCTAGAGGTCAATAAAGAAATCGTGAATCCTAAAGAGACCTACAAGATCGGAGAGACAGTCACCTATCGTGTGCACGTGAAAAATACAAAAGAAAATTCAGAAGCCGTCAATACGTTGTCTAAGGATGTCTTAGATAGCCGTTTGGATTATGTTCCTGGCTCTTTATCAGTCGTGAGTGGTCCCAATGCTGGTCAAAAAACTGATGCTTCTGGCGATGATCAAGCAGAATATACATCAGCTAACCGGACGATGACTGTTCGTGTTGGTGAAGGCGCAAATGCTACAACAGGGGGCAGTTACAAAGGAACGACGACTGAAACAGTGTATGAATTCCAAGCGAAAATCAATGGTACAGCCGTTGCCGAGCAATTGATCCCCAATCGTGCAACTGTGCAAGGGGCAGATGTAGCAACCAACACAGTACTTGAGAATCAATCGAATGTGGTTGAAGTAAAAGTAGAAAAAGAAGAGTTACTAGGAAAGCTTGAAAGCACGAAAACGGTCAATAACCAATCGCCGAAGCTTGGTGAAGAAATCGACTATACGATCAACTTTAAGAATACGGTAGAAAATGGTGTGCTGAATCAAGTGACGATCACGGATAGCTTGCCTAAAGGCTTGACGTATGTCGAAAATAGTATCGCAAGTAGTGGCAATGATCCTAAACCAACATCAATGACTGTAGTGAATGGAAAAGTAACTGCTGTATATCCAAAAATCACTGATACAGCTACGCGATCAATCACTTTTAAAGTCCGAGTGAATGAAGAAGCGGTCGCAGGACAAGCGATCATCAATCAAGCAATCGTCGACGATGACGTGAACCCACCGATTGAACCTGAAGTTCCTGTGACACCTGTTGAAACACCAGGAGAATTGGAAAGTACGAAAACGGTCAATAATCAATCACCAAAACTTGGGGAGGAAATTGAATATCGTATCACTTTTCGCAACAAAATAACTAATGGTGTTTTAAGCAAAGTGACAGTAACAGATAATTTACCAAAAGGCTTGACCTATGTGGAAGGTAGTTTGACCAGCGAAGGGGATGATCCCCAACCGACCAATCTAAGTTACAAAGACGGTACGATCACGGCCGAATATGGCAAGATCAGTGATACGAAAACTCGTACGATCATCTTTAAAGTGAAAGTCA
>NZ_JADNNI010000010.1:0-100293 GCF_015556925.1 Enterococcus sp. 1001283B150225_161107_E12 | reverse complement strand
CAAAGACGGTACGATCACGGCCGAATATGGCAAGATCAGTGATACGAAAACTCGTACGATCATCTTTAAAGTGAAAGTCAATGAAGAAGCGAAGGTCGGCGAAACGATCGTCAATAGAGCGACCATTGATGACGGCACGAATCCGCCAGATGAACCGGAAGCGCCAGTGACACCAGAAGAAACACCAGGAGTATTGGAAAGCAATAAATCGGTGAATGATCAGTCACCGAAACTAGGAGAAGAGATCGAATATCGTATCACTTTCCGCAATAAGATCACAAATGGTGTCTTGAAACAAGTAACGATCAAAGATACCTTACCAACAGGCTTGACCTATGTGGAAGGTAGTTTGACTAGCGAAGGGGATGATCCTCAACCGACTAATCTGACTGCTAAAGACGGTACGATCACGGCCGAATATGGCAAGATCAGTGATACGAAAACTCGTACGATCATCTTTAAAGTGAAAGTCAATGAAGAAGCGAAGGTCGGCGAAACGATCGTCAATAGAGCGACCATTGATGACGGCACGAATCCGCCAGATGAACCGGAAACCCCAGTTACACCAGAAGAAACACCAGGAGTGTTAGAAAGTACAAAAACAGTGAATCATCAATCACCAAGAATCGGTGATGAAATCGAATACCGGATCACGTTCCGTAACAAGATCCAAAATGGTGTCTTGAAACAAGTAACGGTGACAGACAACTTGCCTAAGGGCTTGACGTATGTGGAAGATAGTTTGACTAGTGAAGGCGACGATCCACAACCGACGAAGTTAGTGATGGAAAATGGGAAATTGACAGCCGAGTATGGGACGATTTCTGATACAAAATTCCGTACGATCATGTTCAAAGTAAAAGTGAATGAAGAAGCAAAAGTTGGTGAACAAATCATCAATAAAGCAACGATCGATGATGGCACGAACCCACCAGATGAACCGGAAATACCTGTCACACCAGAAGAAACACCAGGAGAGTTAGAAAGTACGAAAACGGTCAACAATCAATCACCAAAAATTGGGGATGAGATCGAGTACCGCATCATGTTTCGTAATAAGATTCAAAATGGTGTCTTGAAGCAAGTAACGGTGACAGACAACTTGCCTAAAGGTTTGACGTATGTCGAAGGTAGCTTGAAAAGTGAAGGAAACGATCCAAAACCGACAAAATTAATAATGGAAAATGGAAAGTTGACTGCCGAGTATGGCTCAATCACTGATACCAGTACTCGTACGATCGTCTTTAAAGTAACTGTCAACCAAGAAGCAAAAGCGGGTGAAACAATCGTCAACAAAGCCTCAATCGACGATGGCACGAACCCACCAGACGAACCAGAAACGCCAGTCACACCAGTAGTGACACCTGGTCAATTAGAAGTAACAAAAACAGTTAACCATCAATCACCAAAAATCGGTGACGAAATCGAATACCGTATCAGCTTCCGTAATAAAGTAACCAATGGAGTCATCGACCAAGTAACGATTACCGATACGTTGCCTAAAGGCTTGACGTATGTCGAAGGCAGTTTGACGAATGAAGGTGCTGATCCGCAACCAACTAGCTTAGAGATAGAAAACGGGAAAATAACCGCTGAATATCGTAAGATCACTGATACTACTGTACGTTCACTTGTCTTTAAAGTGAAAGTCAATGAAGAAGCGAAGGTGGGCGAGCAGATCATCAATAAAGCAACGATCGATGATCATATCAATCCGCCAGACGAACCAGAAACACCAGTGACGCCAGTGGAAACCCCGGGAGAGCTAGAAAGTACGAAATCGGTCAATCATCAATCACCAAAAATCGGTGAGGAAATCGAGTATCGTATCAACTTCCGTAATAAAGTCACTAATGGCGTATTAAATCAAGTGACAGTGACTGACAAGTTGCCTAAAGGGTTAACTTATGTGGAGGGGAGTTTGACAAGCGAAGGGGACGATCCACAGCCAATAAATCTGACAGAAAAAGATGGAACGATCCTCGCAGAATATGGCAAGATCAATGATACAAAAATTCGCTCGATCGTCTTTAAAGTGAAAGTCAATGAAGAAGCAAAAACAGCTGAAACGATCATCAATAAAGCAACGATCGATGATGGCACGAATCCGCCAGACGAACCAGAAACACCAGTGACCCCAGTGGAAACCCCTGGTGTATTAGAAAGTACAAAAGTAGTGAATAACCAATCGCCAAAACTTGGGGAAGAAATCGAATACCGCATCACCTTCCGCAATAAAGTGACGAATGGTGTCTTGAACCAAGTCACCGTAACGGATAACTTGCCTAGAGGCTTGACCTATGTCGAAGGTAGTTTGACGAGTGAAGGGGATGACCCCCAACCGACAAGTTTAGACTACAAAGACGGTACGATCGCCGCAGAATATGGCAAGATCAGCGACACAAAAGTCCGCTCGATCGTCTTTAGAGTCAAAGTCAACGAACAAGCGAAAGTCGGCGAAACGATCATCAATAAAGCGAACATCGATGATCATATCAATCCGCCAGATGAACCAGAGATTCCAGTAACTCCAGAAGAAACACCGGGCAAACTGGAAACAACGAAAACGGTGAATAACCAATCGCCAAAACTTGGGGAAGAACTCGAATACCGCATCACCTTCCGCAATAAAGTGACGAATGGTGTCTTGAACCAAGTCACAGTAACGGATAACTTGCCTAGAGGCTTGACCTATGTCGAAGGTAGTTTGACGAGTGAAGGGGATGACCCCCAACCGACAAGTTTAGACTACAAAGACGGTACGATCACCGCAGAATATGGCAAGATCAGCGACACAAAAGTCCGCTCGATCGTCTTTAAAGTCAAAGTCAACGAACAAGCGAAAGTCGGCGAAACGATCATCAATAAAGCGAACATCGATGATCATATCAATCCGCCAGATGAACCAGAGATTCCAGTAACTCCAGAAGAAACACGGGGAGAACTGGAAACAACGAAAACAGTCAATAACCAATCGCCGAAACTTGGGGAAGAAATTGAATACCGCATCACCTTCCGCAATAAAGTGACGAATGGTGTCTTGAACCAAGTCACCGTAACGGATAACTTGCCTAGAGGCTTGACCTATGTTGAAGGCAGTTTGACGAGTGAAGGCGACGAGCCACAACCAACAAGTCTAGGCTACAAAGATGGCACGATTACCGCCGAATACGGCAAGATCAATGATACAAAAGTGCGTTCAATTATCTTTAAAGTCAAAGTCAACGAAGAAGCGAAAGTCGGCGAAACGATCGTCAATAAAGCAACCATCGATGATCATATCAATCCGCCTGATGAACCAGAAGTACCCGTGACCCCAGAAGAAACACCAGGGAAATTAGAAAGTACAAAAACGGTCAATAAGCAAAAAACAAAGGTTGGTGAGGAACTCGAATACCGAATCACCTTCCGCAATAAAGTGACGAATGGTGTGTTGAACCAAGTCACAGTAACGGATAACTTGCCTAGAGGCTTGACCTATGTCGAAGGTAGTTTGACGAGTGAAGGGGATGACCCCCAACCGACAAGTTTAGACTACAAAGACGGTACGATCACCGCAGAATATGGCAAGATCAGCGATACAAAAGCTCGCTCAATCGTCTTTAAAGTGAAAGTGAACAAAGACGCCGTATCAGGGAAAGAAATCTTGAACATTGCCACAGTGGATGACCATGTGACACCACCAGATAAACCAGAAGTACCAGTGGTTCCTGAAGATCCAGATCAACCAAAAGTTCCAGATGGTAAACTGGTAAGTGAGAAAACTGTTAATCAGAAAACAGTAAAAATCGGAGAGGAACTTGAATACCGGATTAGTTTCCACAATACAGTAGAGCATGGTATCTTGAATCAAGTGACTGTCACCGATAAGTTACCGAAAGGTTTGACGTATATTGAAGACAGTTTGACAAGTGAAGGCGACGAGCCACAGCCGACAAGTCTAACTTACAAAGACGGTACGATCACCGCTGAATATGGAAAAATCAGCGACACAAAAGTTCGTACGATCGTCTTTAAAGTGAAAGTGAATAAAGAAGCGGTGGCAGGGAAAGAAATCTTGAACATTGCTACAGTGGATGACCATGTGACACCACCAAGTGAACCAGAAGTACCAGTCATTCCGGAAAATCCAGATCAACCAGAAGTTCCAGTCGTTCCTAATCAACCGAATAAGCCAGACGTACCAGTTGTACCAGAAAAAGAAGTACCTAACCGACCAGAGCCTAGAAAACCTGCTCCAAAGGAAAAGGAAGCAAGAAAGTCATTTCTTCCTAAAACAGGCGAAGCAGTTTCTTATACGCTGATCGCTTTAGGTGGTATCCTAGTAGTAATCGTATTGGTCGTGGCAGTAAAGAAAAGAAAACAATGATTCGCCAGAACGTAAAAAACTGAATAACTGAACTGTATTTAATTTGTAGCAACCTTAATTCAGATGATTGGTTACTCTATCTTTTTTTCGATAGCAAATTTAGCAGAGACCGTCCTCCAAATAGGTGAATAGCAATATTTGGAGGGCTGTTTTTATAGATTATTTGATACTACTTGATTTAAAAAAAATGGGGAAAAATTACTGTCAAGTTCAAAAATTGCACTAAATTATGAAAAAATATGGACTGCTTAATCCTTCTTATTCCTGTTAAAATAAACTATAATAAAGTAAAAGTCTGTCGTATTATCTCAGTGTTTGCTAGATATTTTCACTTAACGTTAGTTATTAGTAGTGGATCAAAGCACAAATATGAGATAAATAATTGTTATTACTTTATAAAAATTATTATTTTTTTAACAAAAAATTCATAACTAACATGTATCTTAATAATAACTAAAGAAAAGGATGTAAGAAAATTGAAAAAAAAGTCTACGTATAAATTAGTTTCATTTGTATTTCTTTCACAAATGTTACTAACTACGCCTTTACAAGTATTAGCAGATGAACAAGTTTTTTCTGCGGATCAACCAGTAACAGCGGAAGCACAAACAGAAACAACGACGGATTCGTCTGATACTACAGGTGAAGGTAACACAACAGATACAACAACGGATGGTTCAGAGGAAACAACGCCACCGTCTACTGGTGATTCAAGTGAACCAACCACACCTGACACTTCAGAACCGACGGAGCCAAGCACACCGGAAGAGACAAAACCAACAGAGCCAACGAAACCAACAGAACCGACGAAGCCGACAGAGCCAACACAGCCGAGTCAGCCACAAAAACCAACGTCACCATCAACTGGCGGTTCTACTGGAGAAACACAACCAACTACACCACAGCCGAGTCAGCCGACACAACCAGTGACACCACCCGCTGCACCTGTGGCACCAACGCCTGCTCCTGCAGCGTCAGTTGCTCAAGAGGTACGTCAACCTTCTGCAACTACACCGATCCAAGATCTTGTACCATCAAGTCAAGAAACGGATGAAGGATCGATCCATTTTGAAAAAGATGAATCAGTTGAGAGCTTCATTCGCAAAATCGGTGAATCTTCTCGAGAAATCGGGCAAGAACATGATTTATACGCATCAGTAATGATCGCCCAAGCGATTTTAGAATCAGCTAGTGGACAAAGCCAGTTGGCGCAAGCGCCTAACTACAATCTTTTTGGGATCAAAGGTACACACGAGGGCAATGGCGTGACATTTGCCACACAAGAAGATGCTGGTGATGGTACATTATATACGATCCAAGCAACATTCAGAAAATATGCCAACTATGAAGAAAGTCTTGAAGACTATGCTAAATTAATGACTGAAGGCTTGACTGGAAATAGCGAGTTCTATTCAGGTGCTTGGAAATCCAATGCAGAAACTTATAAAGAAGCAACAGAATTTTTAACAGGTCGTTACGCAACAGATACAAGATATAACGAAAAACTAAATGGTCTGATCGAAACTTATGATTTAGAACAATATGACAAAGAAGTTGCCGGACCTGAAGTGAATAAAGAAGGATATATCGTGCCCTTAAGAAATTATACGATTTCTAGCCCATTTGGTCCTCGTGGTGGTGAATTCCACCGTGGATTAGATTTTGCAGCACCTCAAGGGGAGCCAATCTATGCTAGTAAAGCAGGTACTGTGATCAAAGCAGAATTCCATCCTTCATGGGGAAATTATGTTGCCATTGAACATGAAGATGGCACAACAGCGCTTTATGCTCATCAACAAGAATACGTCGTGAAAGTTGATGATGAAGTTGAACAAGGACAAATCATTGGGTTTGTCGGTTCT
Organism: Enterococcus sp. 1001283B150225_161107_E12; assembly: GCF_015556925.1. Lineage (NCBI taxonomy): Bacteria > Bacillati > Bacillota > Bacilli > Lactobacillales > Enterococcaceae > Enterococcus > Enterococcus sp. 1001283B150225_161107_E12. The sequence goes on along the minus strand of NZ_JADNNI010000010.1, from coordinate 94,062 downwards.
ACTGGTAATAGTACCGGCAGCCATCTGCATTTTGAGATCAGTCGTGACAACAGCTTATCTCAAGCGCAATTGATTGATCCAGCAACTGTTTTGTTTTAATTAGTGATAATGAAAAAATGCCATTGGAAGGGGACTCTTTCAATGGCATTTTTATTTTACTTAATTAGTGATTCATCGGCCGATCAGCCAACAAAACGAATTTGAATGAATCGACTTGATGCCAGCTTTCTGTGTATTGAAAGTGGGTATAATCAGTCAAATATGCCCAGTTCCTAACAACAAAGATGTTTTTTTCATGTTTTCCTAGATCTAAATATTGAGCGATTGGAGTGGTGATATTCTCAACAGAAATTTCTTTTTTTGAACAGTTCAATTTCAAATGTAATTGATTTTCAAGGTAACGATATAGCGATTGGTTGATGATTTCTTTTGTTAGTTCTGGAACGACAGCGGTGCGCAGATAATCTACTTCCAAAATCAATGCACGACCATTCAACAAGCGGCGACGCAGCAAATACCAGACGGATTCACCTAAACTAAAACCGGAATTTTCTCTAAGTTGTTCGTCCACGATCATTTTTTTCAATGATAAGATCTCTGTGTTGAAGGAATGATTTTCGGAATGATATTTTTCTGAGGTTCCTGACAGATCACTAACGAAAAAATCGATTTTGTCATGAGCAATCACTTTACTGCCTCGTGCAGGTATTTTTTCGATATACCCTGTAGATTCCAAACTCTTTAATGCTGAACGGATCGTGTCACGTGTCACGCCAAATTCTGCCATTAATTTTCTTTCACTTGGAAGAAAGGAATCGGGAGGATACTCTCCTTGATGGATACGTTCGAGAATCAGATTCGATAGTTGTTCATATTTATTCAAATTTTAGTTCCTTGCCTTCCTATAAATAATCATGAGGAAAAATTTATTCTTTGCTATTTGGTATGAATTATATCATACCAGTTTCTTTTTAGATGGCGGATTTAGGACTTAATTTTAGTTTAAGAACGACATGTACCAACTTTAGATTAGAATATGATTATAAAAATTAAATTATTTTTCATTTTATAATTTGTAAGGGCTTTATTTTTCCGCTATAGTACGTGGTAAGAAATGCTATTTTTGGAAAATCAAAAGTAGCGCCACAATCGTTAAGATAGGAGAAGATAAAGATGAACGAGTTTATAAATAATAAGATGTTGCCGATTGCTGCAAAAGTTTCAAACAATAAGATTTTGATTGCGATTCGAAATGGGATTACCTTAGCTTTGCCGCTGATCATTACTGGATCATTGTTTTTGATTATTTCCTCATTTCCAGTGGATGCTTGGACTGATTTCTTAAGTGCCCATGGGATTGATGCTTATTTGAATAAAGGTGTCACGGCTAGTTTTGGGATCATGGGTCTCGTTGCTGCTTTTGGAATTGCGAATGCGTTGGCTGTTCAGTATGACAAAGACGGAGTATCTGCGGGCGTCATTTCTATATCCTCATTCTTACTAGTCACACCGAATCTCGTATCAGATGACGGTGTCGGAATTCCCACTGCATTTATGGGCGCTCAAGGACTTTTTGTGGCAATGGTGATTGCAATTATTTCGACATTGATCTTCAAATGGTTTATTGATCACAACATCCAAGTCCGTTTACCGGATCCTGTCCCGCCAGCTGTTGCGAAAAGTTTTTCTGCTCTGATCCCAGGAGCATCGATTCTTACTTTTTGGTTGGTCATTTATGCAGTATTCCAAATGACTGATTGGGGTTCAGGAAACATTCACCAATTATTGATGGAAATCTTTGGTGGACCTCTAGGGTTACTTGGCGGAACATTAGGTGGTACGTTAGTGTCGATCTTCTTAGTTTCATTGTTTTGGTTCATGGGTATCCATGGTGCCAATGTCGTGAATTCTGTGATCATGCCGATCTGGTTGATGAATACAGATGCGAACCGTGTAGCTGTAGAAGCCGGTGAAAAATTACCGCACATCATTACGCAACCATTTATGGAAAACTTTGTGTATATGGGTGGTGGTGGAGCTACACTAGGTTTAGTGATTGCGGCAGCAATCGTTGGTTTGAGAAAAAATTCGTCGAAAATGACAAAAACGATGGTTCCATTAACATTGACACCAGGTATTTTCAATATCAATGAACCGGCAATGTTTGGGATGCCGATCGTGTTGAATGTTACGTTGTTGATTCCATTTATTTTGGCACCGATGGTCAATGCTGTGGTGACGTATTTTGCGATGTCCCTTGGTTTTGTTCACGGTACGGTAGGAATTGCTGTTCCTTGGACCATGCCTCCTGTTATCTCAGGTTTTCTAGCTACAGGGGGGCATATCTCAGGTTCAATTATCCAAATCATTTGCTTGATTTTGAATATTTTGATTTATTTACCATTCTTTGGAGTGATGGAAAAACAAAACCGCATGAATGAAATGCAAGAAATTTAAGGAGGAAATAACATGGTGAAACGATTTATTAGCGCGCAAACATCAGAGATCATGAAGATGTCAGGGACAGAATTGAAACAATCGATCAAAGCAAGTGAAGGACGTGTGATTTGTTCAGAAAATGTGGTCATCAGGGACAGTAATATTGAAGATGTCACCAACTCTGAAATTGCTCGTGCGTATGGCGCTGATTTGATTTTATTGAATGCTTTTGATGCATTAAAACCAGTTGTTTCAGGTTTGAAAGGTAAGGAAGAAGAGCCAATCATTCAAACGTTACGAAAAGTAGTCGGCAGACCGATTGGTGCGAATCTTGAACCGGTTGATTTAGAGGCGAAGATGGCAGAAGATCGCCTGGATATCCCAGCGGGGCGTCAAGCGACTCGTGAAACAATGGAAGCAGCCAAAAAACAGGGATTAGATTTTATCTGTTTGACAGGAAATCCAGGAAGTGGTGTGACGAATGATGCCATTACAAAAGCAATCTCAATGGCAAAAGAACATTTTGGTGGCATGATCATCGCTGGGAAAATGCACGGGGCCGGAGTCGATGAACCAGTAGCAGATCTGGAAGCAATCAAATCCTTCATCGAAGCAGGTGCCGATGTGATCTTAGTCCCTGCGGTAGGAACGGTTCCAGGTTTTGATGATGTTGAATTAAAAGCGGCGGTCAAAGTGATCCATGCAGCAGGCGCGCTAGTGATGTCAGCAATTGGTACTAGCCAAGAATCATCCGATTCAGACACGATCAAACAAATTGCGATCCAAAATAAAATTTGTGGTGTAGATATCCAACATATCGGCGATGCTGGTTATTCAGGAATCGCTCCGGTAGAAAATATCATGGCGATGAGCCGCGCGATCCGTGGAAATCGTCATACGATCGCGATGATGTCACGCTCGATCGTGCGTTAGGAAGTAAAAGAAGTTTGATGCTAAAGGAATAAAGTTTATGAGTAAGTAAATACGCCTAGCAAAGTAGTCATTAGTGATTGCTTTGCTAGGCGTTCGTTTATTTAGCTGAGCTGCTTATTTATCAAGTAACCAGTCCACGATGTATTGAATCGGAATACCATCTACTTGTTTGATCTCATAATATTTACCGGTAATCACTATTTTTTTATGATTATCTTTGATGTGAAGTAAATTGTCAGTTTCACGATTATTGTTGGGAAGCTCATAAGTTACTTGGATATAGAGTGTTTCATCTAGTTTTTTTGCAACAAAATCGATTTCCTGATTGTCAAGACGGCCAACATCTACTAGATAACCTCGTCTTAGTAACTCGACGTAAACGATATTTTCTAGACGATTACTATAATTACCGTCTTTTCTTCCTACCGCGTTTCTGCGAAGTCCAGAATCAATAATGAAATATTTTCCATTCGTTCTTAAATATTCTCGGCCTCTAATATCATACTGTTGTGCACGATAAAAGAGATAACCATGTTCCAATAGGTCTAAGTAGCGATTGATGGTATGCGTGCTCGTTGTGATTCCTTCACTCTTTAATGTGTTCGCAATTCTTGACGCATTGACGAGTTGGCCAACATTATCTGATAAAAAACGAATCAGCGCTTTTAACACTGTTGCATCTTTTAAACCGGCACGCAAGGCAACATCGTTCAGGACGATCGTATCAAAGATCCCTGATAAAATCGTATCTTTGATTCTCTCATCAGCTAATACTACACTGGGAAAACCACCATATTGTTCATATTCCTGATATGCTTGATCAACAAACCGAGAGTCTTTTGCAATGTCCTTAACAGCTAAAAATTCATCAAACGACAAGGGATAGATAGGAATCTCAATGTATCGGCCACTAAGTAAAGTGGCAAGTTCTCCAGATAACATATTCGCATTTGAACCAGTGATGACTAGCTCGCAATTAAAGCTAGTTTTTATGCCATTGACGACACGCTGCCATCCATCGACAAGCTGGATCTCATCAAATAAAAAATATACTTTTTCTTCATCTTGAGGAATCAATGGTGCTAACACGTCCCTAAACTTCTCTGCATCTGTGACTACTTGATAATTGAATGATTCAAAATTGATATAAATAATATGATTTGGTTCCACACCCTGTTCCAATAAATAGCGTTGGTAGAGCATAAGTAACACAGATTTACCAGACCGTCTAACGCCAGTAATGATTTTGATGAAATCAGTGTTCTGTAAATCGATCAATTGATTTAAATAATCAGGTCGTTGAAACAAAGTTATCCCTCCTCCAATATCCTATTGTTGGTGTAAGTATACCATATTTGAAGTTAACTTCAAAAAAATCATTATTTTCATTAAATTTGAAGTTAACTTCAAAAAAATGTTTTTTTACCGTAAATTAGAAGTTAACTTCAAATTTATGTACATGATATAATAGATTTTTCATTGTTTTTCGTTAGTATAGAGCAAGATTTATTTTGACAAACCTGAGAGAAGCGATTACACTAGTGAAAAGAAGCACACAAAGATGTGTGCGGTTGAATATGGCAATGCCGCCTAAAAAAGTAGAGATTATTCTGCTTTTTTAGGCTTTTTTTATGGAGGAGAGGTAAATGAGGAGAATCATTTTAATGGGTGCGATTGGTTGTGGAAAGACCACTCTTTGTCAAGCCTTGCGAGGAGAAGCAATCGTTTATGATAAGACCCAAGCGGTAGAATTTCATCCTGAGATGATCGATACACCAGGGGAATTTATTCTACATCGCCAATACTACGCTGCTTTGACTGTGACAGCGGCAGAAGCAGATGTCATTGGTTTGGTGCAAAGTGCGTTAGACCAAGAACAGATTTTTTCACCAGGCTTTGGCCACATCTTTCCAAAAGAAGTCATCGGGATCATGACCAAAGTTGATCTAGTGAAAGACGAGAAAGAGTTGGCGCGTGTACGTGAACAATTGCTTGCAGCTGGAGCAACGAAACTGTTTGAAGTCTCATCAGTCGAAAAAACGGGACTAGCAGAATTGATTGAGTACTTAGGAGGAGAATCATGAAAATCTACACAAAAACAGGCGACAAGGGAATGACGAAACTAGTTGGTGGTCATAGCGTATCGAAAGATTCAGATCGTGTGGAAAGTTATGGGACGATCGATGAATTGAACTCATGGTTGGGCTATACGATCAGTCAATTGTCAAAAGAACAAGACGTTTTTAAGGAGGAATTGGAAGAACTACAACAACTTTTATTTGATGTAGGGACTGATCTATCAACGGTCTTGGAAGATGGAAGACCGCTTAAAGTCCAACAAGAAAGCGTAACTTGGTTGGAAGAACGGATTGATTTTTACACACAGCAATCGCCGGATATCGAACGATTTATTTTACCAGGGGGCTGTCAAGGAGCGAGCATGGTCCATGTGGCACGAACGATTGCTCGTCGCGGGGAACGACATATCGTCCGTTTAAGTGCGACTGCGGCGATCAATCCTGAAGTGATCGTGTTTGTGAATCGCTTGTCTGACTATTTTTATGCGTTGGCGCGTTATATGAATGTGCAAATGGGGCAAGAGGATGTTTTTTATACAAGAGGAGAGAAGGTCTTCCATAAGATAAAAGAAGAAGGTTTATAAAAAGTGTTTGATTTTTCACAAACAGTATGGTAAAGTGCTGTTAGATTAATCAAATGTTTATGAAAGATACGAATGGAAGCCAGTGAGATGCTGGCACGGTCCCGCCACTGTGATAAAGCGTTCAAGCTTTTAAGTCAGGTCTTTTCTTATTTTTCATTATTGGGCAAACTGTTTCGAGGCAAAACAGGGTGTTGCTAAAAAAATGACGTTTTTTGAAAGTCAGCCCAAGAATATTTGATTCAATCCCACACATAGCACGATGATGTGTATGGGAATATTGGGCTGGTCTTTCAATGGGGAAAGAGATTTCAAGTACAATGGCGTACTGCTGATTCCCAGCGCATGTGTTGATTAATAATTACAGAATAGACACCATACACTGTTGTATGGATTGTAAAAGAAGCAAAGGGGCTTCAGACAAATGGATCTTTTGATTTCCATTGGTTTGAAGTCTCTTTTATTTTGTTTTCAAGGAGGAATGTTCGTGGAAAGTATACAATTCTCGACACAGATCATTTTGGGGGAAGATGCGTTACAAAGTCTTGAGAATGTTAAAGATAAGCGTGTTTTCATCGTTACTGATCCCTTTATGGTAGAAAATGGCATGGTAGAAAAAGTCACAACTTATTTAAATCAGTATCACGTATTTAGTGATATTGTTCCTGATCCACCACTTGATAAAATCGTTTCAGGCATCAAAGAAATGGAAAGTTTTCAAAGTGAAATCATCGTGGCAATAGGTGGCGGTTCAGCCATCGATGCAGCGAAAGCAATGAAATATTTTGGGCAAAAGACAATGGGTCTCTTGACTGCACAATTTATTGCAATCCCAACAACCAGTGGGACAGGGTCTGAGGTGACAAACTTCTCAGTGATCACGATCAGTGAATTGGGGTTGAAAATCCCTTTAGTAACAGAAGAGATCCAACCGGATATTGCGATATTAGATACCGGATTAGTCATGAGTGTTCCACCTAAAATCACTGCTGATACAGGAATGGATGTGCTGACCCACGTCATTGAATCCTATGTTTCCACAGAAGCGAATGGAGTAGCAGATGCCTTATGTGAGAAAGTGGTTGCGTTAGTTTTTGAATATTTAGAACGAGCCTACAAAAATGGCCAAGATAAAGAAGCGAGAGAGCAAATGCACGTAGCTTCTTGTATGGCAGGGATGGCATTCAATTCGACTTCACTAGGACTAAATCATGGAATCGCTCATGCGGCTGGCGCTCGTTTACATGTCCCACATGGACGGATCAATGGGATCTTACTGCCAGAAGTGATTGCTTACAATAGTGGTTTAGGAAATGGCCAAGTGACCGAAATCAAAGTGGCTGAACGATACGCGGCATTAGCAAACTGCATAAGCAATACGCAAACAAAAAATCCTCGTTTAGGTGTGCAGAATTTAATTCGTATGATCAAACAGCTACGAGAAAAATTAGAGATGCCAGCGACGTTGAGTGAATACGGTTTGTCTTCAAAAGAAGTATTAGTACAAGAAGAAGCGATTGCCACCGCTGCCTTAGCAGATGGTTGCACGAGAACGAATCCTCGTAAAGCAGATGAAAAAGGCGTTAGAGCAATATTAAAAGCCATTTTATAAAGATTGACATCGTGAAAAGGTTAACATATAATGAATGAGCACAACGGAGTGCTTCAAAATTTAAGAGCAATGGGGCCCTTAATAACAAGCGTAAAGTGAATACTTTATGGCTTATTATTGAGGATTTTTTATTGCTTAAAATGAAGGAGCGAGTCTTGTTTGGAAGAAAAACAACGAATGATCCAAGAATACGTCCCAGGAAAACAAGTCACTTTAGCCCACATCATTGCGAGTCCCGACAAGGAAGTCTACACAAAATTAGGATTACCAGCAGGCACAAGCAATGCGTTAGGGATTTTGACGATTACGCCAAGTGAAGCCGCAATCATTGCTGTGGATATTGCAACGAAAAGTGGTGACATTACGATTGGTTTTATCGATCGTTTCTCTGGTTCAGTAGTTATTTCTGGCGACGTGAGTTCTGTTGAAGCAGCATTACATGCTGTATTGGATGGACTCAAACAGATTTTGCAATTCTCTGTGACGTGTGAAATTACAAGAACTTAGTTCGGGGGAGACAAAGCGTATTGAATATGAAGGGCAGAATTGTGATAGTAGACGATGAACCAATCACACGATTGGACACTCGAGATATTCTACTGGAAGCTGGTTATGAAGTTGTTGGGGAAGCCGCAGATGGATTTGAAGCAATCGAAGTTTGTAAAGAGACTAAGCCGGATCTTGTATTGATGGATATCCAAATGCCGATTTTAGATGGTCTAAAGTCCGGTAAAAAAATCATCCAAGATCAGTTAGCAGGGAGTGTCGTGTTTCTTTCTGCTTACAGTGATCATGAGAATACGGAGAAAGCGAAGAAATTAGGAGCAATCGGTTATCTGGTAAAACCATTAGATGCAAAATCATTGATCCCAACCATTGAAATGGGGATCGCCAGAGGGAAAGAAACCCAAAACTTGCTACAGCAGATCGACAAACTACAGTTGAAACTGGAAGAACGAAAAGTTGTGGAGAAGGCAAAAGGGATCTTAGCAAAAGAAAATAATATTTCTGAAGAAGAAGCTTACCAGATGTTACGTACATTAAGTATGAACAAACGCGCACGGATGAGTGACATCGCAGAATTGATTATTATGGATGATGAATAATGGAACGAATCAATACATTATGTCAGCGTTATACCAACCTAACCCAGTCAGATATCCAAGAGCTTTGTCGGACGAGTGCTTATTTAGCAGAGTCTAAGCATTATGAGATGGCAGATGTGTTCATCGATGTCTTTAATGAAATGACCAAAGAAGCATTAGTTGTCTATCATAAGAAGCCAAAACATATCCCCTCATTATATAAATATGAAGTTGTCGGAAAAGAAGCGTTACTAAAAAATGAACCTGGCGTCTTACGGACGATGGAAACAAGCTTGAATAGCATTGGGTTGTTAGCAGTCACGCAAGAAAATCGCTTGATCAAGCAAAACATTTTTCCGATTCGCAATGAACAAAGAACGATCGGTGTGATCATCGTAGAAGAGGGAGTCGAGCAACCGATTGGGGTAGTTGAACGACAAGAACTACAGTCAAACGAGCAAGGGACAATAGCGATCGAATCCACATTCGATCCTTTGATCATGGACCAGCTAGCCGAAGCGGTCTTGATTTTTGATACGACCACAGGAAATCTGGTCTTGGCGAATCATCGGGCCAAAGAATTATACCGAAAACTAGGCTATCGCGAAATGATCAATGATTTACACTATGACAATCTCTCTCTTGATTATACAACGTTCGAATATGTTCTTTATCAGATGAACGATCAGACCGAAAATCGGTTGATCGAATTAGAGACCGCGTATTTAAATTATTACTTTAATATTCGAAAAGTTTGGATTGATGCAGGATCGAGAGTAGCAATGATTATTCAAGATAATACAGAAGTGAAAAAGAAAGAAGATGAAATCGTCTCAAAATCGGTAGCGATCCGCGAGATCCATCACCGTGTCAAAAATAATTTACAGTCCGTCGTTTCATTATTGAGGATCCAAGCACGCCGTACCACTAGCAAAGAGGCTAGTAAAGTACTAAAAGAAAGTGTGAACCGGATCATGGCAATCGCGATGACTCATGAATTATTGTCGAAGCAAGTGGAAGATAATGTTTCCTTGCGACAAATGCTTGAAGCAGTGATGTACAATTTCCGCCATATTTTCAATCCGGAGAAAGTCCGCTTGACTCTAACGGTTGATCCGACGATCACTGTTTCTAGCGACCAAATGGTTTCCATTTCCTTAGTCGTCAACGAGTTACTCCAAAATATCTTTGACCATGCCTTTGAGGCAGATCAACATGGCATAGTTGAAGTCAGAGGAGAAATCGAAAATAAAGTCATTACGATCACTGTTACAGATGACGGCAATGGCTATGATGTCAACCGAAACAAAGAGACCAGTTTAGGTTTGATGATCGTGAATAGCTATATCAAAGATAAGCTAAAAGGGAAAGTGAAAATTGAATCATCCAATAAAGGAACAAAAACTTGTTTCTATTTTGAACAGAACACCAAAGATGTTGTTCGGTGAAAAAGCAACGATGCTTAAAGATGCGTAGAAGAAATTCTAGGCTGTCTTTAAGCATTTTTTGTTTGTAGAAAGGAGAAAAAAGATGGCAAAAGAAAAAATTCTTACTGTAGGGATCGATTTAGGTACTTCAACGACCCAGCTTGTTTTGTCGGAGCTGACGATCGAAAATTTCGCCTCTGCGTTTTCCGTTCCGCGGATCACGATCTCAGATAAGGAAGTGATCTACCGTAGTGAAATCATCTTCACTCCTTTGATCAATCAGACAATGATTGATGATGAAGCAATCAAAGCGTTTGTTTCCCGACAATATCAACAAGCAGGAATCGAGAAGCAACAAATCCAAATGGGCGCGGTGATCATCACCGGTGAAACAGCTCGTAAAGCCAATGCGAGCAAAGTATTACAAGCGTTGAGTGGTTTTGCTGGGGATTTCGTGGTCGCGACAGCTGGCCCAGATCTTGAAAGTATCATTGCCGGAAAAGGGGCAGGCGCGCAAGAGTATTCGACAAAGCGTCATGCTTCGGTCGTCAACATCGATATCGGCGGTGGCACGAGTAACTTAGTCGTCTTCACTGATGGGGAAATCAATGATACCGCATGTTTTGATATCGGCGGTCGACTGATCAAGGTCGATCAAGCAGGGATTATTTCGTATATTTCACCAAAGATCACAGAAATGATCGAGCAGTTGAGATTGCCGTTAAAAGTTGGAACAAAAGCTTCTGTTCCCGCCATCCAACCAGTGATTGATGAGTTAGTAAAAGTTTTGGCGAATAGCGTGGGGATCGGAAAACGAAGTCCATTTTATGAGTTATTCATTACGAACCGAGGGTTACGGCTAGATGGCGAACTACCAATCGTCACTTTTTCTGGTGGTGTAGCGGATTGCTTGATCGAAGAAGTGACAGATATGTTCAAGTATGGGGATATCGGTCTGTTATTAGGTACGGCTTTACGAAAATCGCAAATTTTCGCTGAAAAAGAAGTCTTACAAAGTAACGAAACGATTCGGGCAACGGTGGTCGGGGCAGGTTCCCATACCGCTGATATTAGTGGCAGTACGATCGCTTATCATGAGCAGATCCTGCCAATCAAAAATATTCCGATCTTGAAAGTTTCCCAAGAAGATGAGTCCTTGCCTGCGGAAGCAATGAGTGAGCGCATCAATGAAAAGCTGGCTTGGCATCGGTTGGAAGAAACACCACAAATCGCTTTAGCGATGAAGGGGATCGTGAACCCGACGTTTGCGGATGTCCAACGATATGCGGAAGGTATCGTTCGAGGGTTATCTGCCTTGATCACTGAAAATATTCCACTCGTCATCATGGTGGACGAAGACATGGCAAAAGCATTAGGTCATGCCTTACATGCGTATTTACCGGGGAATTATCCGTTCATCTGCATTGATTCCGTCAAAGTAGAAAATGGGGATTACATCGATATTGGTCAACCTGTCGCCGAAGGTGCAGTGTTACCAGTAGTTGTCAAAACATTAGTATTTAATTAAGGGAGCGACAAGAAAAATGATTTTAAAAACAAAATTATTTGGCAAAACCTATCAGTTTTCTTCAGTCAAAGAAGTGTTGGCTAAAGCAAATGAAGAAAAATCAGGAGATAAATTAGCGGGTGTGGCAGCAACTTCTGCGGAAGAACGTGTAGCAGCAAAAGTCGTGTTATCGCATCTGACTTTAAACGATTTATTCAACCATCCAGTGGTTGATTATGAGGAAGATGAAGTCACACGTATCATCATCGACCAAGTCAACATGCGTATTTTCGGCATGATCAAACATTGGACAGTTGCCGAATTAAGAGAATATATCCTTTCAGACAAAACAGGAGATTTTGAAATCAAATATATCTCTCGTGGATTGACTGCGGAAATGATTGCGGCAGTCTGCAAATTGATGTCAAATATGGACTTGATCGTAGGCGCAAAAAAAATCCACATTGAAAAAACAGCCAACACAACAATCGGTCGCGCAGGTACTTTCTCCAATCGTCTACAACCCAATCACCCAACAGATGACGTAGACGGGATCATGGCTTCTGTAATGGAAGGATTATCGTACGGGGCCGGCGATGCACTGATCGGATTGAATCCAGTGGATGATTCGACAGAAAGCGTGAAACGTTGTTTAGATAAATTTGAAGAATTTCGCAGCGAATGGGAGATCCCAACACAAACCTGTGTCTTGGCTCACGTGACGACCCAGATGGAAGCCATGCGTCAAGGCGCACCGACTGGTTTAGTTTTTCAATCCATTGCTGGATCAGAAAAAGGAAACACTGCGTTTGGTTTGAATGCGGACATGTTAGCTGAAGCGCAAGCATTAGCATTGAGCAGTGGTCAAGCAGCTGGACCGAACGTGATGTATTTTGAAACTGGTCAAGGTTCTGAGTTATCATCTGAAGCTCATTTTGGTGCAGACCAAGTAACGATGGAAGCACGTTGCTATGGCTTAGCGAAGAAATTTGATCCATTCCTTGTGAATACTGTTGTCGGTTTTATTGGACCAGAATACTTGTATGATTCAAAACAAGTCATTCGTGCAGGTTTAGAAGATCACTTCATGGGTAAACTAACAGGTTTATCAATGGGTTGTGACGTATGTTATACAAATCACATGAAAGCAGATCAAAACGATATGGAAAACTTAGCTGTGTTACTAACATCAGCTGGTTGTACGTATATCATGGGTATTCCTCATGGGGATGATGTGATGTTGAACTATCAAACGACAGGTTTCCATGAAACAGCAACCGTCCGTGAATTGTTCGGTTTACGTCCAATCAAAGAATTTGAAGGTTGGATGGAGAAAATGGGCTTGATGGAAAATGGGAAATTAACAAGCCTAGCCGGCGATGCTTCAGTATTTATCAAATAAGTGGGGTGCAAGAAAAAAATGAACGAACAACAATTGAAAGAAATGATCACTTCCATGCTAAGTGAGATGGTAGCCGGTGAAAAACCAACAGAACAATCAACAGAACTACCAAAAACACCAGCCACAACAACCAATACGATGACAACAACCATGCCAGTAGTAGAAGAAGGCATGATCGACGACATCACAGAGGTAGATCTACGTAAACAGCTTTTGGTCAAAGATGCAAAAGATGAAACAGGATACTTGCGCATGAAGGCATTTACACCTGCTCGTATTGGAGTGGGACGTACAGGCACTCGCTATATGACTGATTCTACCTTACGTTTCCGTGCGGACCATGCAGCAGCACAAGATGCTGTATTCTCTGATGTTGATCCACAATTGATTGAGGAAATGGGCTTCATTTCAACACAAACGATTTGTAAAACAAAAGACGAATACTTGACTCGTCCAGATTTTGGTCGTCAATTTGACGAAGAAAATAGCACAAAAATCAAACAACAAACGACAGCAAAAGCCAAAGTGCAGATCGTTGTTGGGGATGGATTAAGTTCTGCGGCTATCGGAGCAAATATCAAAGAAGTACTACCAGCAATCAAACAAGGGTTGAAAATGTATGGCCTAGATTTTGATCAAGTCGTATTCGTCAAATATTGTCGTGTACCATCAATGGATCAAATCGGCGAGATCACTGATGCAGAAGTAGTATGTCTATTAGTTGGTGAACGTCCTGGACTTGTAACAGCAGAATCGATGAGTGCGTATGTTGCTTACCGTCCGACTGTCGGAATGCCGGAAGCTCGTCGTACAGTGATCTCAAACATCCATAAGGGTGGGACACCAGCGGTTGAAGCCGGTGCATATATCGCTGAATTGATCAAAAAAATGCTAGATAAGAAAAAATCTGGGATTGAATTGAAAGAAGCCGAATAGGAGGAGAATCATCAATGAAAAATGACCGTTTAGGCGCAAACGTCTTGAGTGTTCAAGTCATTCCTAATGTAGATGCTGCGTTAGCAGAGCAATTGGGTTTGACACCAGGGATGCGCTCATTAGGTATCGTGACATCAGATTGTGATGATGTGACTTATGTGGCTTTAGATGAAGCAACAAAGGCGGCGGAAGTAGAAGTTGTTTATGCGAAAAGTATGTACGCAGGAGCAGCGAATGCTTCTACAAAACTTGCGGGTGAAGTGATCGGGATCATTGCTGGACCTAGTCCGGCTGAGATCACCAGTGGACTATCTGTCGTGACACAAGTCATTGAACAAGAAGCAAGCTTTATCAGTGCAAATGACGATGACAGCATCGTGTACTTTGCCCATGTGGTTTCTCGTTCTGGAAGATACTTATCAAAAGAAGCGAACATTCGTGAAGGCGAAGCAATTGCTTACTTGATCGCGCCACCTTTAGAAGCGATGGTTGCACTAGATGCAGCATTGAAAGCGGCGGATGTTGAAATCTGCAGTTTCTTTGGACCACCATCTGAAACAAACTTTGGTGGGGCGCTTTTAACGGGTAGTCAATCAGCATGTAAAGCAGCTTGTACAGCTTTTGAACAAGTCGTTCAACGGATCGCAGAAAATCCGTTAAGTTACTAAGGGAGTGTCACGAATGAATGCGATTGGTATGATCGAAGTTCGCGGATTTTTAGGCGCTGTCAGTGTCAGCGATGCTGCGTTAAAATCCGCAGATGTGACCTTGTTGAATGCGGAGATCATCAAAGGTGGACTAACCACTGTCCAACTAAGTGGTGATGTTGCTGCTGTCAATGCAGCAGTCGATGCAGGGGTAGTCGTAGCGAAGGCATTGAACTGTCTGATTTCACATCATGTGATTTCACGGGTGGATGAACAGACGCACATCCTTTTTCAACAACCGAAAACAGAAGAACGTGTCACTGAAGTAACACCTGATCGTTTAGAAGAACCAGCCGAGCCGACAAAAGTCGAAACGAAGGTTGAAGCCACGCAGATCAGTGAAACAAACGATCGTCGGGCAGAGCTACAAGCAAAACGTGTGGCTGAGTTACGAAAAGAAGCTTACAAATTGAATGTGAAACAATTAAAACCATCAGAAATCAAATCTGCAAGCAAACAAGCATTAGTAGAGGCGATCATGGCAGAAATTAAAGGAGTGACCCATCGTGGATAAAGATTTACGCTCGATTCAAGAAACCCGAGATTTGATCGCAGCTGCAAAGAAGGCACAACAAGTGTTAGAAACATTTTCGCAAACGCAGATTGATCAAATCGTCAAAGCCGTTTCAGACGCTACATTTTCACAACGTGAACGTCTAGCAAAAATGGCGAATGAAGAAACTGGCTTCGGTATCTATGAAGACAAAATCATCAAAAATGCTTTTGCTTCAAAAATCGTTTATGAAGAATTCAAACATACGAAAACAGTGGGCGTCATCAATGAAGACCCACAGAAAAAGGTAACGGAGATTGCCGTACCTGTTGGGGTAGTTGCTGGGTTGATCCCATCGACAAACCCAACTTCAACAGTGATCTACAAAGCCTTGATCGCATTGAAAGCTGCGAATAGTATCGTCTTCTCCCCACATCCAAACGCCTTACAATCGATCCAAGCGACCGTGGAGATCATTCGTTCAGCGATTGAATCTGCGGGGGGACCAAAAGAGAGTGTGTCAGTGATCACGACACCAACAATGCAAGCAACAAAAGAATTGATGACCCACAAAGATACGAACTTGATCTTAGCCACTGGTGGCAATGCGATGGTCAAAGCGGCGTATTCTTCAGGAACACCGGCGATCGGCGTAGGTCCAGGAAATGGTCCAGCATATATTGAACGTAGCGCATTGATCCCAATGGCGGTGAAACGGATCATGGATTCTAAAACATTTGATAACGGAACGATCTGTGCATCTGAACAGTCCATCATCGTAGAAAAAGTCAATCGTGAAGCAGTCAAAGCTGAATTGATCAAACAAGGTGCTTACTTCTTGAGTCCAGACGAAGCAGATAAATTATCTCGCTTTATCTTACGACCTAACGGCACGATGAACCCACAAATCGTGGGACGTTCGGTTCGTCATATCGCTTCATTAGTTGGCTTGAATATTCCATTTGATCGTCGTCTGATCGTGGCAGAAGAAAGCAACGTTGGGATCAAGTATCCATTCTCAAGAGAAAAATTAGCACCGATCATTGCTTTTTACACGGTAGAAAACTGGCAAGAAGCTTGTGATCTATCTGTTGAGATCTTAAAAGGTGAAGGTGCAGGACACACGATGTGTATCCATACTGAAAACAAAGAAGTCGTCCGTGAATTTGGCTTAAGAAAACCAGTTTCTCGTCTGTTGATCAACACCGCAGGTTCATTAGGAGGAATCGGCGCTTCAACTGGCTTAGTACCAGCTTTGACACTAGGCTGTGGCGCCGTTGGTGGAAGTTCGACATCTGACAATATCGGAGTAGAAAACCTATTCAATGTTCGTCGTGTCGCTTACGGTATCACTGATCTAGCGGACATCCGTCAAGAATTTGGCGCTGGCGCTCAAATGCCAGTCCAAGAAACAAACAACCAAGAGGGCAATAAAGATGAGTTGATCGATACACTCGTTGCCCAAGTATTAGCTCGATTACAATAATATGTAATATATATTAATTGAAAACACACACAATAGGAGGAAATTATAATGTCAAGTACAAACGCTTTAGGAATGATCGAAACTCGTGGATTAGTAGGTGCTGTTGAAGCAGCAGATGCAATGGTGAAAGCAGCAAACGTAACATTGATCGGCAAAGAACAAGTAGGTGGCGGCTTAGTAACAATCATGGTTCGTGGTGATGTTGGCGCTGTAAAAGCAGCGACAGATGCAGGTGCAGCAGCAGCTGAACGTGTTGGCGAATTATTATCTGTACACGTGATCCCACGTCCTCACACTGAAGTAGATGCGATTTTACCAAAAGTTGCTGAATAATCATCGTAAGAGACGTCTAAAATGAAACAAGAGCCAAATGAACCGAAAATACTCCTTATATTTTTGGCTCATTTGGCTTGTTTCCAAGACGAGATCAATGCTTGGAAATAATCCATTGGAGAAAGGAGAGCGTTAAATGGGTGTGATTACAGAAGACCAGTTACGGCACATGTTTCGGAAGAAAGAAATACAAACAGGAATCACTTTCATTGTGCCAAAGGATTGTCTTTTGACTCCCGCAGCCTCCAGCTATTTACGTGAGCATCATATTCCGCTTATGCGAGAAAAACTCGTTTCTTCTCCAATGGAGAAACCTAAGCAACCGATGTTTGAACAAGAATCGTTGATGCCTAGTGTGCGACGAAAAATTGGCTTAGAAATAAAAAAACTGAAAAATCTACTCTTCTTTCATTTATTGGAAGAAAACGATATTTATGCCGAAGGTTGGTTGTATTTAGAATATCAGCAAAAGTGGTTAGCAAGCTTTAGTCGATTGGATGGGAAAAAGCGCTCAACTCATCCAAAACGACTTTCAGGAATGATGTATCGTTCCTCCTTGCAAAAAAGAACCTTACACTATTCAATCAATGAGATCGAGTATCAAATAGAGAAAATCAGTCAATTGTTAGAAGAAGAACTTCCGACAGATTTAGCTATTTTTATGTTATGGGCAGAAGAATTGCAACGTATGATTCAACTGCCGAAAAATGAGTAGGAGATGAACCGATTGGATCATTTAAATGAAATTATCAATGAAGTGGTACAACGTATCCAGTCACAACAACATTCTTTCGAAGTAGAAGCTTCAGGAAGACACGTGCATTTGAGTCGCAAAGATATCGACGCATTATTTGGTCCAGGATACCAATTGACCAAAGTCAAAGAATTGTCTCAACCCGGTCAGTATGTCTGTAAAGAGCGGATCACTGTCGCAGGTCCCAAAGGCTTATTCCAAAATGTGGTCATTTTAGGCCCAGAACGAGCGGAGTCACAAGTTGAAGTATCCATGACGGATACACGTATTTTAGGCAGTCGCGTGCCTGTCAGAGAAAGTGGCAAAACCGAAGGAACACCAGGCGTTATCTTAATGAACGGTGAGTCAGCTGTTCAATTAGATAAAGGCTTGATCGTGGCAAAGCGCCATATCCATATGACACCAGAAGATGCAAACAAAAACCAAGTAGTGAATGGCCAAACGGTAAAAGTACGTGTGGAAGCAAGTCGTCCGCTGATCTTTGATGATGTGGTTGTCCGTGTCAGTCCAGATTTTGCGACGTATATGCACATTGATTACGATGAAGCAAATGCTTGCGGCTTGAACAAAGGAGATCGTGGTTACATTTGTAAATAGGGAGGGGATTTCGTGAAGGTAAAGGAGATCGAAAAAGTCATTCAGCAAGTCACAGAAATGCTGATGAACCGATTGCCCACAGCTGACTATCAGTTAGCATGGATGGACGAAAAAGCAAGTTATCCTAAAACGTTATTTGCTGAACGATCGATGGTCGATTGGATAGAAACGCAAGATCCAACGAAAAGCGATGGCTTAGTCGTCCAACATGTCAGTTTTCCTCAATTGGCCGCGATTGCTCAGTTGCTAACGACTGATCAAAAAACGGCGAGTATCCTTTCTTTTTTGTTCGCAGGAAAGCCTGTCTTGGTTCTGCAAACAGAGACAGCGAACCATTCGAGCCAAATGAAATATCACCTCAAAAAGAAGGTCAGTGAGCTATCCGAGCAATGTCAACGTTATGGGATGTATTTTTTCGAGGAAGAAAATGCAAGCTATGACTCATTTTTAACGGCTTGCCGAAAAAAGGTGTTAGCAAAAGAGTTGCCAAAACGAAAGTATGTCACAGAGAAGCAATTGATCCAGCGACTACAACAAACGAATGGAATAGATTTAATGGATCAGGAACGGTTGACACCTTTAGCTGAGGAATATGCGCTAAGAAATCGTTTATTCAAATGAGGAGGGATCACAGATGTTATTAGGGAAAGTGACTGGAAGTCTATGGTCGACCAGAAAAGATGAAAAACTAAATGGTTGGAAATTACTGATGGTCGATGTATTAGATGAGAAAGAAACGAAAATCGGGTTTATTGTCGCAGCAGACAATGCCGGTGCCGGTGTCGGTGACAAGGTATTGATCAGCAAAGGACAAGCAGCCAGAATTTCAGCTGGTGATCCAGATACACCTATTGATGCAATGATTGTCGGTGTGATTGATTCAATTGAAGAATAAAGGAGTTTTACGATGAGTATCAATGAAATCATTATGTATATCATGGTTCTTTTTATGGTTATCGGCGGGATCGATAAATGTATCGGGAATAAATTAGGATTAGGGGAACAATTTGAAGAAGGTTTGATGGCGATGGGTTCATTAGCCTTATCAATGGTCGGGATCATCACATTAGCACCTGTTCTTGCAACAGTTCTTAGCCCAATCGTTGTACCTGTATATGAATTCTTAGGAGCAGATCCTTCGATGTTTGCGACGACTTTGTTAGCCAACGATATGGGTGGCTTCGCCTTAGCACAACAAATGGCGCATGACCCACAAGCTGGCTTGTTTGCCGGTGCGATCTTAGGCGCAATGATGGGACCAACTTTAGTGTTCACGATCCCTGTTGCTTTAGGAATCATTGAAAAAGAAGATCAACAATACTTAGCAACAGGTGTGCTGAGCGGAATCATTACGATTCCATTAGGTTTGTTAGCAGGTGGCTTAGTTGCTGGCATGCCAATGAGTATGATTTTACCAAACTTATTGCCGATCGTGATCGTTGCCGCTTTGATCATTGTAGGTCTATGGTTAGCGCCACAAGGAATGATCAAAGGATTCAATGTCTTTGGTAAAGGTGTAGTGATCGTTGCAATTGCTGGCTTGGTCATTGGTGCGATCCAACAATTAGTTGACATCACATTGATTCCAGGAATTGCTCCGGTGACAGAAGGTATCGAAGTAGTGGGTGATATTGCGTTGACATTGGCTGGTGCATTCTGTTTAGTGGCAGTCATCACACGAGTGTTTAACAAACCTTTGATGAAATTAGGAAAAGTTTTAGGTATGAATGAAATTGCAGCTGCCGGCATGGTGGCTACATTAGCAAACAATATCCCGATGTTCCAAATGTTAAAAGACATGGACCGTCGTGGAAAAATCATCAATGTGGCATTTGCAGTCTCGGCTTCATTTATTTTAGGTGATCATTTAGGCTTTACTGCGGGCGTGGCGAAAGAAATGATTTTCCCGATGATGGTTGGAAAGATCGTTGGTGGGATCACTGCGATCTTTGTTGCAGTATTCATGGCGAATCGTTTATTAGGAAAAGAAAAAGAAGTAATCGTAAGTGAGCAAACAACAACGAAACAAGAGCAAACGATCGTAGAATAGGAGCGTGGCGAAAATGGCAGAATTAGATCGTCAAATGATCGAAAACTTAGTACGACAATTAGTGATGGAAAAATTGATGCCGGCAAAACAGGTCGATCCTAGTGGTGTTGCTTCCATTAGACTAGCAGAAATGACAGTGTCTGAAGAAGATCGCCTTGATACAGGAAACCCTGCGGATCGAGTATACACGAAGGATCTCTTTTCATTACAAGAAAGCCCACGTCTTGGTTGCGGCATCATGGAGATGACGGATACGACTTTCGATTGGACGTTAGAATATGATGAAATCTATTATGTGATTTCTGGTCAGCTAGATATACTGATCGATGGACGTAAAGTCTCTGCAAAAGCTGGCGAGGTGATTTTGATTCCGAAAAGTACGAGTATCCAGTTCTCAGTAACTGGGGAAGCACGCTTCATCTATGTCACTTATCCAGCAGATTGGCAATCGCAATAAACAAAGTATTTCGGAAGTACCGGTTATTTGGTTTTAAGGATGATCAAATTTCATGCGCTCAAGTAGCAAAAAAAGATATGTGTGATAATCAATCTAAGTGAGTGTTTATTTTTTATTTCAAATATCGTTACATGAGAGTGCGGAAGAAGGTCAAGAATGTACTAAAGCCGAATAACCGGTGCTTCTGAATGGTTTTGGTTTAATGAGTCAAGTGGCACGTTTGAAGTGGCAGTATTTTTTTCGAATGAATGATCTGAAAAGTGAAGTGGTAAATTCTGTTGATTCAGAGTTTATCGCTTTTTTGTTGCTTTTCCCCATAGCATCATTCCTTAGAATTTTCTTGTTTTATGTTATTGTAAGAGAAAGAACAAACTAGAAAGGAAGAAATCGGATGAAAAAAGCGTTGTTGATCGTTAACCCTAGTTCTGGAGGAGAAAAAGCAAAAGAATATGAAGAAATGGCAGAAAATAAATTGCGTCCCCTTTTTGATGAAGTCCAAGTTTTGCACACTGAAAAAAGTGGCGATGCGACGAATTTTGCTCGTGAAGGGGCGCTGGAAAAAATCGATAGTGTCTTTGCGATGGGCGGTGATGGTACGGTGAATGAAGCTATCAGCGGCTTGGCAGAACAAGCGCATCGTCCAAATTTTGGCTTCTTCCCTTTAGGAACGGTGAATGATCTAGCACGAGCATTGAATATGCCGATTGATCCAGAGGAAGCCATCCAACAATTCTCGATCGAACACACGAAACCGTTAGATATCGGGAAAATCAATGATCAATACTTTATGAACGTCGTTGCCATTGGAACGATTCCAGAAGCAATCAATGACGTTGATCCTGAAAAGAAAACCAAACTAGGAAAGATGGCTTATTTTATTTCTGGCTTCAAACAACTGACGAATACCCAATCCTATACGTTCCATGTGGAAGCTGATGGCGTAGAGGAAGAAATCGAAAGTAGTACACTGTTAATCGGTTTGACGAACTCGGTCGGTGGTTTTGAAACACTCTTGCCAGAAGCAGAAATCAATGATGGCAAGCTTCATTTTGTATATTTAAAAGACCGCTCATTTTTTGATACCTTAAAAGCAGTACCTGATTTGATCAAAGGAGTCGATGCGACGACGGAGAATCTTGCGTATCAGACAGCAGAGAAGTTAGTGATTTCTTTAGTAGACGAAGAAGAACTAGCAACAAATATCGATGGGGATGAAGGGACAAAACTTCCAGTAACGATCCAAGTATTACCATCACATTTATCCGTTTATTGTTAGAATCAAATTAAGCAAAATCAACTAGACCAACTACCTAAAACCATGAATATGAAAGATAAAAGATAGAAAAGGGCGACTCGGTGATGAAACAAATCAACCGAGTCATCCTTTATTTTTTGCGTTTTTTTGTAAATATTGGATGAATTTGTTAAGAGGATTTCTTGAAGGTTTTATTTATTTCAAAAAAAAACGCAGGTATACCAAGGTGTCGGATGATCAAAGAAAAGAGATCTTGTTTTACAAATGATTTACAATCTTCATCTACTCCTATCGTGAAGTCCATTAGAAATTTACATTGAGTCCATAAAATGAAAGATGTACCAAATAAAAAACAAGGGAGTTTACCACACATGTTTTGGAATAAAAGACGATTGAAAGTTATTAGTGCGATGTTTTTCATGACCGGTTTATTTTTATTAGCTGGGTGTAATTCCAATGCTCAAGCAGATGGCGAAAGCCAGAATTCTGCCGAACCAATCAAGATTGCTTTTTATCCCAATGAATCAGCAAGTGAATTTGAACAATCAAGAAATGAGATCCAAACGATCGTATCGGAAGCAACAGGTAGAGATGTCGAGATCGTCATTAGTACAGATTATAATATCGTGATCGAATCGATTGCGAACGGACAAGTAGATTTAGCGTATATGGGACCAGATGGCTATATTGAAGCCAATCGCAAAAATGAAAATGTTCAAGCGATTTTAACAAATTCGGGTGCAAGTGGCACTCTGGAAGATGCTGTTTATTACAGTTTTATTGTCGTCAATGAAGAAGATACAGCGGAGTATCAAGAGGGTGATGGCTATACGTTGGAACCGATTGAAGGCAAAACGTTTTCCTTTGTCTCTAATTCTTCCACTTCTGGGTTTAGAGTACCGAGTCAAGCAATCGTTGACCAATTTGGACTTGGTAGTTCGGATGAATTGATCATTGATGGTGACTTCTTCAATAAAGTACTTTTCGGAGGTTCTCACCAAGGTTCTGCGGTGAACTTACTTAAAGGCGATGCAGACGTAGCGGCATTTATGAACATGGCTCAATATTTTGATGTCGTGGAAGGTGAAGAAAATAAAGCGGGTGTCGTTTACCAAGTAAAAGCAGATGCAGAGGCACCATTTGATACAGTAAGAGGCGAAAAAGTACGTGTGATCCATTCGATCCCAGTGTTAAATGGACCATTTGTTGTCAACAGAGATAATCTGGATGAAGAAACAGTCGATAAAATCACTCAAGCCATGATGAGTGAAGAAGTGACGAATAATGAAGCGATCTTTTCACCAAAAGACTCAGAATCTGTGGGTCTATATCAGAAAGAAGCGGATGAACAATTCGTTGAAGTCACTGATAGTTTCTATGACCCACTTCGCTAAGAAGTAGAAAGGACGAGCCATGCTATTACAAGTAGACTCGATTTCAAAAACCTATAGTAACGGGAAACAAGCGTTAAAGGACATTTCCTTTCAACTAGAAAAAGGAGAATTTGTTTCGATCATCGGACCATCAGGTGCAGGAAAATCCACGATTTTGCGTTGTATCAATCAGTTGATTTCTGCGAATGAAGGGGTTGTTCTCTTTGAAGATGAGGACATGCAACGTCTAAAGAAGAAGCCTTTACGCTTAAAAAGAAGAAGAATCGGTATGATTTTCCAGCATTATAATCTAGTCAGTCGCCTCACAGCTGTTGAAAATGTCCTTCACGGTAGACTTGGATACAAGTCTGCTGTGAAAGGCTCGATTGGTGTCTACAATGAAGAGGAAAAACAGGAAGCCTTCGATTTGCTAGAAAAAGTCGGATTATCAGAGTTTGCTTACACACGTTGTGATGAATTGAGTGGTGGACAAAAGCAACGTGTTGGGATTGCCCGAGCATTGATGCAACGTCCTGCGTTGATCTTATGTGATGAGCCGATCGCCTCCTTAGACCCCAAATCTTCAAAAGTCGTTATGGATTATTTACGGCAAGTGACGAAAGAATTAGATATTGCTTGTCTAGTGAATCTTCACCAAGTAGAAGTTGCGATCGATTATTCCGATCGGATCATTGGCGTGAATAGTGGCAATGTCGTGTTCTCTGGAAACCCAGATGAACTGACAACAAATCAAATCAATCAGATTTATCAGTCTGATGAATTGTTAGTATAGGGAGGGCTTGGATGGATAAAACACTGAATCAAGATCTCTTTCGTAAAAAGAAGCAGTTTTTATTTGTGACACTCTTTAGCTTTGTTGTCGTGTACATTGCCTTTTCACAATTTGTTGGCTTTCAATTTGGTGCAGCTATTGCGGCGATTCCCCAAAGTTTTTTCTGGTTGTTCACCAATTTTATCCCAACGGAAAATTCGATCCAATCTTTGCCATTGATCTTATCTAAATTACTTGAGACGGTTTTGTTGTCGATCACAGCAACGATGACTGCCACAGTATTTTCATTGATTACGGCAATCATTGGTTCAGAGACAACTGGCCTGAATAAGGGAACAAAAACAGTGGTGCGGGTCTTTGCTAGTTTTTTTAGAAATATCCCGATTGTGGTTTGGGCAATGGTCCTACTGTTGAGTTTCAAACAAAATGAATTTACTGGTTATTTAGCCATCACCTTTACAACGTACGGTTACTTGACGCGCTCGTTTATGGAAACGATCGATGAAGTGGCAGGAAGTATCACAGAAGCGATGACGGCGACTGGTGCTTCTTACTTTGCGATCATTTTTCAAGGCGTCTTACCGATGGTCTTTGGTCAGCTGATCAGTTGGATATTGTTCATGATCGAAAACAACATCCGTGATGCAACATTAGTCGGCATATTGACCGGAACGGGGATCGGTTTTCTGTTTGACCTCTATTATAAGAAATTTCGCTACGATATGGCAGGAATGGTCATCTTGATGATCGTCATCATCGTGATCGCACTGGAACTTTCGTCCAATAAAATTAGGAGGATGATTCATTGATATGGCCCAACGACAAAGTGAACTTGAATTAGCGGTGACAGAAACCGTCTTAGCCCAACCGACAAAAATCAGACGAAATGCTAAAAAGAAAATCCGGATTCGCGTGTGGAAAACCTATCGGATCGTCCCTTGGGTCTTGTTTACGCTACTGACTAGTATATCGATCTACACCTTATTCACGATGAATTATGGCGAGGTCGTCTTGCTGGATGCGACGCGACAATTTTTTACAGACTTGCAACGGATTTTTCTCCAGCCAAGACTCTCAGGACGTTTTCCCTTTGAAGCATTGCTTCAAGCATTAGGTATGACTATAGGTTTAGCAGTGATCACCACATTGCTTGGTGGAGTGACAGCTTTCCTGATGGCATTGTTTACAGCAAGGAATATCAGCCAGCCGGGCATATCAAATGCGATTCGAACAGTAATGTCATTCATCCGTGCGGTGCCAACGATCTTGTGGGTCATGATTTTCTCGATCTTGATTGGATTGGGTGCGAATGCGGCAATCATTGGCATGTCTTTTCACACGATTGCTTACCTCACAAAGGTCTTTTCTGAGAGTATTGAAGAAATCGATTCTGGTGTGATCGAAGCATTGCGTGCGTGTGGGGCAAGTTGGTGGCAGGTGGTGTTCCAAGCAATTTTACCTTCTTGTATGACCTCTTTGCTTTCTTGGTTGTTCATCCGTTTTGAGATCAACTTTACCAATGCGATTGCCGTAGGTGCCGCCGCAGGAGCGGGTGGTTTAGGGTTCCAACTTGCGATGACAAGTAGTTTTTATTTTGATTTTCATGAGATCGGCGTATTAGTGTATATGATTTTAGCAGTAGTTGCGATTTTAGAAGTCGTGGCGATCAGACTACGAAAAAAATATATCATTCACGCTTGATTGAGATGAAATTGACTGGAAAAAAGGAGAGGAGAACGTCGAGTGAAAGCAGATTTGCACGTCCATAGTTACTTTTCAGATGGTAGCAGTTCACCAGAAGAACTACTCAAATTAGCATTGAAGCATCACATGAATATCCTGTCCGTCGTAGATCAAGATACCTCGGCGGGATTAGCTCATATAAGACAGGTCTTCGCTCCTTCCCCAATCAATTTTATTGAAGGCATCGAAGTGACCGCTTATGATTTCAAACGCCGGCAACAGGTACATATCTTAGGGTATAATCTACTGAATTATCAGTATATCGAACAGTTATGTGAACCGTTGCGTGCGGCGCGAACAAGAAATACCTTACGTCAGTTGAGACGTATCCAAACTGAAGGATTTCGTATCAAAGAAGAGCAGGTGAGACAGTTTGCGAAACAGGCGACCGCTCTTTACAAACAACACATCATGTCTGCGTTGATCAAAGCAGGATATGATACATCGATTGATGGACATCTTTACCGTAAATTATTCAAATATAATGATTTTGGTCAAGAAGAGACAGAAATGATCGATGTCTACGAAGTGATCCAAGCAATCAAGCTCGGTGGCGGGATGTCCGTCGTTGCCCACCCAGGAAAGCTCGACAGTTTCGAGTTGATCCCTGAGCTGGCTTCGTTTGGGATTGATGGTATCGAAAAATATCATCCAGAACATAGTTTGAAAGATCAACGAAAAGTACAGGAATTAGTTGATCGTTTCAATATCCACTGTTTTGGAGGATCTGATTTTAAAGGGAAGAACGGACCAGATTATTTTGGTGAGTGTGCCATGGCTAATGTTCGTGAATTTCCTGACGAGTTATTACTCGATGCACAGATGAAAGCCAACTAAATTTTTTTCTTTTTTAACATATATTTTATTTAGCCCCCCGGCTGAAAAGACGGTCTTTCCATTCGTGCAATCATCCTTGCACGTGTTGAAAGACCGTTTTTGTGTAGGCAAAAAGTATCTAGGGGAGTACGCCATTACTGTCTAAGATAGAATAAACGTCGTTCAAGAAGGGGCACTTCAATAATAAGAGGTTACTTCTGTTCCCGCCGTTTATTCGGTTATAGGTGGGGGGAGGTGAACGAATGTCCCACTCCCTGATCAGCGTGAACCGTTACTTAAAGACAGTGGTTTTTTGTTTTCAAGTGTTGTCAATCTAACGCAGCAACAAATCGTTGAGTGATTTCTTGTGGGCGGGTAATGGCGCCACCAACCACGATACCAGCTACACCTAACGCTTGGATTTCTTTCGCTTGTTGGGGTGTGTGGATCTTTCCTTCTGCAATCACACATACATCGGCTTCAAGAAGTCGTTTGATCAACTGCACATCAGGCCCTTCTGTTTCTTCACTTTCTTCGGTATAGCCGCTTAATGTCGTCCCAACAAAATCGATCCCGGCTTTATAAGCATTGATTCCTTCTTCAAAGGTCGCAATATCTGCCATAAATAATTGATTAGGATATTTCGTTTTGATTTGTTCAATGAATGCGCTGATCGATAAGCCATCGTGTCGTTTACGCAGGGTACAATCAAGTGCAATCACTTCGACGCCAGTGGCGACTAATTCATCCACTTCTTTCATCGTTGCAGTGATAAACGGTTTTTCAGGGGGATAATCCCGTTTGATGATACCAATCATCGGTAAATCAACTTTTTCTTTGATCTCTAAAATATCTCTGACTGAATTTGCCCGAATACCGACTGCGCCAGCTTTCTTTGCAGCTAGTGCAAAATAAGGCATCAAGCCACCTTCTTCTGAATAAAAAACTTCGCCAGGTAATGCTTGGCAAGAAACGATCAATCCATGACTGATTTGTTCTAAAAATTCTTGTTTGTCCATTTGTCAAAAACTCCATTCTGAAAACAATAGTAAGCCATTTCTACCAAGAAATATAGCATCCGCTTTCATGAGTGTAAAGAGAAAGGGCTCTATTCACAGCACCTTCCATTGGAAAAATCATTCGTTTACAAAAGAAGGATCAAAATTTTTTCGCATATACTGAAAAAGTTCTTGATTTTTTCTTGGATTTTGGATATGATTTTAACAATTTAGGGTGATTTAAAGAAAAGGGGAAGAAAAATGACGAAGTATCAACGAAAGGTATTATTATCAACATCAGCGGGTATTGCTTTAGAAAATATGGACATTATGTTTTTAGCTTTTTCATTATCTTCAATGATCGCAACTTTTAATATTAGTGGAACGCAAGCAGGATTGATTGCAACAATCACTAATTTAGGGATGCTCGTTGGAGGTATTTTTTTTGGATTGATGGCGGATAAATACGGGAGAGTCAAAGTATTTTCGCAAACAGTCATTTTGTTCTCGATTGCTTCTTTACTCATGTATTTTGCATCGAATATTTATCTTGTTTATCTGTTTCGTTTTATCGCAGGAATCGGCGCTGGTGGGGAATACGGCGCATGTATGTCTTTGATTTCTGAAAGCTTTTCAAAGAAACAAATCGGGCGTGCATCTTCTGTCGCTGCAATCGGCGCACAAGTTGGTGCAGCTTTGGCAGCCATCTTAGCAGCGGTGATCATTCCTTTGTTTGGCTGGAAAATGCTTTACGTCATCGGTGTCTTGCCGGTCTTGATGGTTTTATTTATTCGAAGAGGGCTAAAAGAACCAGAGGCATTTGAAGAAACAAAAGAAACTGGGAAAAAGACAAAGCTTAGTCATTTGTTCCAAACGAAACACATGGCATGGCAAACGACAGGTCTTAGTCTGATGGTTACTGTACAGATTGCCGGCTACTTCGGATTGATGAATTGGTTGCCTTCAATCATGCAGGCACAATTAGGTCTATCAGTATCGGGGTCCTCTTTATGGATGATCAGCACGATTTTAGGGATGTCATTAGGGATGATGACGTTTGGGATCATCATGGATAAAGTTGGTCCAACCCTCGCATTTGGCCTGTTTCTGATTTGTTCCTCTTTGTCTGTCTTTTTACTCGTACTTGCACATAGTCAATGGAGCTTGATCGCAGCAGCAGTAGTCGTAGGTTACTTCATCAACGGAATGTATGGTGGGTATGGAGCGATCATCAGTAGTTTGTATCCAACAGAGATCCGTGCGACAGCGAATAACTTTATCATGAACCTAGGTCGAGCAGTAGGCGGTTTTTCATCGATCGTGATCGGGTTTCTAATGGACCATTATAGTTTGACGGCTGTTATTCTATTTCTGAGTGGAATTTATTTAATCAGTTTCCTTGTCTTGATGACTTTGTCAGGAGTAAGAGATCTGAAAACAAGTTTACAACAATAGTAAATGGATCAAAGGGATATTCTAACATATGATTAAATTGAGGCTGTGATAGAAGCGTCTTGACCTGAACAGTAAGAAAAAATTGAAAAATAGTTATTCATATTTTACAATTGTCTAACTTATTGTTGAAGGTCAGCTTCTGGAACACCGTTTATTCGATTTTAAAGGGCATAAGATGACTAGTGTCTCAGGCCCATTACATAAAATACGTACCTATGATTTGTAATAGCAAGGCATTGAAGAAACTCAAGTTGTCTTTTATCCTTGATGAAAAAATAATACGCATATTTTCTCCACATAATAAAAAATATAAAACATTATTAAAATAAGTCTAAACTATTTTTACTTTAAACATGGTATGATTAATTTAGCTTGATTTAAAAATAGGAGAAGATCAATGGAAAAAAGCATGGAAAAAATCAATCAATTTAGAGATGATCGCAATTGGCGACAATTTCATAATGAAAAAGATTTAGCAATTTCGATTTCTTTAGAAGCCTCAGAGTTATTAGAGTTATTCCAATGGAAGCAACCAGAAGAAGTCACCACCACTCAGCTTGAACGAATCAAAGAAGAACTAGCAGATGTGTTGATATACTCTTATATGATGGCCGACAATCTAAATTTAGATATCGATACGATCATTGAAGAAAAATTAGAAAAAAACAATCAGAAATACCCAGTAGAAAAAAGTAAAAACAGCAAAGAAAAATATACAGAATTATCATAGGAAGATAAGCGTGGAAGGTGGAAGATACATGAAAAAAAAAGGAAGAGCCAAAAAGTGGCTGGTCAATTTCCTATTGTTTCTACTATTATTAGTAGGATTAGCCTTGATCTTTAATGAACAGATCAAAGATTTTTTTGTTAAAAATACGGGAGATGCGTACGCTATTTCTAATGTGACTCGTGATGATATTGTCAAAAATAATCAAAAAGAGGCAAACTTTGATTTTGATTCAGTTGAATCAATGAGTTCAGAAGCGGTGTTAAGAGCCCAATTGAATCGACCAGATCTACCAGTCATTGGAAGTATCGCCGTCCCATCCGTCTCGATCAATTTGCCGATTTTTAGAGGGTTAGATAATGCAAACTTATTGTACGGTGCCGGAACATTAGACCCAGATCAAGAAATGGGGAAAGGCAACTATGCCTTAGCAAGTCATCGTGCCAACAATCCGGAATTACTTTTTACTCCGTTAGAAAATCTAAACTTAGGTGATAAAATCTATATCGTCGATTTGGAAAACGTCTACACGTACAAAGCGACATTCAAAGAAAAAGTCGACCCTTCGGCAACAGAATTATTGAACATCGAAGAAGGAAAAGAATTGATCACCTTGATCACTTGTGGTGATATGGATGCCATTACACGCCTAGTCGTCCAAGGAGAACTTGAAAGCATCACACCAATGAAAGAAGCCACCCAAGAAATGAAAAACGCCTTTGACATGCCAACGAGAACGTTTTAGGTAAGGTTGTGAAAAAGCCGTTCAGCTCCAAGTAATAAGGGCCTCCCTGAGAAAATAGTTTTCTATATTTTCTCAGGGAGGCCCTTATTATCGTAGGAGTTGGCTTTTGAACACTGTTTGTCAAGGTTATGAAAGAAGCGATCAGCACTAAGGCATAAGACAGAAAAATTGAAAATGGCTTTTTCATTTTTGATTTTTTTGGCTTATGACCGAAGTGTTGCTTCTTGAACACCGTTTATCAAGGTTGTGAGAAAAACGTTTTGATCTGAGCAGTAAGATAGAAAAAAGCTTTTCATATTCTGATCATCAACATCACAATAGAGGAAAAAGGATAGAAATGGCTCGTTCATTTCTATCCTTTTTCGTTGCTCTCATCGCTTGTATATTGGATTCATTGTGTCAAGATGCTTAAAGTTATTCACCTTTTAAAAAAAATAAAAACTATGAAAAGGGTTGCATAACAAATGTGATAGTGGTATAGTAAACGTAGTTAATCAATGGATTGTTACTGTTCGGCAGGCAAAACCAGAATTCAGCTAGTAATTACGGGCGGATTCTAGGTTTTTTTATTTTTTAGTTGGGAGGTCGATGTAGATGGTCATAGAAAAAGTCTTGAATAATAATGTTGTCATTTCAAAAAATGAATTAGGCGAAGAAATCATCTGCATGGGAAAAGGTCTTGCTTTTCAAAAAAAATCAGGCGATACGATCTCTGAAGAATCGATCCAAAAAGAATTTGTGCTAAAAGATTCTTTTACTACGCATCAGTTCCAACAATTGATGGCGGATGTCCCATTAGAAGAGGTCGATCTTGTGAAGCAGATCGTCGACCTTGCCGAAGAACAACTAAACATCCAATTATCGCCAAACATCTATTTGACACTGACCGATCATATCCATTACGCGATCAGTCGAGCAAAGGAAAACATCGAATTACCGAATCCTTTATTATTTGAAACAAAAAAGTTTTATCCTAAAGAATATCGAGCAGCCAAACAAGCCCTTCAACTTGTTGAAGAAAAGCTCGGTGTGACCTTACCAATGGATGAAGCAGGCTTCATAGCCTTTCATTTCGTCAATAGTGAACAGGGAAATGGCGACATGCAAGTAACGATGGCGGCAACGAAAATGGTGCGAGATATCCTAAGTATCATCAGTAAATTTTTTGGCATCGCCTTTGACGAAGATTCCTTAAATTATCAGCGGATCATTACACATTTACAATTTTTCACACAACGATACTTAAAAGATGAAACTTCGGATGAGAAAGATGAATTTCTTTATGCACTTGTCCAAGGAAAATATCCAAAAGCATTTCGCTGTGTGGAACGGATCAATGAATACCTGATACAAACACAGCAAAAAGAGATGGGACCAGGGGAACAAATCTACCTGACGATCCACATCCAACGTGTAGTAACTGAAAAACAAACCCAATCATAAGGATTGTTACTGGATCAAGCAGGCAAAACCTAGATTGAAAATATGGACACGTCTAATCACGTGACCGTTTTTTCAATCTAGGTTTTTTATTTTTATCAAAAAGAAAGAAGGAAAGAATATGGATAATCAAGCAGTAGGACGGAGAGTCTGGGAAGCCGTAGGTGGAGAAAAAAATGTTAATAGTTTAGTGCATTGTGCGACCAGACTGCGTTTCAAATTAAAAGATGAATCAATTGCAGATACGCAGAAATTAAAAAATGACCCCGATGTCATCCAAGTCGTTCAAAGTGGCGGACAATATCAAGTCGTGATCGGCAGCAATGTGTCTGATGTCTATCAAGCAATTGTGGATGAACAAGGCTTAGGAGAAGGGGCAAGTTCAGAAAGTGAGGATACTAGTAAAAATCCTTTGAATCGCTTGATCGATATTATTTCAAGTATTTTCACTCCATTCTTAGGTGCCATGGCAGCTGCTGGGATTTTGAAAGGTTTCTTATCACTGGCGACAGTTCTCGGTTGGCTGGCAGCAGAGAGTGGCACTTACCAAATTTTGTTTGCAGCAGCAGATGGGGTCTTTACTTTCCTACCAGTGATGTTGGCCTTTACAGCCGCAAAGAAATTCAAGACCAATCAATTTTTGTCCGTAGCAATCGCGATGGCATTAGTTTATCCAACAATCACGCAATTAGCAGGATCAGGTGTTGCAGTTGATTTCTTTGGTCTTCCAGTGATCTTGTCTCAATCAGGCTATACTTCTTCTGTTATTCCAATCATCTTAGCGGTTTGGGTACAAAGTAAGTTTGAGCCACTTGTGAAGAAAGTTATTCCACAATTTTTACAAATGATTTTTGTACCAATGATCGTCTTGTTAGTCATGGTGCCTTTGACATTCTTAGTATTAGGACCAATTGGAACCGTTATCGGTAATGCCTTAGGTGGGTTGTTCAATTCGATTTATAGCTTCAGTCCATTAGTTGCTGGGGTTATCATGGGTAGCATGTGGCAAGTGTTGGTTATGTTCGGGATGCACTGGGGCTTTGTGCCAATCATCTTCTTGAATATCGAACAATATGGCTTTGATGTTTTGATGCCAATGCTTTTACCAGCAATTTTGGCACAAGGTGGTGCAGCATTAGGTGTAGCTTTACGTACGAAAGATTCAAAATTACGCTCATTAGGGATCTCTTCAATGATTACTTCGTTCTTTGGAATCACTGAACCGACTGTTTACGGTGTGACGTTACCTTTGAAAAAACCATTTATCGTTGCCTGTATTTCCGGTGGGATTGGTGGAGGAATCATCGGGTTTGCTGGCGTAAAAGCATTCTCTAGTGGTTTGATCAGTTTACTGACCATCCCAACATTTATCAGTACCGATCCAGCGCTTGAATCAAGTGTAACCATGGCGATCATTGGTACAGCAGTTGCTTTTGTTCTTGGTTTTGTCGGTACTTACTTGATTGGTTTTGATGAAGAAGTACAAGATGAAAAATTAGAAGCAACAGAAACAACAACAGGGGATACGATCAGCACAGCACGTCAGAATTTGAAAAGTCCATTGACTGGAAAAGTCTTACCACTGACAGAAGTACCAGATAAAGTCTTCTCTTCTGGGGCAATGGGAAAAGGGATTGCAATCGATCCTGAGAAGGGCGAATTAGTTGCACCGGCAGATGGCGAAATCACGACGATTTTTCCAACAGGTCATGCAGTTGGTTTGACAACCACAGATGGTGTAGAGATTTTGATGCATATCGGAATGGATACTGTCGAATTAAACGGTGAAGGATTCTCAACATTTGTGAAACAAGGAGATAAAGTAAAAGCAGGGGACTTGCTTGTCCGCTTTGATATTGAGAAAATAAAAGCAGCAGGTTATAGCGTGATCACCCCTGTAGTCGTAACGAATACCGATCACTTTGCAGATGTGTTAGAACTTAATCAACAAGAAATTATTGCTAATGAAGATTTTCTGGCAATTGTAAAATAAAAGGAGGAAAACAATCATGACAGCACGATTCAAAAAAGACTTTTTATGGGGTGGCGCAACAGCCGCAAATCAATTAGAAGGTGCGTTCGACCGCGATGGAAAAGGCTTATCTGTCGCCGATGCAATGCCTGGTGGCAAACAACGTTTTGCAATCATAGGGAGCGAAGAATTTGATTGGACGATCGATGAGGAGAAATACCTTTATCCGAATCATCGTGGAATCGAACATTACGATCACTTCAAAGAAGATATTGCATTATTTGCAGAAATGGGCTTTAAAAGTTATCGTTTCTCCATTGCTTGGACACGAATTTTCCCCCAAGGTGATGAGCAAACACCGAATGAAGCGGGCTTAGCTTTCTATGATGAATTGATCGATACTTGCTTGAGTTATGATATCGAGCCAGTCATTACGATTTCTCATTATGAAATGCCATTACATTTAGCAAAAGAATACGGTGGGTGGAAAAATCGTCAGTTGATTGAGTTTTATGAACGTTTTGCTCGCACCGTGTTAGAACGTTACAGCAGCAAAGTGAAATATTGGATGACGTTCAATGAAATCAATTCAGCTTTCCATTTCCCAGCATTGAGTCAAGGATTGGTCAAAAGCAATGGCGCAAGTGACTACCAAAATATTTTCCAAGCATGGCATAATCAGTTTGTCGCTAGCAGTAAAGCGGTGAAGATCGCACATGAGTTGCGTTCGGATATCCAAGTAGGCTGTATGATCATTTATGCAACGACCTATAGTATTGATGCAAACCCGATCAATCAAGTGGCTACATTGATCCAAAATCAAGAGTTCAACTTCTTCTGTACAGATGTGCAAGTTCGCGGCGAATATCCAGCCTATACAGCACGTACGTATAAGAAATATGGTGTGGACGCGGAAAAACTAGAACAAACAGAAGAAGATTTCCAATTATTAAAAGAGTATCCAGTGGATTATATCGGGTTTAGTTACTATATGTCATCAGCTATCGATGAAACCAATCCAGATGCCGATACATCGAATGGAAACCTACTAGGTGGCGTGAAGAATCCATTCCTTGAAGCAAGTGAGTGGGGCTGGCAAATCGACCCTGAAGGATTGCGCGTGGCGTTGAACGAATTATATAACCGCTATGAAAAACCACTGTTTATTGTTGAAAATGGCTTGGGTGCGATCGATAAAGTGGAAGAAGATGGCTCAATCAATGATGATTATCGGATCGATTACTTGCGTCGTCATATCGAAGCAATGGCTGAGGCAGTTGCTGATGGGGTCGATTTGATGGGCTACACACCATGGGGCTGTATCGATTTAGTTAGTGCATCTACAGGGGAAATGAGTAAACGCTATGGATTTATTTATGTCGACCTTGATGATGAAGGAAATGGGACGTTAGCACGTACCAAGAAAAAATCTTTTGACTGGTACAAGGAAGTCATTAAAACGAACGGCGAAGAATTAGGATAAATAACGACTGGGCCATTTTTATAGAAAGGCCTTTCACCACAAAAGTCCTTACAAATTTAATGATTGTTTGAAATTTCTGATAAAATTCTCCTTGTTTTTATAATCGGCAATTATGTTATTAAAACAAGGATATAACAAAGGTACGAAAAAAGTAGGGTAATAAGCTTAGACGTTTTGTTATGTCTAAGCTTATTATTTGTACATAGGTAGACCAATTATCAATATTTCTATTCTTTTTTTTGTTTATTTATGTTATTCTTTTACTAACATAAAGGTGAAAGGTGAAGCTATGAAAAGAACGCGTGTATTATATTTAGAAGTAGCAGACAAGATCAAAGAGGATATTTTTTCAGGAAAGTATCCGGTGGGGAGTATGTTACCGACTGAAAATGAGTTAGAAGAATTGTTCCAAGTGAGTAAAATCACTGTGCGAAAAGCCATCGAGTTATTAGCTACAGATGAATATGTCGAAAAGAAAAGTGGTCGGGGAACGACAGTATTAAGCAATCGTCCTTACAATCGTTTATCTAAAGCCGAAAGTTTTACTCAGATCTTAAAAGATTCCCAATACGAGGTTCGCAAAGAAACGATTGGTTTAGAAAAAATCAGTATCAAAAAAGATCATCCATTATATTCGATGTTTGGTTCAGCTGCGGTATGCTTCAAGCGTTTGTACTATTTAAATGACCAACCATATATCTATTTTGTTCACTATTTACCAAAAGACATGAATAAAATGAAACAAAAAGAATTTGATAAAGAATCTTTGTACCGGTTGCTCACACAGAACAATCACATTATCGACTCTTTTTCAGATGACTTTTCTGCTACGTTTTTAACAGATGAAGAAAAAGCACTATTAAAGACGACTTCAGAAATCGGGATCAAGCGTGTACGTCGATCAACGACGGAAGATCGAGAAGTAGTCGAGTATTCAGAGGCAATTTATCATACGGATCTACATCCTTATCATATCAACTACGAAACATAGACAATCGCAATGAGGTCGGGGCAGAAGTGTGTAGCCTCGAGAAATAAGGCGTCATCCATGAAAATTGTTCTTCAAATTTTTGTGGATGGCGCCTTGTTTCTCGAAGAGGATACTTCTGTTCCCGCCGTTTATTCGGTTTCAGGAGGTGGGAGAGGCTGATTGTCTCAGTCTCTTTTTGTCAGAATAATCATATATTATAATGAAAATGTTTACATTATATCATTAATATGTTATCTTTTATTTAAACATTATAATGTTTAAATAAGGGGGAGTAACAAATGGATAAATTTGTAGGGTTGATCGAACAAAAAATCATGCCTGTTGCGAATCGGATTGGTACACAGCGTCACATGACAGCGATTCGAAAAGGAATCATTGCGACAATGCCATTAACGATCGTTGGTTCATTTTTTACGATATTGTTGAACATCCCGATTGCGTCGGTTGCAGCAGTCATTGAACCATATCGGGCAATTTTAGATATCCCATTTCGATATACAGTGGGAATCTTAGCTTTATACGCCACATTTGGGATTGCCTCTTCATTAGCAAAGAGCTATCGTTTAGATTCATTAACTGCCGGTATTTTAGCCTTGATGTCCTTTCTGATCGTAGCTGCGCCACCAACTCAAGTGTTGGAAGATCTTGAAGGGATAACCGCTGGACGCTATATCAATATTGCAAATCTTGGTTCAGGTTCTTTATTTGGGGCAATCGTAACAGCGATTTTGACTGTAGAGATCTATCGTTTCTTTATTGAAAAGAAAATCACGATAAAAATGCCAGATGGTGTGCCGCCAGAAGTGACGAATTCATTTGTTGCATTGATCCCAGGAGCAGTGATCTTGATTTTCTTTTGGGTCATCCGTCATTTGCTTGGCTTTGACTTGAATGGTTTCTTGAGTCAATTGTTGATGCCACTTAAAGGCGTGTTAGCAGGGAACAGTTTATTTGGTGGACTACTTACGGTTTTCTTGATTTGTTTCTTCTGGGTATTAGGGATTCATGGACCGGCTATCATGGGACCGGTGATTCGTCCGTTTTGGGATATCTCGATTGCTGAAAATATCGACGCATTCAATGCAGGAACCAATGCACATGATATGCCAAATATCTTTACAGAACAATTTTTACAATGGTTTGTCTGGATTGGTGGGGCAGGTACGACTCTTGCATTAGTCGTGCTATTCATGTTCTCCAAATCCAAGTATCTGAAAAGCTTAGGACGTCTGTCGATCCTTCCTGGTTTGTTCAATATCAATGAACCAATGATTTTTGGGGCACCGATCGTCATGAATCCAGTATTGGGCATCCCATTTATTGTCGCACCCTTAGTAACGACAACAATTTCTTATGTCCTTACGGTAAGTGGTTTAGTGCCAATGATGGTGGCACGGTTGCCTTTCG
Source organism: Enterococcus sp. 1001283B150225_161107_E12 (assembly GCF_015556925.1). NCBI lineage: Bacteria > Bacillati > Bacillota > Bacilli > Lactobacillales > Enterococcaceae > Enterococcus > Enterococcus sp. 1001283B150225_161107_E12. The sequence goes on along the minus strand of NZ_JADNNI010000010.1, from coordinate 55,987 downwards.
CGATACCAGCGCCATTTGCGGCTTGGATGAGTACCAATTGGAGCGTCGCTGCGGGTGTCTTAGTCGTGTTCAACTTCTTTATCACTTTAGCGATCTATTATCCATTCTTCAAAGTATTTGAGAAACAACAGCTGGCACAGGAGAAAGAAGAAGAACAAGCAGAGCAAGCCTCTGTCCAGATCACAGATGGTATCACGAACGAGTAAATAGAAAAGAAAGCAGGAGTTAATATGAAACGTTCACTAGGAATCTCTCTTTATCCTGATCACAGCAATCCGCAAGAAGATCGTGCCTATCTCGAAATGGCACATAAATATGGATTTACTCGAATTTTTATGAGTATGCTAGAAGTGACGGAGGGAACAGAACAAGTCAAACAGAAATTTCAACAATTGATCGAATACGCTGCATCACTTGGGTTTGAAACGATTTTAGATGTCGCACCATCGATTTTCGAACAGTTGAATATTTCATATGATGACATGAGTTTCTTTCATGAATTGGGTGCAGATGGGATTCGTTTAGATTTAGGCTTTGATGGCCGAAAAGAAGCGCTACTGACTTACAATCCTTACCAGTTAGCAATTGAATTGAATATGAGCAATGATGTGGCTTATTTAGAAAATATTTTGAGCCATCAAGCGAATACCCCTTTTTTATACGGGTGTCATAATTTTTATCCTCAAGCAGGAACTGGACTTCCTTATGAATTTTTTGAAACATGCAGTCGCCGATTTAAACGCCAAGGCATCCGTACTGCCGCTTTTATTACTTCTCAAACGGGCACAATCGGTCCTTGGGATGTGAACGATGGCTTACCAACATTGGAAATGCATCGCCAGTTAGGTGTTGTTCCAGCGGCTAAACATTTATTTGCGACTAATCTTATCGATGATGTCATTATCGGCAATGCGTATGCTTCAGAAGAAGAGTTGCAAGCGTTAGGTGCAGTTGATCGGTATCAGACTGTTTTTGCTATTGAGTTTCTTCCTCAGACCAATGAAGTCGAACGAACGATCGTCTTAGATGAGCAACACGTTCGCAGAGGAGATATCACGTCGCAAGTGATCCGTTCAACAGAAGTGAGAAAAACGTATCAAGCTGATGCTAATCCTCCTCATGACAATGAAGAAATGTTTCAAGTGGGAGATGTCGTTGTTGGAAATGATCGCTTTGGGAAATATAAGAATGAATTGCAGATCGTATTAACGCCACATCAAGATCCAAGAAAAAATAAAGTGGGTGCCATTGTGGCGGATGAACAACTGTTACTATCCTTCGTCCACCCTTGGTCAAAATTCAAATTTAAAGAAAAGTAGGCGTTTGTCATGTTTGATTTAATTATAAGAAACGGCAAGGAGTTAGGCAAAGAACCTGTTGATATCGGTGTGAAGAACGGCAAGATCGCCTTGATCAGTAAGTACATCGAAGAATCCGGGAAACAAGAACTGGTACTTACAGATGAACAGTATCTCTCTGCAGGGTGGATCGATGATCATGTCCATTGTTTTGAAGAAATGACATTATATTACGACTATCCCGATGAAATCGGTGTGGATAAAGGGGTAACCACGGTCATTGATGCTGGAACGACAGGTGCGGAAAATATCCACACATTTTATGAACATGCAAAGCAAGCAAAGACAAATGTTTTTGCTTTACTGAATATTTCAAAATGGGGAATTGTGGAACAAGATGAGTTGGCAGATTTATCAAAAATCCAAACAGATCTGGTTCATCAAAAACTAACAGAATTGCCTGATTTTATTGTAGGACTAAAAGCTCGGATGAGTAAAACAGTCGTGGGGGAAAATGGGATCACGCCTTTAAAGTTAGCAAAAGAAATCCAAAAGCAAAATGCTGGATTACCATTAATGGTCCATATCGGTTCTGCGCCTCCACGTTTAGATGAAATTTTAGCGCATATGGGAAAGAATGATGTGATGACCCATTGCTTCAATGGAAAGCCTAATGGCATCATTGATCCAGCGACCAATGAAATCAAATCCTTCGTCAAAAAAGCCATTGCTGACGGTGTGGTGTTCGACATTGGACATGGGACCGATAGTTTCAATTTTGATGTGGCAGAAACTGCGCGCCATGCGGAAATCAAAGCCGATTCGATCAGCACAGATATCTATATTAGAAATCGTAAAAATGGTCCGGTATATGATTTAGCAACGACGATGGAGAAACTCTACGTTGTCGGTTATTCTTGGCAAGAAATCCTTGAAAAAGTGACCAGCGCACCAGCGAGACAATTCAACCTAGCGACAAAAGGCAACATCAAAGAAGGCTTTGATGCAGACTTTACGATTTATAATTTTCTCGATCAAGAAAAGCAATTGACGGATTCGAATGGCAATACACGAACGATCACACAGCAAATTATCCCTGTAAGCGTTATTATTGGAGGTGTCAGTTATGACTGTGAATCATGAGAAATTCGGCTTGAATGAAGTGATCAATGCTTCTGGTCGAATGACGATCTTAGGCGTGTCCACTTTGAGCGAATCGGTGTTAGAAGCCCAGCGTTTTGGGGGCGAACATTTTTTTGAAATGGCTGAATTGATGAAGAAAACCGGTGCATACTTGGCAAAACAATTAGCAGTAGACGATGTTCAAATCGTTTCTTCCGCATCTGCTGGTATCGCTCAATCCGTTGCTGCGGTGATCGGTCAAGGATCGATGTATCATGTACATCACCCTTATGACGAAACGATCAAACGCAGAGAAATCATTTTACCAAAAGGTCACAATGTCGATTACGGTGTGCCAGTGGAATTAATGATCCAACAAGGAGGTGGGCATGTCATTGAGGCAGGGTATGCCAACCAATGTACACCTGACCACATCGAGGCGATGATCACCGAGCAAACAGCAGGTATTTTGTACATCAAAAGTCATCATACCGTACAGAAAAGTATGTTGGATGTGGCAGAAGCGGTAACAGTGGCTAATAAATATGAACTGCCTTTGATCGTTGATGCAGCAGCCGAAGAAGACTTACTGAAATATACCGCATTAGGCGCTGATCTAGTGATCTATTCAGGTGCCAAAGCGATTGAAGGTCCAAGTGCAGGGATGGTGATTGGTAAAGATCCGCTCGTTTCTTGGGTTCGTCTGCAATCACAAGGCATTGGTCGATCGATGAAGATCGGCAAAGAAAATGTTTTAGGCTTTGTCCAAGCAGTCGACGATTATTTGATACACGGTAGTGAATCAGGTGAATCGATGAAAAAAAGAGTTCAGCCATTTGTCGAGGCACTTGAAAAGTTGCCAGGTATCAAGGCTAAAGTCGTCCAAGATCCAGCTGGGAGAGAAATCTATCGTGCCAGTATCCAAGTCGTTACAGGCTCTGCCAGGACGATCATCGAGCAGCTAAAAGCAAAAGCCCCAGTCATTTATACCAGAGAGTACCAAGCGAACAATGGGATCATTGAGTTCGATATTCGCTCAGTGACGCAAAAAGAGATGGAACAGATCATCCAACGTTTAAATGAAATCTTACAACCAAAGGAGTAATCATGATGTCATTGACCCCAAATTATCTTGAAGATAGAATCTGTTTGAATGTGCTAGCCAATTCTGTCGAAAATGCAAAAGAATGTTATGAAGCAGCCGAAGGGCATATCTTATTAGGTGTTTTATCTAAAAATTATCCGAGTGATGATGCAGCTATCACAGACATGAAAAAATACCAAGAAGCAACAAATAACGCCTTATCGATCGGCTTAGGTGCCGGCGATCCAAAGCAAAGCCAGATGGTGACTCGCTTGGCGAAAGTATTACAACCGCAACATGTCAACCAAGTTTTCACAGGTGTTGGCGCTTCTCGTGCGGTCTTAGGACAGTCAGACACGATCGTCAATGGTTTAGTTTCTCCGACTGGAAAAGAAGGATACGTCAATCTTGCAACTGGTCCTTTAAGTAGCCAAGGCCCTGCTGCGATGGTGCCGATCGAAACAGCTATTCGTTTGTTACAGGACATGGGTGGAAGCTCGATCAAATATTTTCCAATGAAGGGATTGGCGCATAAGAAGGAATATGAAGCTGTTGCAGCAGCTTGTGCAGCGTTTGATTTTTATTTAGAGCCAACGGGTGGAATCGATTTAACGAATTTTGAAGAAATCGTTCAGATTGCATTAGATGCAGGAGTCAAAAAAATCATCCCCCACGTCTATAGTTCGATCATTGATCCAGAGACAGGTGATACTCGACCACAGGAAGTCCGTCAGTTGTTGGCTATGATGAAAAAATTAGTGAAAACAGGTGAGTGACCATGAAAATCGGTGCATTTGGTGAAGTGATGTTGAGGCTGACACCCCCTGAATATCTGATGTTGGAACAAACGCACACTTTGCGTATGGCTTATACTGGAACAGGTGTGAATCTAGTTGGTAATCTAGCACATTTTGGAGTGGAAAGTTACTTGTTGACGGCACTACCAGCCAATCGTTTGGGAGATGCAGCGTTAGCTAATTTGAAGAGTTTAGGCATCAATACCTCCTATGTCATTCAAAAAGAACAACATATCGGCACTTATTTTGCTGAGATGGGCTATGGAATCAGACCAACAGAAATTACCTATCAAAATCGTAAAAATAGTTCTTTTGGCTTAGCTACAGTGGCTGATTATACCATCGAGGACTTTATCGATACAGTAGATTTAGTCCACATCTGTGGCATCAGTTTGAGTTTGAATGAGCATTCAGCGGAAGTGGCACTTGCTGTAGCAAAAACAGCGCATAGGAAAGGGAAAAAAGTTTGTTTTGATTTTAATTTTCGTCCGAGTCTAAACCAAGAGCCAGATAAAAAAAGAGTGATGAAGGAACGTTATCAAGAAATACTGCCCTATTGCACGGTCATCTTTGGTTCTGTTCGTGATTTGTCTGAATTGTTAGAGAGGCCAATGGACCTTTCCAGTCGTTCTGCCAAAATTCGTTCGTTTCAAGCATTTTTAAGTGATTACCAAATCGACTGGTTTGCTGGTACGACACGGCAATCAACCAGTGAAAAGAAACAACTAAGTGGCTATCTGATGACTTCGACAGAATGGATCGAAACAGAAGCGTATCCACTGGATAGTTTAGATCGTATCGGAGCAGGTGATGCCTTTGCTGCGGGGATTTTATTAGGCTATAGTGAGAATTGGTCATTGGATCGAACCGTCCAATTTGCATTAGGTAATTCACGCTTAGCCCACACGATCCAAGGGGATGTGCCACTGACGACCAGAAAGCAAGTGGACCAATTATTGACACATCCAACGATTGATTTGAATCGATAAAATAAGTTATACAAAAAACTGGGCGAAAAATGGTACAGTTTTTCGTAGCTTTTCAGATTCGCTTGACTCTCTATCTGGGAATCAGTATCATAAATGGCAGATAGAAACAGTCAAATAAAAAAGGCCCCCCAATTTTTAGTGGCAGCTAAAAATTGAGGGCTTGAGTAGTCAACGCATTGACCAATCAAGTTTGCCATAGTCAATGGAAACCATCGACCGAGTTCATTGTATCGAATCTTAAAGGAGATTGCTAGCTTTTTTGTCGATTAAATGAATAAAATGTATGGGCTTTTATTTACTGTGCCAAAAGAGGAGGGACAATCGTGCCCTCTTCTTTTTTGTCCAACACGTATACCCAAGGACGATTGATCAAACAGTAAGTCTGAAAGAACAAGTAATGATCCACAACATCGTTTATTGCTTTTTTAAATGCTTTCTTATCAATGATCAAGGCAAGTCATGCGTTTTGACCTCATGGATCGTTTGACTGTTTTCTATCTTCTATCGGATCAGCCGTTGAGAATTTGTTGATCGATACAAATAAAAATAACAAAAGAAACAAAATGGATTTCTTTCTTCAACAGAAGTCAAATGTTATTCGCAAGAAAGTCGAAAGAAAGAGAATATCACAAAGTAAGACCATACGTTTTTTTAGTTTTTAGTTATTTAAAAAATGGTATTAAAACATAATATATTGAAATTTCACCCGAAGACAAAACACTATATATAGTGTTTTTTATTTTGCATAACACTAAAATACAACTAAATCTAGTCTTTTATTTTAAAAAAACACGAGTAGAATAAGGGTAGATCGATTAGTAAGGATGTGTTTTTTTTGAAGTTGACTATTTTTTGTGGTTCACGTTTTGGGCAAGATCAGAAGTATCTTCTGTTAGCTGAAACGATTGGAAAATATATGGCAGAAAAACAAATTGAATTGGTTTATGGTGGCTCAGATTCGGGTATCATGGGTGTTTTTAGTCGCACGATCTTACAAAATGGCGGACGAGTAACAGGGATCTATCCAGTCGGGCTATTTTCTGAAGAATTACCAAAAACAGATGTTACCACGTTTATACCAACGGAAACGATCGATAAACGTAAGGAACTACTATTCGAAAAAGGGGAGGCAGTGCTGGTGTTTCCTGGAGGACTAGGTACACTCGAAGAATTTTCGCAGCTACTCTCCTGGATGGCGATCGGCTTGATACCAGAAAAACCAATTGGTATCCTTGATGTTCATGGGTATTATTCAGGATTGAAAGAATTGATTGGGAATTTCGCGAGAGAAGGATTTATGGCTGAGAAATGGCTCAACCATCTTTATTTTTCAAATGATCCTTTTGAGCTGATCAATCAATTATGTGCAACAGAAAAACAAACGAAATCAATGATGCAGGAGATTAAATAATGAGTTATATTTATTTAGCAGGACCTTTCTTTTCAGAGGAACAAATCGAGCGGATTGCTCAGGTTGAAAGGGCATTGACTGCCAATCCAACGGTGGATAGTTTCTACTCACCAAGACACCATCAACACAGTAATTATGAGATGTTTAGTGGCGGCTGGGCGCAAGAAGTCTACGAGAGAGACATGAAAGAACTTGCCTCGGCAGAGCAAGTCGTAGCAATCCTAGATTTTGAACATCAGACGATCGATCCTGGCACTGCCTATGAATTAGGCGTCGCCACGATGATGGACAAACCGATCATCATTTTTCAAGAAGAAACGGTACCAACTAATTTGATGATCACACAAAGTTTACATTCATATGTAAAAACGTTCGAAGCGATCCAAGCATATGATTTTAAGATGTTACCCAAAAGTGCTTATAAAGGCGAATATTTATAGAATGAGAAGGGATTAGATGTCAGTGATATTGATTTCAGGAACAATTGGCGCAGGAAAGAGTAGTTTGACCGATATGCTTGCCAAAAAGATTGATTCAACACCATTTTATGAAAATGTAGAGGACAACGAGGTACTACCTTTGTTTTACTCTAATCCAGAGCAATATGCGTTTTTATTACAAATCTTTTTTTTGAATAAACGATTTTTAGCTATGAAAAATGCATTGAACCATGATGATAACGTATTGGACCGTTCGATTTATGAAGACAGTTTATTGTTTCATCTAAATGCTGATCTAGGTCGTGTGTCAGATATTGAAGTCCAACAATACGATAACCTCTTAGATACGATGCTTCATGAATTAGATGATGTTGCACCTAAAAAAAGACCCGATCTACTCGTGCATATCAAAGTCTCTCTTGATACGATGTTGGCACGAATCAAAAAACGTGGGCGAGACTATGAACAATTGGATAGTGATGAAACGCTTTATCAGTATTACCGCTCATTGAATGAACGGTATGATCAATGGTACGAAGACTTTGATGTTTGTCCAAAAATCCAAATAGATGGTGATGCCTTTGATTTTGTTGAAAGACCTGAAGATGCACAAGTCGTGATAGAGCAGATCCAAGCAAAATTAGCTGAATTAGAAGAACAGCAGTCTGGAAGTTACTATACCGACAATCAACATGCTAAAGGACAGCAATTAGATTCGTCAGGTGCTATGTAAGGCGAGACAAAAGCAAAATTCGCTTTTGTTTTCAACCTGTAACTGAATAAATGCTGGAGCTAGAAGTTATCTCTTAAAAAATAAGGCAACAACTACAAAAAATGGAAGAATGATTTTTGTAGTTGTCGCCTTATTTTTAGAGACTAAACACTTCTGTTCCGCGCTCTTTTTTTTAATTATTTGTTTCTTTGTTCGACTCTTCTCGGTTTGTAAAAAACTCAAAAGGTTGATTCGAACCCTCGATCATTTTATGGCAATGGTCACAAAAATTAGCTCTTCCTTGGTCGTTGATCTCTGTGTGTACATTTTGGTTCGTCGTACAGGTACAGTAATCTTGAGTATTTGCTGTCTGCATATTCTTTCTCCTTAGTATATCAAGTGCTTCTTTACTATAGCAGAAACACAGGATAGAAACAAAATTAATTAAGAAAACTTAGAATTTTTAGCGATGAGCACGTCTCAGAAAATTGACTCATCATTGTGGGCTTTTATAGTGAAAAATGGCTAAAAGATGCACGATCTAATGAAAAGAAACATGAGTGGGACAGCATATTCTAAAACTGAATAAACGGCGGAATAGAAGTTACCGCTTCGAAAAATAAGGTACCATCCACAAAAATTAGAAGAACAACTTTCGTGGATGGCGCCTTAATTTTCGAGGTTAAACATTTCTGTCTCGACTGTTGCTTTTATGTTGTGCACTCACACTATAACGTATAGATATTACCTTCTTCATCTTCTATACGAAAATTACCGATTTTTCTAAAATGAAAAGTCTGAGTCGAACCGTCTTTTTTACCAACAATCGTATACTCCTCATTTTCAGTTGTGATCTTGACATCGGTTAACACGATTTTCTCTGGAGATGCGTTTGCTGTATCAGTTTCAGACTCAGCATATGTTCGTGTCCATTCCATCGTGTCATCTTTAAATTTGATCTCTGCATTGGCAAGGTCCATGTTTTTTCGGACCTTCAGTGTATAGGTGCTATTTGTTATATCAGATTTATCCGCCTGAAAAGTGGTCGTATTCGTTGTTTCTTCCGTTGAGTGATTTGATTGATTACAGCCAGAAAAAGCGAATAAGGCAAAAATCAACGAAAAGTAAATCAATGTTTTTTTCAAAATAATGCCCCCAGTTGATTGGATAAAGTGATTATACCATTGAATCCAGCAACATGAAATAAATGGCTACAAAAAGTAAGTTTTTGAAGCGATTGGTGTTTTAGAGTGGTTCTAGGAGAAGTTTGCTGGGAAGTAAAGTAAACATTTTTAGTCTCATTGATTCAATTTTATTATTTATCTTAATTGGTCTAGTCTTTTTTTGGAAAACGGTTTATAATAATGATTGTAAGCGGAGAAAACGTTTGCTGTATTGTGATATGCGACATAAAAAAACATAAATGAAAAGAATCAACGAGGTGCAAAAATGACAACATATCAATTTCCAGAAAAATTTTGGTGGGGTTCTGCAGCAAGTGGACCACAAACAGAAGGACGGATACCTGGCGATCATAAAGGAGACAATATTTTCGATTATTGGTTTTCCAAAGAGCCAGAAAAATTCTTTGATCAAGTCGGTCCGGAAAAAGCGTCGCAAGTCTATACCAAATATAAAGAAGACGTCCAGTTGATGAAACAAACCGGACATAATTCATTTCGGACATCTATTCAATGGAGTCGCTTGATTCCAGATGAAACAGGTGCAGTCAATCCCCAAGCAGTCGCATTTTACAATAGCTATTTTGATGAACTGATTGCACATGGTATTGAGCCATTTGTTAACTTGTATCATTTCGATATGCCGATGTACCTTCAAGAAAAAGGTGGTTGGTTAGCTCGTGAAACTGTCGAAGCTTATGAAACGTATGCCAAAACTTGTTTTGAATTATTTGGAACGAAGGTAAAAAAATGGTTCACGCATAATGAACCCATCGTTCCTGTTGAAGCTGGTTATTTATATCGTTGGCATTATCCTGAAGAGTCGGATATGAAAAAAGCAGTTCAAGTTGGCTATCACGAGGCACTATCTTCTGCTTTAGCTATCAAAGCTTATCATGAAACAAAACAAGACGGTAAAATCGGGATCATCTTAAATTTAACACCTAGCTATCCAAGAAATGAGAACGATCCTGCCGATGTGAAAGCTGCGCAAATCGCCGATGCCTTTTTCAATCGCTCATTTTTAGATCCCGCTGTTAAAGGAGAATTTCCACAAGAATTGATCGAGATCGTAACCGAGCTAGAGATTCTTCCGGACATGCAAGAAGAAGATCTAGCAATCATCAAAAATAATACGGTAGATCTTTTAGGAATCAATTATTACCAACCACGTCGTGTTAAAGCCAAAGAAACAGCAGTCGATACAACAAACGGCCCAATGCCCGAAGATTACTTTGATAACTATGAAATGCCGGGACGTAAAATGAATCCTTATCGCGGGTGGGAGATTTATGAAAAAGGTATTTACGATATTTTGATCAATGTTCGAGACAACTACGGCAACATCGACTGTTTTATCTCAGAAAACGGTATGGGTGTTGAAAATGAAGCCCGCTTTATTGAAGGTGACGGAATGATCCATGATGATTATCGCATCGAATTTGTCCAAGAACACTTAAAATATGTGCATCAAGCAATTGAAGAAGGTGCGAACTGCTTAGGTTATCACATGTGGACGTGTATGGATAACTGGTCATGGACGAATGCGTATAAAAATCGCTATGGCTTTATTTCAGTCGATCTAGCTGATGGCAAACGGACGATCAAAAAATCTGGCTACTGGTTCAAAGAAGTAGCTGATACAAATAGTTTTTCTCTATGATTAGAAATTTGTTCTTTTTTGAAATTTTTTAATTTTAAAAATGATCCCGAGATTCACGATGATCTCGGGATTTTCACTTTTATAAAACATTAATATGTGTTATTTTTTATCTTTTTCTTTAATTTCTTCGCTTAACGTTTCATTTTTTGTATATAATAGATTAGGTAAATTTGAATGGGAGTGGAAGAAGGTATGCGAAAAAAAAGGCCTTTTCTTCTCTTTTGGTTAATTGGCTTTTTTATAATACTTATGTTATCCGCAGTATTTTCTGGTAAAATGACCGCTGATCTTGCGCACAAAGAACCAGAAACAACCATTGCAAATAAAGCTTCAGTAGATGAATTCAAAAAAGAATTTTCAACCTATTGGTGGGCGGACTACGAAGTTGTAGCGAACTATGAAAAGGGAGAATTAGAGATTTATCTGCCAAAAGACAAGGAAAAAAATCAATTCATCAATGTGAATGATGTATTAAGTGCCATTTCAATCAGGCAAGTCCAACACGGAGACAAGCACTTGAGTGTGCTGCTTTTGACCGAAGATAAACAGAAAGTCGCACGGTTAAAAAATGGAAAGGTATCTTCTAGTTATTCTGAAAAAGTAGACCCAGAAATGGTCAATCAACGCTTGACTGAATGGCGGAAGACGACAGAAGAAATCCAAGAAATAACTGAAACCACCACCTCTTCCTCTGAAGAGACGTCCAATACGACTAATTCTAGTGTAGTAACTGGACCGTAACAGCAACAAGCGCATAAACAAGTGAAAAAAGTTCAAATTTTCGAACATAAAAATATTGAGATCAGCTAGTTGAAGAGTTGGCGCAAGAAATGTTCAGCTCTGATCAATAAGGCGGAATCTAGGCAAATTAAAGCAATTTGCCTAGATTCCGCCTTGTTTTTGAAGCATTTACTTTCCGGAAAGCAGAAAAGCATCTGTAGAACACCAGTTATTAATTTATAAAAAAGAGTAAAAAATCAGACTTTTTTAGCAAAAACGAAATGTTTAGGAGCAAAATAGACAGGAACAATAATTTAGAGAGAAGTGGTGACTTTGACACAACTAAAAAAAATTGGCCAACATCAAGTACTCATCGTTTTGATTGCTGGCTTTTTCTTTTGGATGAAAACGATTTTTGCTTACTACACTGATTTTTCTTTAGGCGTAGAAGGAAGCATCCAAACGTTTATTTTATGGATCAATCCAATAGCAACAACACTATTATTTTTTGGTATTTCCTTGTATTTTAAGAAAGTCAGAACAAGTTTGATCGTTTTATTTATCATCGATTTTTTAAACACATTATTGCTATATTTGAATATTATTTTCTATCGTGAGTTCACCGACTTTATTACTGTTAAATCAGCACTAGGTTTCTCCAAGGTTTCCCAAGGATTGTCTGGTAGCTCTTTTTCTCTGATGAAGCCACATGATATTTTATATTGGATCGATATCGCTGTCTTTGCTTTTTTGCTGATTCGCGTATTTATAAAAAAAATACCATTGAAGGCACCCCCTGTGCGTAAGCCAGTGGCGGTTGCGGTGACTTGTTTGTCTGCTTTGATCTTCTCTGGGAATCTGGCAATGAGTGAAGCGAATCGCCCTCAATTATTGCAACGGACATTCGATCGTTCTTATATTGTCAAATATCTTGGACTTGATGCCTATACGATCTATGATGGGATAAAAACAGGGATCACTAGTAGTGTCAGAGCGCACGCAAGCAGCAATGGCTTAGATGAAGTTCTCGATTACACCAAATCTCACTACGCTGCTCCTGATCCAGAGATGTTTGGACTTGCAAAAGGAAGAAATGTGATCGTATTGCATTTGGAAAGTTTTCAACAATTTTTGATCAATATGAAAGTAGATGGACAAGAAGTCACTCCTTTTTTAAATAGTCTCTTTACCGACCAAGGAACAATCAGTTTTGATAACTTTTTCCATGAAGTTGGCCAAGGGAAAACTAGTGATGCTGAAAACATGTTGGAAACTGGAACGTTTGGGTTGCCTCAAGGTTCGTTGTTTACAGAATTAGGTTCAGATAATGTGTTCCAAGCTGCTCCAGCCATCTTGGATCAGACACAAGGCTATACCAGTGCGGTTTTTCATGGGAATGTCGGTAGTTTCTGGAATCGTGATCATGTATACAAAAATCTAGGGTATGATAATTTCTTTGATCGCTCATATTTCGATGATTCAGATGAGATGCTTGGCTATGGTATTTTAGATAAAAATCTATTTCGAGAATCCGCAAACTATCTCGAACATTTGCAACAACCATTTTATGCGAAGTTTCTTTCTGTCACGAATCACACCCCTTATTATACAGATGACAAAAACTTTGATTTTCCTTCGTTGAATACAGGAAATAGTACCGTTGATAATTATGTGCGAACGGCTCATTATTTAGATCAGTCTCTCAAACAGTTCTTTACTTATTTGAAAGCTTCTGGGATTTATGACCATTCGATGTTCGTGATTTACGGGGATCATTTTGGTATCTCGAATACGGACAATAAAGACCTTGCTTCAGCACTAGGAAAAGATCCAGAAACATGGGGCGATTTTGATAATGCGCAGATGCAAAGAGTACCGCTGATGTTCCATATTCCAGGTTATACAAAAGGAACAGTCAAACATGAGTATGGTGGTGAAATCGATGTTTTACCAACTTTACTCCATTTATTAGGAATCGAGGATAAAAATTATATCCATTTTGGTACAGATTTACTTTCACCTCAACATGATCAAGTCGTGGCATTTAGAAATGGAAATTTTGTCGCGCCGGATTACACCGTACTAGGTGGAAAAATCTATGATACGAAAACAGGGGCATTACTTGAAGAAAACCAAGCAGCGGAACAAAAAGTCGCACAAGAACAAAATCAGGTAAAAACAGCTTTGAGTCTTTCTGATAAACTCAATCAAGAAAATCTCTTGCGATTCTATGTGCCAAATGGATTTACGACGATCGATCCTGCAAAGTATGACTATAAGAATCAAGTGCAACGGAACCAACAAATTGAAAAAGAAAAAGGTGCAGCCTCAACAAGTGTCTATTCTAAAAATCATGATCAAACAACAACCAATCTATACCCTACAGAGGATGGAACGGCGGACAAACCATAGACATGGCTAGATGTCGGTGAAGGAGCAAGCTATCTGAAGGCTTCTTTCACAACCTATGATAAACGGTGTTCAGGTCAAAGCGCTTCTTTCACAACCTTACTAAACTTCTAAAAAGTTGTAATTTTCACTTTTTAGAAGTTTTTTTATTGTTCTTCAAATATTTTTTTTATTTATGCGTACTTAATTAGTGAATGCAATAAATATTTCGATAGTTAGTTCTCTTTTTCGGTGGTTGTTCTGACGAAGAGGATCTTATTGGAAAATGCACACACTAAAGGAGGCATATTATGCACGATGGAGAATTGATCAAAAAATTACGGGTAAGTCGCAAGTTGACACAGTCACAATTGGCAGAGGGAATCTGTTCAAAAACTTCGCTTGTGGGGATCGAGAATCGTACGATCAAAAAAATTTCTTTTTTAACACTGATGGCATTCCTTGATCGATTGAATATCACACTTACTGAATACGAATCGCTACGAAATCAAGTGGAAGAACCACGGAAAACGAGAAAAACACGCAATCTATTGAATAAAGTACAGGAGGAAGATTTTGATCCCTACAAAGAAATTGCCGACAATCGCAAGCAATTTAAGCGAACGGCTGATCTTTACTATCTTGTATTGAATATACATATGTATTGGAAATCAAGTGTGAAGCCAGATATCCAATTGGAATTTTTGGGATATGAGATACGAATGATCGAAGATTACTTTATGAAAATGAAAGAATTTGGTCGATATGAACTAGACTTATTAGCGGAGTTTCCCTTTATTTTCAGTGATTCCTTTATCGAAAACAATTATTTGAAAATTAAAAAAAGAATGCGTAAAGCAATGAAGTCAGGTTATGATCAGTGTTTGTTTCTTTTTTTGAAGAATTTGACTGTCTATTATATCGACAAAAAAAGATATAAAAAAGCACGAAGTATCAATGAAGATATGTATCGTTGTCTAGGTTTGAAATCAAAGACAGCAGTCATTTACGAGAGTTTGATGTCCGATTATTATCGTCGATTGATCGCCACAGCTTTAGGGGAACCCATCAAAAAAGAGGAATTTGAGTCATTATTTGCAGTGATCGAGTATACCTTAGGCAAAGAAGAGCGAGATGAATTAGAAGAAAAACTATGGTCTATCCAAGCACAACGCTAGAGATTTGGTGAGAGCGGCTATTTAGTGGGTATTTGACTTAATACAAAAGGAAAACCAGTCCCTCTAGTATTGAGTCAATACTCTCACTAAACGTGTGACGTATGACCCCTATCAGAAGGACTGGCATATCAATATTTTGATCAAAAAAATGATGCACTTAAAAAGTCAGTGATCAAAAAATTCATTTTTTCGCATCTTCTACTTTCTTTGTATCGAATGGCGGAAAGAAACGTGTGATCTCAGTATTGGCTGCATCTCGTGAATCCGAAGCGTGAATGATATTTTCTGTTCCAGGTAAGGCAAAGTCGCCTCTGATCGTCCCAGGAACAGCATCGGCTGCTTTTGTTGCACCGACCATTTTGCGTACGAGATCGATCACATCTTCACCTGTTAATACCAGATAGACGACTGGACCAGAAGTCATATAGTCGATCAAGTCATCGAAAAAGCTTCGATTAGATAGATGTTGATAGTGTTCTTTTGCTAGTTTTTCAGTCATCGTCGCGAATTTCATTTCAGCGATTGCGAATCCTTTTTCTTCAAAACGCTGGATGATTCGGCCAATCAAATGACGTCTTACCCCATCAGGTTTGATAATAACAAGTGTACGTTCCATATCCTTCACTCCGATCTGTTGTGATAAGCTCATTATACCTAGAGAAAGAAAACATGACAAACGAATCCCTTATAGTTTCAATTTTTTTGAAAATGTGTTTGACATTCCAGCCAATAGTTGTTACATTAGGTGAGGAAAAACTGAATAAGATTTGTTAGGTGAGGCTCCTATACAAACATAGGCTACTGCCCAAAAATGTCGAGAGACGCCAATGGGTAGAACAGGAATTGTCGAGATAAGGCTTTTCATAAGGTAGCTAAAAGCTCTTTTGCTTTTTACGTTGTATAGTGCCAAAACTCAACGAGTAGATCATCCATGCTTTTTTTTGTGCACTTTTTTGACCTTTCGCTGAGTTTTGGCGAAAGGTTTTTTGTTTCTCACCAATCTGTTTTTTCAAATAAAAAGGTGTTAGAGGGTGATCAAGTTGGGAAGTTGAAGTATCCAGTAGTAGGCCAAGGAAGTAATTTAAGTAAACGAAAGGAGATGAGAACAAATGGATGAAAGTCCGGTGTACAAGGAGACAAAGGGTTGGTATGTTGAGACTATTATCTATCTGTTCTCAGCGCCTTTAAAACACTCTGTCTCCGTTGATTAGATAAACGATCAAGCGCACAGCGATATAGTATGTGCTTGATAAGATCAAAGGAGGAACACGAGATGGAAAAAAAGAAAGAAACAAGAAAAGTCTACGCTGGTTTTGCTAGTAAAAATAAGCAACAGTTATTTGACTTATTTCAAACAACACAAAAAGGCTTGTCTTCAGAACAAGTTGAAAATTTAAGAGAAACTTATGGAAATAACAGTATTTCATATGGAAAGAAAACGCCGTTTATTGTAGAAGTGATCAAGGCGTTTATCACCCCTTTCACATTAGTATTGATTGCTTTAGGAATTATTTCTTTTATCACCGAGTATCTATTAGCTGCTCCAGCAGATAAAGATTTGTTCGGTGTAATCATTATTTTTGCCATGGTGTTAGTCAGTGGCACGATGACCTTGATCCAATCCGTACGTTCGAACCAAGCTGCTGAAAAGTTGAAATCATTGGTGAAAGTAACAGCTGCCGTAAAACGAGATGGTGAATACAAAGAAATTCCTATGGAGGAAATTGTTTGTGGCGATCAAGTTCGTTTGTCAGCGGGAGATATGATCCCAGCAGACATGCGATTGCTTTCTGCTAAAGATTTATTTATCTCACAAGCGGCATTAACGGGTGAAAGCTATCCTGTTGAGAAACATGCGACTGTGTGCTCTGGAAGAACACAAAGCGAAACGAGTTATGAAAATATTGCATTCATGGGAAGTAACGTGATCAGTGGTAGTGCAGAAGGTATCATCATCTCTGTCGGGAACGACACGATGTTTGGACATGTGGCACAAAACTTGTCACAAAAACCGATAAAAACAAGCTTTGAATTAGGTATCCAAAAAACCTCAATGTTGTTGATCAAATTCATGGCATTGATGGCACCAACTGTGATCGTGATCAATGGATTTACAAAAGGAGACTGGTTAGAAGCATTCTTGTTTGGCTTATCAGTCGCTGTTGGGTTAACACCAGAAATGCTACCGATGATCGTTACGACAAATCTGGTCAAAGGTGCCAGTGCCATGGCGAAAAAAGGAACAGTCATCAAAAATCTGAATGCCATTCAAAATTTTGGCGCGATCGATGTCCTTTGTACAGATAAAACAGGTACATTGACTCAAGATAAAATTATTTTAGAATACCACATGGATTGTGAAGGAAATGAAAATGACCGAGTACTGCGCCACGCCTATTTGAATAGTTACTACCAAACTGGATTAAAGAATCTTTTAGATGTTGCCATTATCGATGAAGCAGTTGAGACGTTAGATACAGAGAAGATTCGTTATCAAAAAGTAGATGAGATCCCCTTTGATTTTGAACGTAGAAGAATGAGTGTTGTGGTGGCTGACCCAGCTGGGAAAACGCAAATGATCACAAAGGGTGCGATCGAAGAAATGTTAAGTATCTCTTCATACATCGACCTTGGTGGTGAAGTCAAACCATTGACTGCTGAACAAAGAGAAACAGTTTTGGCGAAAGTGAAGGACTTGAATGAAGACGGTTTGCGTGTGATCGGTGTCGCGCAAAAAACGAATCCAAGTGTGGTTGGAGAATTTTCAGTGAAAGATGAGTCAGAAATGGTCTTGATTGGCTATCTTGCTTTCCTTGATCCACCAAAAGAAACAACCAAACAAGCCTTGAAAGCTTTGAAAGATCATGGTGTTGCTGTAAAAGTATTGACTGGTGACAACGAGTTGGTCACACGTTCTGTTTGTCGACAAGTAGGCTTACAAATCAATGAATTGATCACTGGCGAGAAAATTGCTGAGATGTCTGATAAGGAATTAGGAAAAGTTGCTGAGGCACATGATGTCTTTGTCAAATTGAATCCGCAACAAAAAGCACGATTAACCACCGCCTTACGTAACAATGGCCACACAGTAGGTTTTTTAGGCGATGGTATCAATGATGCACCAGCAATGAAAGTGGCAGATATCGGTATTTCAGTAGATACAGCAGTAGATATTGCGAAAGAATCAGCGGATGTTATCTTGTTAGAAAAAGATTTGATGATTTTAGAAAAAGGATTATTGTCAGGTAGAGAGACTTTCGGCAATATTATGAAATACATCAAAGCAACAGCTAGTTCAAACTTTGGCAATATGTTTTCTGTCTTGGTAGCTAGTACATTCCTTCCATTTTTACCTATGCTACCGTTACAAATTTTATTTTTAAATTTGATTTATGATGTATCTTGTATCTCATTGCCATGGGATAGAATGGATAAAGAATATTTGCATGAACCAAAAAAATGGGAAGCATCAAGTATTGGCAAATTTATGGTGTACTTCGGACCTACGAGTTCCGTTTTTGACATCACGACCTATCTGTTGATGTACTTTGTGATTTGTCCAGCAGTGGTTGGTGGAAGTTACCATACGTTGACTGGCTCACAACAAGTTCTATTTATCGCATTGTTCCATGCTGGTTGGTTTGTTGAATCTTTATGGACCCAAACCCTAGTACTACATGCGTTACGGACACCTAAAGTGCCTTTCTTGCAAAGTAATGCCACTTTTATTATGTTTTCAATTACAACATTAGGCATTCTAGTAGGTTCGGTTCTTCCATTTACTAATTTTGGTGAAGGACTAGGTTTGTTACCATTGCCAGGTAACTATTGGATCTGGTTGATCGTGACAGTTATTGCATATTTAGGACTAGTTACATTCATGAAAAAAATCTATATCAATAAATTTGGAGAACTATTGTAAAAGAAAGTCTTTTCTGCACTTTAGTACGAGGATTTGAGCATCCTTCAGGTAAAATTTCAATAAAAAATCATTCTCCATTTAAATGTTTCAATTATTCTATAAAATTCTCGTGAATCGTTGCATAGTCACATCAAATAGTAAAACACTGATAGATTAGGTATTTTAGATACCTGATCTATTTTTTTATCTGCGTTACTACAAAAGTCAAGCACTCGCGTAAGTTATATTTAAATGATTTTTCAAAAAAGAATAAATTATATTTAAATATAACGGAAACAAGCGTTATACAATGTGTTTGAACGATTGTTTAAAAGCAATCTATTATTACCCGTTGTTAGCTATTGTTATGTTGGATAAAGAAAATCTATGATTCGATGAAGACTCAAAATGCTTGATTTTAAGAAACACTAGATAACGATAAACCATTGATATAGCAGTTCGATCAAACATTGAATCAAATGGATCATTTGTCTCATTTCTTGACTCGCAACGGGATAAGGGGGCGAAGAATGGATCAATTGAAGCAATCCGACGGGGAAATACTCTTGGAAAATACGATCATAAGAGTATGCTGGGAATCGTGGCTTCAATAGAAGCGGGAATGATATATTGTCGCAGTTACTCTAAGCAGATTTAAGCGAATAACTAATTATTAGTGAGTGTAGTTGGGGTTGCGGTCACGAATAGTTGTGCTATCGTTTTTAAAAAAATAGCTGTTTGTTTAGATCAGTAGCTAATACTGTTAAGACAGGTAGATAAAATTTTTGTTACAGAGGTTTGAGTAGAAAACAGTGGAGTCTAAAATTGATCCTTTGAGGTCGGAACATAAGTGTCTAAAAGAAATAAGCCATCATTCATGAAAAATTGTATTTTACAAATTTTTATGAATGATGGCTTATTTATGAAAATGGTGTTTGGGAATAGGATGTATTCATTTTTGAAGAGATGACGCATGGCTATTGGCGAGAAGAAAACAATTAGAGAAAGTTGATGAAAGAAATTTAACTGTGATTTATTATGCTTGTTGAAGCAAACACTAGCTTCATAGTAAAGCGAGCATGGTGATTCTATGAGTATAAACAAAAAAAGTAAGATTATCATGCGAAAATCGAAATAAAAAAACAACAAAAAACACTCTGGAAAATAGCCGTTGAAAAAATGGCGGGTTCTTTACTACATTATAATTCATGAAAATTTCATCCGTTTTTCATGACAGAAAATTAAATAAGAAGAAAAAGGGAGATCATGCGAATTAGTGACACGTGATTAACGTTGATATAACAGCTTTTTTCACTTTCAAGTGAATTATTAAAATCACTTGTTATTTTTTAAAGTCAAATAATATGCTCTGAAAAAAGTTAATCGTTTTTCAGTAATCAAGAAATATTTTTTAAAAATAACTTGATTTTACATTATACAATACAAAAAGAATCAAGCAAGCAATAATAATTATCAATAAGTTAATTTTGTTGTATGAAGCAGAAGGGAAGATAAAATGAAAAAAAATATTGTTATGTGTGTTGCCGCAATGCTTCTTTTTTCAGGGATAACTTCTCCATTGTCAATCGTCGTGCAGGCAGTGGATGCTGAAAATGATGCAGTCACTCTATCACCCACAACTGAAACAGAAGAGTCGATTGATCAAACCATGCAAAGTGAAGAGACAGTCACACAGACAACAGAATCAGTAAAAGAGGAGGTGAAACAGTCAGAGGCACAGACACAAGAATCGATGACTGAAGAAAAACACTTTACTTTAACTTTTATGACAGATAGCACTCATTTATTCGAATCAGGAGCGGAAGTTAAAGAACTGACAGTTAAGGAAAACGAAAAATTAGCAAGTAATGATATCCCGATTTTTGCGGATGAGCAACCATTGAACGGTTGGGAAGTTGAAGGCAAACTCTATACAAATGAAGAAATCAGCGAATTAACAGTGACGAAGGATCTGCAACTAAAAGCAGTATTCAAACAACAGGCATTCCGTTCTTTAAAAAGTACAGATGCTTCGATCAAAGATACGATTGCTACAGCGGATAAGACGAAAGTACTTGTTGTACCAAATCCCACAGATAGCACGCAAGCTTACCAAACATATGCTGCATCAGATGCCGGAGTAAAAGCGGCATTAAATGATTTGTATCATGCGGGCAATATGCAAGATTACGTCATGTATATTGGATCAAACGTCACATTAACAGCTGCTACAGTCGCTAACAATATTCCAAGTACGGTCGATGCAACTAACGCTACGTTTGCCTCATTAAAAGATAAAGTAAATCAACTAGTGATCACTGGCCATTCAGATGATCCAATCACACAAGATTTAACGGTACCATCTGGTGCAAAAACACTTGCTTTTACAGCGAATGCTTACTTTGGTTCAACGATTACTTTACGAAATATTAGCTATACCGGCTCTTACTTCTATATGAATGGACACAGCTTGAATTTGAATGGAGGAGCAAACGGTAACGGTATTTCAATTTATGGTGGAACCAATTCAGGAGATGTCGTAGGGAATCCGGTGATCACTATCAATACGACAGGTTCTTATACATGGAATATCTTTGGTGGTAATCAAAATGGTGGCACGCTGAAAGGGAATACGAGTATCGTTATCAACAATACGAATAATGGGGGAATCAATACACTAGCAGGAGGAGCTAATATTGGTACCATTGATGGAAACGTCTCTACGATCATCAATAATGCTGGTGGACGAATCACGAATTTGTACGGTGGTGGAAATGGAACCAGTGCGACAAATACAGCAAATGTTACGGGAACTGTATCTACTACTATCGGGATTACCAATAGTGCAACAGGGTTTCAATTAAGTACCTTTTATGGTGGTGTCATCTACGGGAATATTGGTGGAAAAGTAACCAATAACATTTCAGGTTATGGTCGTTGGTACGGCGCAGGGGAACGATTCATCGGTGGGTCCTCTCGAGGAAATATCGGAACCAATCGTTCAACTGACGGAATCGAAACAAATTTGGATAGTAGTTTGTACAGTGCTGGACGGGCAGAATTTGAAGGTGGCAATCGTTATACCGGTACGGTCACGGGGAATATCACAAATACGATCAAAGCAGGAACCCCATCTGCCGGTGGAATCAATGACTTCAATGGGGGCGCCGGCAATAACGTTGTTAAATTCAATAAAAGTGGGATTGGGGCATCAAATGAAACAACCTATGATGCGTATACACCACAACAAAGAGCTGATTTAGCCAAAGCTGCGGCAGAGTTCAAAGTCTTCGGTAACATCACCTCAAAATTAGTCAGTGGTTCATTCAATAATGGCGCCATTTGGACAACAGCAGCAGGTCGCGGTGGCTACATCGAAGGCAACACAACGATTGAAGTTGGGACGGCTAATGCAGATGGTTCAATCGGCGGAGCTGGCTTTGCCTATTCCGGATCAATGCCAACCGATTTAGCCTATTCGACCACGAAGAAAAATCGTGGAGAAGCTTCGGTTTGGGACGTTGTAGGTGGAGGTGGCTATCCTGCTTCAAATGATACATGGGACATCTACATTAAAGGAGATACACAAACGATATTGAATAATACCGTAGCGCGATGGACATATGGTGGTTCTTATTCGGGGGTTATTGAAGGAAATAGCTCAAACATATTGAATGGTGGAATCGCTGATACGTTAGAAGGTACGGGCTATGCAGGGACACGTGTGTATGGTAACGGACAAACCATCGTCAATGATGGTCAAGTAGACTGGTTCTTATCTGGTGGCGGATGGGATGACAAAAAAATTGTCGGAAACGTAGGAGTGACCGTTTATGAAGGAGTCATTAATGCTTCAATGGGTGCATCCTATGGCGCAAGTGCTGGACATACTGTTACTGGGAATTCAGATAATCGCATCTATGGTGGGAACTTCTCTGGTACTCCTCGAACTGGTTCTAACGGCTTTTCTGGTGGTATCACAAACTATGGGTCACTACTTGGAAATGCTAGTTTACTCATTGATTTACGAAACTATGACGGTGAATTCAAGTTACCAGGTAACACATATATCACAGGGGGGCGACCATATGGACAAAACACGAATTTGGGGACAAATACGGACAATACGATTACGCTGAATATCTTTACCAAACCAGGTGTGGATTCATTAAATGGTGCGAGCATTTATGGGGATGGTGGTAGTTATGCTACCTACACCCAAAATGGTTCGATCCAGATGAATATCCAAGCGGAGGGCTCTAGTATTGGTAATCTGTATGCTACACAGTATTCCAATATCAGCAGTGGGAAAATTTTGAGGAACGTTACCGCTAATGTTCAAGGAGCTGTTAGTATCAATGGTTTATCCGGTGGTTCAGCCAGTGATAACTTTACGAATACGATTGCTAATGCCAGTACAAACAAAGTCGTGTTCAATTTTGGTGAAAATGTCGATGGTACAAACAGCTATCAAACAGATCCAATCAATCTTACTGGACTAGGCATCGTCAATTTCACCGAATTAAATGTAACAAATGGATTGAAATTAATGGCAAATGGCGGAAATATCAAAAACGGTTTATCTGCGACTGCTGCCAATCATGCAACGACCTATCATTCATTTGGAAACATCCATTTGTCAAAAAATGCTGGGATCGGCGTTTCAACTTCTAGTAACTTAATTTCTGCAGCTAAGTTGACTATAGAGGATGAAGCCACTTTAGAAACGATTCCTGGAACAGGAAAAGTCAATATTTCAGATGTCGAGTTTCCTGATCCTGCAAAAGATGAATTAGTCTGGATCAAGTCAACTACTGGAGATTCAACAACGCAAGTAGATAGTACCGGTACATGGTTCGGCGCAACTAAAGCCTATCAAGTTTTGACAATCAATCCAACGATTGCCAATGCAACAAAGCTAACACCTTTGAATTTCAGAGGAACTGAAAAAGCAACTGGAAAAAGCTTCATCGGGGATAACGATGTCTCAAAATCCGGTAGTGGTTATGGTATTGCAATACCTGGTTCAGTTATCGATTATGAAGTAGAAAATCCTGGAATCGCTCAAGGCGAAGGAAGTATTTTTCATAACGTCAGTGAAGTGAAAGAAGGGAATGCGCCATTAGTCTTGAATGCATGGGGAACAGAAACCGCAGGTACAAAAGTTCAAAAAGGACGCTTGGTGATTCCATCAGGAAAGGGTATCACGCCAAAATTGAGCTTTGCGCCAGAAACACAAATAACTGGTTCATGGTTGTACCAAGCAGAAATCAACAGTTCAAAAATTGGCGACACACCTACAACGATTGCTGAACAAAAAGATTCATCAACGATCGATTGGCAATCGCCAGATAGCGAATACAGTTATGAAGTCAAAGTGAAGTATTCGAATGCTGCTGAGCTTTCTGCTAGAAATGTGCTCATTTCTGAAAAAGAAGCACAAGATTTAGTCGATCAACAATCAGTTTTATCATTGATGGAGGCAGAGGGACGTCCATTCTTTACGGATTCGATCACCGCTGATGTAATGGACAAAATCAAGCAACCGCTAGCAGCAGATGAAGTTTCCAGAAAACATGTCATTGATTATAAAGTCGGTACGACGGGGAATGAAAAGGAACAACAAGCAAACTTGATCGTTGTAAAAAATGAAGCAACGATTTCGACGGATCGTAGTTTTGCAGTCTATGCAAAAGATGTTCGGATGAGTTTATCTGATGCCAATGCGTTGACGTCTCAACAAGAGTTGAATCAACGAACACTGGCACAAGTGATCTTAGCCGATGGCAGTGCGAATCAAGTACCAACGTTGACAGACACAACGTTTTCAGCAATCAAGGATACGACAGAAGCGGAAGTTTTAAAAAATGTTTCAACGACGTATAGCTATCGACTAAATGGAATAACGACAGAAAAAATAGTCAATGTAGCGATTACAGGGACTTTAGAACTTAAAGAAGTCCCAAACACGATGAATTTCGAGACACAAAAAGTTAAGACAACAACTCAAACGTACTGGCCACGGATCGAAGGTGGTTTGATCGTGAAAGATACAAGAGGTTCTGAACGGGACAATTGGCAATTGACAGTTACTGAAAAACAACCTTTGACTTCTGGGACAACCGAACTTTCTAATGCACTTTCATTTACAGACGGTACAACGAACACAGTACTCGGTCCAAATGCAGTGATCGTGGAAGAAAAGACACTAACGACAAATGGGGAATATCTTGTCAATCAAGAGTGGGGACAAGCGAACAACAAAGGAATCAAGTTAACTGTTCCTCCGGAAAAACAAAAAATCGGAAGTTATCAAGGAACATTATCATGGTCATTGGTTGCAGCACCCGGTAACCTATAGAAAAACACGACGATAGAGAATAGGTGAGAAAGATGAAGAAAAAAAGGTGGAAGATCCTTGTGTTGTTAGGATTTCTTTTTACACAAACGCCAATTGGTTTAGCAGAAGAAGAGCAATCGTTTAAAAGTGAGGGTGTCACAGGATTTTATGGCACCTATGAATATCCTGAAGCTGGAAGTAGCAGTTCTGAAGAAGGAGTGGGCGAACCCACTTTACCCAACTCTACTCAAGACGATCAAACGCCCTCTGGAACAACTGTGGATCAGCAAGAGGCGATACAAGGGGATAGTAAACAGTTACCAAAAACTGGAGAATACAGGAGTAAACAATTTACGATCATTGGAAGTTTCCTTCTTTTGATCGTGTTGATAATAATTGGTATAAAAAGGAGAAGAAGAGAAAAATGAAAAAGACAACATTGTTAACAGCTGGAATTATTTTATTTAGTACATTAGTAGGAACAAGCACAGTATTTGCTGCGGATGAAACTGCAAGCTATGAGACAAATGGTGTGATCGCATTTGAAGCAGATACCGATCCAACAGATCCGGTTGACCCAACTGATCCCACAAGTCCGGTAGTACCAGTAGATCCAACTGATCCAAATGGGCCCAATCCAGGCACGAACGGACCATTATCAATTGATTTTGCTTCAAGTTTCCAATTTGGTAAACAAAAAATCACTACTGTTACTAAAGATTACTATGCGCAAGTCCAAACATTCACAAATGGTACAGACGGACCTAACTATGTACAAGTAACAGACAAACGTGGAACACAAGAAGGTTGGAGCTTATCTGTCAAGCAAGATACGCAATTCCAAACTGCCGCAGCAGAAGAGTTATCAGGTGCAGTACTATCCTTAAGTAACGGTGCAAGTGCATCGATCATGGATGATCAATACAAACCAGATCTAGTGACACAAAATACATTGACTCCTGGAAATGAATCAGTCTTGATGACTGCTGATGCAGGTAAAGGGATGGGAACGTGGATCTACAAATTTGGTACAGATGCAACAGAAGGCGCAACTGCTGTAAAACTTAACGTGCCAGGTAAAACGGTCAAATTAGCGAAAGAGTATAGCACCACATTGACATGGAGCCTAAAATCTACTCCAGCGCCATAAAAGAAACATGTGAAAAAGGAATCACTTTGGGGGATCGTATGAAAAAAACAGTAAGTGGTTTAATGATCATTAGTCTTTTGACAGGAGTAACGGGGACCGTCCAAGCCGTCGATCAAGCCAAGTATACAAGTAATGGTACGGTCAATTTTATACCTGATACGGAACCAACCGATCCAGTCAATCCAATTGACCCTGATCCAGATAAACCGGTTCATCCAACTAATCCAGATGGAACGGACCCAGAACCAGGAACAAAAGGACCACTATCAATCGACTTTGCTTCAAGTTTTGATTTCGGCATGAATAAGATATCGAATAAAACAGAAACCTATTATGCTAAAGCACAGACTTATGTAAATGACGATGGCACATTTTCGGATCTAGTTACGCCAGATTATGTCCAAGTATCTGATCACCGAGGCAATAATGCTGGTTGGACATTGAAAGTATGTCAAAACGGTCAATTTAAGAACGATGACACATTAAACAAAACGTTGACTGGCGCGGTAATAAAATTGCAAGATCCGGTAGTCAAATCAAATGCAGAAGGTGTAGCTGCACCGACTGCGACCACTGAAATCAGCTTAGATCCAAACGGTGCAGAATCGATTGTTCTAAGTGCTGGACAAGATGCAGGTTCTGGCACATGGATCGAAGCATGGGGTGACAAAGTGGAGACAATCACAATGAAAGACCAAAAAAATAAAGACGTATCCTCAGTGGTTACGAAAAGTGTTTCATTGACCATCCCAGGTAAAACACCGAAAGATGCAGTTACGTATTCAACAATATTAACTTGGAATCTATCCGATACACCAGGAAATTAAGAATGGAGAAAATAAAAATGAAAAAATCACAAATGATCTTATTATCAACAATGTTATTAGGCGGAGTATTCAGCACAGTTAGCGTAGCGGCAGCTGATGGTGGGGAGTATACTTCAAACGGTGTGATCAATTATGTACCGAATACAGAGACGACTGATCCAGTTGATCCACTTGATCCAGAACAACCAGTAACGCCAGTTGATCCAACAAATCCTGATGGTAAGCCAAATCCAGGTACAAATGGTCCATTATCGATCGACTTTGCTTCAAGTCTAGTCTTCGGTGAACAAAAAATCACGTCAAAAACGCAAACATACTATGCTGCAGCACAAAAATATAAAGATGCAAGT
Organism: Enterococcus sp. 1001283B150225_161107_E12; assembly: GCF_015556925.1. Classification (NCBI taxonomy): domain Bacteria; kingdom Bacillati; phylum Bacillota; class Bacilli; order Lactobacillales; family Enterococcaceae; genus Enterococcus; species Enterococcus sp. 1001283B150225_161107_E12. The sequence goes on along the minus strand of NZ_JADNNI010000010.1, from coordinate 28,436 downwards.
GATGTTGAAAAAGAAGGACCAAACTTTGTTCAAGTATCTGACAACCGCGGAACTGAAACAGGTTGGACATTGAAAGTAAAACAAAATGCACAATTCAAAACAGCGGAAGACCAAGAATTAACAGGTGCAAAAATCACATTATCAAATGGTAATGTCGTGACTGGTTCACAATCAGCAAAACCAACAGGCGTTGCAACTTTCAGCTTAGATCCAAGTGGTAGTGAATCATTAGTGATGAGTGCGAAAAATGGTGAAGGTGCTGGAACGTATTTGATGGATTGGGGAAATTCAGTGGATACTGCGAAAAATAGTATTGCATTAGAAGTACCAGGCTCAACGACAAAATACGCAAAAGCTTACCAAACAACGTTCACTTGGACGTTAACAGATGCCCCAGGAAACTAATATAAAACAATCTGGTCAAGGCAAGAGTGAAAGCACTTTTTGTCTTGACCTCAAAAAAATTGGTGCAACGCAGTGATATTAGTTACCTTTGAAGGGATAGAATGCTTCTGTCATAGCCTTGCCAACATCTAATTTATCAGGGAGTTAAAAATATTATGAAAAAAAGATTTATCCTTATTGTCAGCCTCATGGTTGCCATGCTAAGTATGGTTCCAGTCCAATCAACTTTTGCATCAGAATTTAATTTTGCGGTTACCCCAGTGATTCCCGAAAATCAAATCGATAAACAAAAAACATATTTCGATTTATTGATGGAACCGGACAAACAGCAAACAATCGAAGTCCAATTACGCAATGACACAGACAACGACATCACGATCGAAACCACGATCAACAGTGCAACAACTAATTTGAATGGTGTGGTGGAGTATGGTGAAAATAAAATTGAACCCGATAATAGTTTGGTTTACAATTTAAAAGATTATGCGAAAGCAGAGCCAGAAGTGACGTTACCAAAACATGCGGAAGTGACAGTGCCAATCACAGTCACTATGCCAGCAGAAAAATTTGATGGCGTCATGGCAGGTGGGATCACTTTTAAAGAAAAAACGGATGACACCCAGGACTCTTCTTCAGAAGATAAAGGCTTAGCCATCAAAAATGAGTACTCTTACGTAGTTGCATTATTGATCCGTCAAAATATGACAACTATCAAGCCTGATCTCAAAGCAACGAAAGTGGAACCGGCACAAGTCAACGCGAGAAATGTGATCAATGTACATTTGCAAAATCCTCAAGCGGTTTACTTGAATCAATTGAACGTAGCAACAACGATCACGAAAAAAGGATCAGCTGAAGTGCTCTACGACAGCCAAACGGAAAGTATGCAAATGGCCCCTAATTCTCACTTTGCTTACCCCATTTCTTTGAACGGTGAAAAGTTGGAAGCAGGGAAGTATACGATGAAGATGACTGCTTACGGTGAAAAAGCTGCAGATGGGGAATACAAAGTTAAAACTTCTAGTGGCTCTGAAGAAATCTATAAATATAAATGGGAATTTGAAAAAGACTTTGAAATCAAAGGTGAAGTTGCTAGGGAATTAAACGAAAAAGATGTGACGATTGAACAAGACAATACGTGGATGTATCTATTATTCGGTATCCTATTATTATTGATTCTTTTATTTCTATTTATTTTTTGGAAAAGAAAAAAACAAAAAGATGAAGACGAATCTGAAAATAAATAATATCAATCCCTGATAAAACAACGTCTGACTGATCAAATAAATAAGATCAGTCAGACAATTTTTGCTTGGAAACGTAGGGTTTCACTTACTTAAAATGTCTAATCAAAAAAGGGGGAGAAAAGTGAAAAGACAAAAAATCGCTATATTAGGAACACTTCTGTTCGCTGCAGTCTATTTTGAATCCTCCATCTATATATATGCAGAAACGATCATTTATGATCCGTTGAATCCAACAGAAGAAATCCAAATTCAACCAGTTACTCCCCAACGTCCAGTAACGGATGAGAAAGAAGCAGAGGTTGGACACACCGAACAATCACAAGATACTGCAATCATAAATAACGAAAAGCAGGAAGTTGAAGAACAAGCACAAGCCAAATTACCTTATCAAGATTCTTCAATGCCTAAAAAAAAGCAACCAAGCAAACCCAAATCATTGGATAATCAGGGCGATATTATTAGCCAGATTGCTAGTACATCACGTAAAATAACCTTAGATGATCAATTTTTTTCTGATGATCACTCTCATAGCCAAGTGATGTTGCCACAGTCGAGTGGTTCTGGTTCTGCTAGTTCAGATAATAGTCAGATGGCAGCAATGAGCTACTTATTTTCAGGTACGATACTCTATGGAGAAAAACCAGAAGGTAGAGGAAATCAAAATGTTCAAACTATTTTTAGATAAGCCAGCGCAACGAAAGTTAGAGTTGCTACGTTATTTGGAAACAAAGCCACTTTTAATTGAAAATCATGAAAAAGTGGTGGAAGAATTGGATATCTCTTATTTTTTGCTGAATAAGTCAATGGAAGAATTGTCACATGATTTTGTGGAATATGGGCTAACGGATGAATTTCAACTGTTTTTCGAAGGAAATAACGTCCGACTGATTGAGAGTGGTCGAGGGAATTCGACGATTTTAGGTGAAATGTATGTCCGCCATTCCTTTGGTTTTTTGATGTTACAAGAAATATTTTTTGAAACGTTCGAATCTGTCAATGATTATGCGATCAAAAATTATATCAGTCATCCCCTCGTTTACCAAAAGCTGAAAGACATGCGTACGAGATTAGCAGATAAAGAACTGACAGTCACAAAAAAATTCTTACTAAGTGGGGAAGAAGGCTCTGTACGTGGATTGGTGACGTTTTATTTCACCAAATTATACGGACGGGCTTATTCGGTTTATCCAACAGAAATCACAGAGCAAGTAGAAGAATTGATTCGATTCCTTGAACCGAAATTCGCTGCTTCATTTACAGGTTTTAGTGAAACAAAACTCCAACATTTTCTTTCAGTCAGCTTGATTCGAATAAAGCAAGGTTGGCGAATGTCCGAGAATAAAAAAAGTCAATTGACATTCAATAAAAAAATGTTACAAACAAATGATTTCTTTCGAAGCATATTTTCCTGGCTTGAAAAAGAGGCAAAAATCGATACGGAAAAAGAGCTATATAACGAAGCGCAACAGATCTTTGCTTATCTTGTTGTCGAAGGAGCAATCAATGAGCCGGAACTTATTGAGGAAGTGACGCTAAAGGAAGTAATCGCGTTGAATGACTTGTTTCTTGAAGAACTTGGGCAAGCATTCATTCTCTCAGAGAATCAGCTAAAAGAAATCAGGAGACAGCTGACAGTCTTGCATTTGAAGATCAAATATTTCAAAGAAGAAAATATTGATGACAATAACAACCTGGATGTCACTTATTTTTATGAAATGTATCCGGAATACTTTTTGTTTTGCAGAGATTACATCCAAAAACAAAAAAAGAACAAGCAAATTTGGCTCGCAAAAGAATTTTTATTTTTTCATTATGTGCTAGTGATGATGGATATATTACCCATCGATCAGCAATTGAAACCGCTCCGTATTTGTATTGATTTTTCCTTTGGACCACAATTTAATGCGTTGATCAAAAATAATATCCAGAAAATCTCAGACTTGAATATCATCTACCAAACGAAGGCAGATGATGAAACAGATCTACTCTTGACAGATAAGGAAATCTGTTCTTTTGGAGACTTGTTCCAAATCATTTGGTTAGTTCCTCCAAGGGCGGTCGATTGGGCCAATTTTACGAATCAATTATTAAAGATTCGTAGAAATAAAATAACTAAAATGAATCCAAATAATTGAGTGCGGAGGGTGAGTGTAATTATCACTCATAACAAAAATGCTTGAGATCCCATTGGTTTGAATGAAAAAACATGATACACTACAGATATTGTTTTTTTGAAAGGATCAGTGGATATGAAGGGTGCAATATTTGATTTAGATGGACTATTAGTTGATACAGAAAGAACTTATCGTGACGGTTGGCTATGGGGATTCAAGCAATTTGATATCGAAATACCTCAAGAAATCGTTGATACATGGGGTGGGAAAAATTGGAAACAAAGCTATGATTTGTTGATCAAAATGGCGGGAACAGCGGAGATGGTACAAAAGGTTCGTGAAAAACGCGAAGAATATTTCTACCAACAACTGCATAGTGGCGCTATCCAATTGAAACCTCATGCCAAAGAAGTGTTGAAAGAATTGAACGACCAAAAACTCATTCTTGGTCTAGCAACGACGACGGTCACAAAACGAGCAACCAATATCTTGGATCAATTTTCTTTGAAGCCTTATTTCCATACATATACCTTTGGGGATGAAGTGTCTGAAAATAAACCCTCACCAATTCCTTATCTAACTGCGCTAGAGCGGTCGGGATTGACAGCGTCAGAAGCCTTTGCAGTGGAAGATTCTTTGGTTGGTGCGACCGCCGCATCACGAGCAGGAATGGGTGTTGTTTTGATTCCAGATTCAAGCTTTGATCGGGCTTATACCGAAAGGGAAAAAGCAGATTTATCGATCTTAGCGGAAGGTACCGATCTTTTGATCGTGTTGGAGATGTTAGAAAAAGAAAAAGGAAAAAAATAAACGACTGGAAATCTAGTGTCACCAACGATTTTTTTATTTATCAATCGATTGAATATTTATTTTTTTTAATTTCTTGCTTGACTTTTTGTTTTCAGTTAGATAAAGTGTTCTCAACAACAAAATATGGATTCGTTGATAAGGAAAGTAAACTTGGAAACTTCAAAGAGAGGCTCTGGTTGGTGGAAAGAGTCAAGTAAGAAAAGTTGAAAAATGGCCTTGGAGAATAACTTGTCGATAAGTAGGCAAGTTCGGAAATGTCTGACCGTTAAAACGGACAACCAATCTCTCGTCAAGAGATGTTGGATTGAGGGAAGGAAACTTCCGAATAAAGGTGGTACCACGATACGTCGTCCTTTTATCAGTAGATTTATGCTGATAAAAGGATTTTTTTTATATTTTTTGCGTTGAAATAGTAAGTACAAATACATAAACCTTTAACAGAGAGCTTCGGTAGCTGAGAAGAAGCAAGGCGGCATATTTGGAAAATGGCTATTGAGCAATTCACCCCGAGCAAAATTGTGAGATGGTGACGGTCGCAACCGTTAGCTTGCTAGAGTATGTTTGTACTCGAAGAGGAGTTACATGTAAGTGTAACTTGAACATGAGGTGGTAACACGCAAAAAGGCGTCCTCAAGAAAGTGATGAGTCATTTTCTTGAGGATGCCTTTTTTTATCGTCAAACCGAAGGAGGAGTAAAAATGATTGAATTACAAGCAATAAATGTTTCTTTCCAACAAAAAGAAAAGACGATCCAGGCAGTGAAACAGGTGGATCTTTCGATTGCTAAAGGGGATGTTTACGGTATCGTAGGTTATTCAGGTGCTGGGAAAAGTACGCTGGTTCGTGTCATGAACCTGTTACAAAAACCAACAAGTGGCAAAGTCATCATCAATGGAACAGAGTTAGGGAAACTATCCCCGAAAGAATTACGGAAAGAACGAAAATCGATTGGGATGATTTTTCAACATTTTCACCTAATGGAAAGTCGCACGATTTTTGACAACGTCGATTTCTCGTTGAAATATACGAAAAAATCGAAACAGGAGCGTCGTCAAAAAGTCAATGAGCTTCTAACATTAGTCGGGTTAGAAGAAAAAGCAACTGCTTATCCAAAACAACTTTCAGGAGGACAAAAGCAAAGAGTTGCTATCGCTCGTGCATTAGCTAGTGATCCGCAAGTGTTACTTTGTGATGAAGCAACGAGTGCCTTAGATCCAAAAACGACTCATCAGATTTTAGCTTTGTTGAAAAAATTGAACCAGCAATTAGGGTTGACGATCGTTTTGATCACACACGAGATGCAAGTCGTTAAAGAAATTTGCAACAAAGTAGCCGTGATGGAAAACGGGGAAGTAATCGAACAGGGAAGTAGCGTTCAGATTTTCAGTGCACCAAAAGAAGTTTTGACGCAAGAGTTTATCCGAACAGCCACCCACGTTGACCAAGCATTAGAAACGATTCGCTCGCATCGTGCTTTTGCAGATCAGTTGACCAATAAATGGTTAGTGGAATTGAGTTATGTGGGCACACAAACAAATGAACCGTTGATCGCACAACTTTATAGCAAATACCAAGTGAGTGCGAATATTTTATACGGCAATGTAGAACTATTGCAAGAAACCCCATTAGGACGATTGATCGTTACTTTATCAGGAGAGATCCATCAACGAGAAAAAGCCTTGGCTTATCTCATTGAATCCGGTGTACAAGCAACGATTTTACAAAAAAATGGAGCAAGTAAGGAAATGAAAGTGATTCAAGGAGGACGCTGATATGACCCATTTCTTAGAAACCTATTTACCCAATGTCTATTCGATACCTGATGAATTTATTGAAGCGACGAAGCAAACGTTGTATATGTCTTTTTGGACCGCGTTGATCGGAGGTGCAATCGGTCTCGGTTTTGGGATCATATTGGTTGTGACACGGCCCCAAGGATTGCTTGAAAATCGCTTGCTTTATGAAGTGCTAGACAAAGTCATCAATGTTGTCCGCTCAATTCCCTTTATCATTTTACTTTCTTTACTGGCATTGACGACTCGCTTTTTAGTTGGTACTACGATTGGTGCGAAAGCTGCTTTAGTCCCTTTGATCTTTGGCGTTGTGCCATTTTTCGCTCGACAAGTAGAAAATGCGTTGTTAGAAGTAGATCCTGGAGTGATTGAAGCGGCCGAATCAATGGGAACCAGTCCATTAGGGATCGTTTTTAGAGTCTATTTGATCGAAGGATTGCCAGGGATCATTCGTGTCTCTGCATTGACGATCATCAATGTCATTGGCTTGACTGCCATGGCAGGAGCGGTTGGCGCAGGAGGATTAGGAAACCTAGCGATATCTCGTGGGTACAATCGTTTTCAAACAGACGTGACTATCGTCGCCACTTTGTTGATCTTGATCCTTGTTTTCTTAAGTCAATGGATCAGCAACTTATTGATCAAAAAAATATCACATTAAACTGGAGGAATCATCATGAAAAAACTTATTCGTTATACAGTACTCGCTTTTGTTGCACTTATTTGGTTGGCTGGCTGTAGCCAAGGAAATGCCGAAACAGACACAAACAAACAAACGACAGTAAAACTTGGGATCATTGGAGAGGACACTGACGTTTGGGATGATGTCAAAGCACGTTTAGCAAAAGAAGACATTGACTTAGAATACGTGAAATTTACCGACTATAATCAACCGAATGCTGCATTAGCGGATGGCTCGATCGACCTCAATGCTTTTCAGCATCAATTCTTTTTAGACAATTACAATACGGAACACGGAACAGATCTAGTCTCGATCGGAAACACAGTGAATGCACCTTTAGGAATCTATTCCAATACGATCCAATCCATTGATGATATCAAGGATGGCGCAAAAGTAGCGATTCCTAACGACGTCACAAACGGCGGACGGGCATTGCTATTGCTACAAACAGCTGGTTTGATCAAAGTCGATCCAGCGAAAGGTCAAACACCGACTACTTCAGATATTACTGAAAATACAAAGAACCTAGACATTTCTGAACTGGATGCCTCACAGACAGCTCGTGCATTGAATGACGTGGATCTTTCAGTGATCAATAGTGGTGTCGCAGTCGATGCAGGATTGAACCCAACGAGTGATGCGATCTTTTTAGAACCTGTCGATGACAGTGCCAGACCATATGTCAACATCATTGTAGCAAGAAAAGAAGATGAAAATAACGAAATCTATCAAAAGATCGTTGACACTTATCAAACGGAAGAAACAGCAAAAGTGATCGAAGAAACATCAAAAGGATCAAGCGTACCTGCTTGGGAAACATTTGGTAAAAAATAAAAAAGCAAAATGGAGGAAGCCAATATGACCACATCTACTTTAACAACACATTCTTTTAAGGAAGCAATCCACCAACGATTGGCTGAATATCAAGAACTAGCCCTAGATATCCATGATCATCCAGAGGTCAGTAACTATGAGTTTTATTCGTCAGATGCCTTGATCAAACAATTAGAAAAAGAAGGATTTTCTGTGACAAAAGATGTAGCTGGTCATCGAACAGGATTTGATGCTCGTTACGCTTCAGGAAAATCAGGACCAACGATTGCTTTTTTAGCAGAATTTGACGCTTTACCAGGAATCGGTCATGCTTGTGGACATAACTTGTTTGGTACGTATTCTGTCTTAGCTGCCAGTGTCTTGCGCGAACGAATTGCTGAGATCGGTGGAGAAATCCGGGTATATGGCACACCTGGCGAAGAGGGAGGCGAAAACGGATCAGCTAAAGGAAGTTTTGTACGGGAAGGCTTTTTTGAAGATGTGGATGCTGCCCTTTGTGTCCATCCCGCATACCGTTACGGCAAAACGACAGAATCATTAGCGAACGATCCGGTGGACATCAAGTTCCATGGTGTTGCTTCCCATGCAGCCGCCGCACCAGAAAAAGGAGTGAATGCCTTAGAAGCGTTGCTTCAAGTGTTTAATGGAATCAATGCGTTGCGCCTGCAATTGCCAAAAGACGTTAATATCCATGGCATCATTACGGATGGTGGGGTCGCTGCGAATGTGATTCCTGAATATGCGGCGGGTCGATTTTACTTGCGAGCAAAAAATCGCCAGACATTGAATGCGGTGTATCAAAAAGTCGAAAATATCGTGAAAGGTGCGGCTTTGAGTACGGGAACAAGTTATGAATTTGGGTTGTTCCAAAATTCGGTTGATGATGTGATCGTGACGCCTTCATTTGATGCGCTGTTCTTCCGCCATGCGGATGTAGCAGGTGTACCTGATGAAGAAATCGAAACAAAAGAACAAACAAGTCTAGGCTCTTCTGATGTTGGTAACGTGAGTCATGTGATTCCGACGATCCAACCAACCGTCTCGATTTCTGATGAATATATTGCCGGTCATTCTGAAGAATTTAAAGCAGCTGCTCGCAGTGAAAAAGGACTAGCTTCGATTGCAATTGCTGCTGAACTATTGGCAAATACTGCCTTAGATCTATTTGAAAAACCAGAACTTCTAGATAAAATAAAGCAGGAGCATCAAGCAATCCTTGCAAAAAAATAACGGGAGATGATGGATGGGTGAAAGGATTAGATCGTGATAAATCAAAACATTTGTTTTCAGAAAAAATACATTTAGATTGACAAACTGGACAGATGCAGGTAAACTTCATGAAAGTTCACTTTTCACCCAGTAGTAGTTTTGGTGTTTTGTTCAGAAAGTCGGTGGTTGCTGCGAACCGACCAAGCCAGTTCTATGAATTACAGGAAAAGTTTTAACAATTAAATCATTCAAATCAAAGTGAAAAACAGATCTGTTTTTAATTAAGGTGGTACCGCGGAGAAATTCGTCCTTAGTTGAAAACAGATCTTTTTGTCTTTTTAGGGAGGAAACACAGATGAATTGTGGCGGAGTCATTCGATATCGAAGCTTTTTTAAGACGTAACAAACTTAAAAAAGGAGAATGGATATGGAAAAAATAAAAAAACCTAGTTTTATAGAAGCAGTGAGTGTATTAATAATTATCGTTGCAACGATAGCAGCCGGAGTAGTTGGCTTTAAGATTTCACCGAATATCGCGATTTTGATTGCTATTGGTATGGTCATGGTCTACGCAGTAGTGAAGAAACAGCCAACCGATCGATTACATGAAGGAATCATCAATGGCCTCAAACCGGGGATCATCCCGATCTTTATCTTTATTTTAGTCGGCGCATTGATTGCGGTCTGGATCCAAGCGGGCATCATTCCAACGTTGATGGTTTATGGTTTTAAAATTATTAGTGTCCCCTGGTTTGTGCCTTCAGTTTTTGTTGTGTGTGCCATCGTCGGCAGTGCAGTCGGTAGCGCCTTTACCGTCATGTCAACTATCGGTATCGCCTTTTTCGGTATCGGCACAACGTTGGGATTGAATCCTGCATTAGTTGTCGGTGCCATTGTTTCTGGAGCAGTTTTTGGAGATAAGATGTCGCCATTATCTGAATCGACAAATCTGGCAGCAGCAATTGTTGATGCTGATCTATTCAAACATATCAAACATATGATGTGGTCAACACTTCCGGCATTTATTGTTTCTTTGATTTTGTTTGCATTTTTAGGACATACAGATAAAGGTGCCAGCTTGACAGAAATCCAAAATGTAACAACTATTTTAGAAAACAACTTTACGATTTCGATCTGGTCTCTAATCCCTTTATTCTTGATGTTGGTTTGTGCTTGGAAAAAAGTTCCAGCGATCTTAACGATCCTGTTGAATATTGCCGTAGCAGTTGGAATGATATTAATCCAAGATCCAAGCACTTCCTTCTCAGGACTAGCGACAGTCCTCGAATCTGGTTTTCTATCTGAAACAGGAAACGCGCAAATCGATGCGTTACTTAGCCGCGGTGGGATCGAAAGTATGATGCCTACAGTTTCCTTGATTATTCTGACGCTTTCATTAGGTGGTTTATTGATCGAATTTGAGTTGATCTCTACAGTTATGGAAGTGGTATCGAAGAAAATGACGACGACACCTAAACTGATTTTTACGACACTGATGACAAGTATTGGTGTCAATCTGTTTATCGGTGAACAGTTCTTATCTGTGATCTTACCCGGAAATGCGTTCAAAGAAACATACAAAAAAGCAGGACTTGATCCAACTGTTTTGAGTCGTACCTTAGAAGATGGAGGGACAGTCATCAATTACCTTATTCCTTGGGGGATTGCCGGTAGTTTTGTTGCCAGCACGTTTGGGATACCAACGATGACCTACTTACCATTTGTATTCTTTAGTTTGCTTTCTCCCGTCTTTTCGATGGTCAGTGCCATTACTGGTTTAGGTATTGCAAAAAATAAAGAAAAGCAGGAACAATTGAACGTTGCGAAGGAAACGATATAAACTCAAAAAAATAGTCACCCGATCAGCGGGGGACTATTTTTTTTGGATAATCAAGGGTGTGACTCATCAATTGAACGTATCGATGAAGTGAAACAACAACTATTCAAGTATCGTTGCAAAAAATGAGGGTGATCTTTTTGGACGAATGGGTCATCCAGGCTCAAAATTCTCTAAAAAGACTAATAAAAACCAGCTAGAAAGCTCAAAGATCTATCAAGTGATCTCGTATTTTCTAGCTGGTTCATGGGGAAGTTTTAGTTATCTATCTTTATCATCAATCAAATCGAAGAAAAAGGCTCATTTTTTATCGCAAAGACATCTTTTTTCTTTTGATAGCTAAAGAAAATCACCGCATATAACAAAGCTGTCAAGACCGTTACACCAATTGAATTTGTCATGAGTATCCCAATCAAGATCAAGCTTAACGCGATCAAAGCAAATAAATTAAAGCTTTTGGCTTGCCAAGTGCCTTTCTTCAATGCTAAACGAAAAGCGGCAGCGCTGATCATTAGCCAAATCACGAGTACCGTATAAGAAAGGGAACCGGCTAAGTAACCGAAAAGTTTGTCACCTACGAAATAGGAAAGGATGACACCTAGATATAGCACGCTGGTACAAAATAATACAGCACGTTGTGGCACATAATGTTTGTTCAACTTTGCCAGTTTCTTGGCGGTGCCTTTTTTGTCTTTCAAACGGAAAAACAATAGACGGGAAGAAGCATAAACGCCAGAATTGATCGATGAAAATAGTGCCAAGACAATGACGAAGTTCACGATATCACTAGCAAAAGGGATATTCATCTGTTCAAACACCAAGACGAACGGGCTAACCGCAGAACCAGCTAAAGTGTTCCAAGGGAAAAGAATCAGCAATAAGAAAAGCGGAATAATATAGAAGGAAACAATTCGGCCCATGACCCCTTTTATCGCTTTTGGAATGGCTTTTTTAGGATCGTCCGCTTCACTGACGGTGATTGCAATCAATTCCGACCCGCCATATGAATAGATAACGACAAGTAATGAACTAACGACCCCTTTTAATCCATGGGGAGTAAAGCCACCGTGATCAGTCAATTGACTTAATGTAGGAAAAATTCCAGTTCCTAACATTTGTTGTCCGACGAGATATAACCCGAAAAGAATCATCAAGATAATGACACTGATCTTCGCAAAAGCCAACCAATATTCGGTTTCAGCAAACAAGCGGACAGAATAAAGATTGATCAGAGTCGTTAAAATAGCTAAAAGTAAGATGAAACACCATGCAGGTACATGCGGGAACCATAATTGTAAGAAGGAAGCTGCTGCTACAGCCTCGGCGATGATATTGATCATCCACATGGAATAATAGACCCAGTCGACGAAGTCCGCAGAATGATTACCTAAATAAGGGCGAATCAAGCCAGATAATCCATGTTGTGTATCCCCACCGTCTAAAACTAACTTACCTAGACCACTCATAACAATAAATAAAATACCACCACCGATCAAAAAGGCAAGCAAAACTGCAGGACCAGCGATCCCAATTGCTTCACCACTTCCTTTGAATAAACCAGCACCAATTGCACCACCCAGAGCAAGCATCGTGATGTGTCTAGAGCTTAGCTGTTTTTTTAATTTTGTTTGTTCTGTACTTTCCATCAAAAACCCTCTTTTCTAAAAACATAGCTGAAAAAACAAATAGGTTATAAAATAATATTCTCTATAATAACAAATTGTCTGACAATTACAACTATTCTGAAAACTTTTTTGTAATTTTTAATGAAACAATCATAGAACTCTTATCTGTTTTGATAATTATTGTTATATTTCTATAAAAAATAACTTGAAACGAAAGCGTTTCATTCGCTTTTTCCTTTCATGCAGGGCTATTATAAGAGGAAACCCATACTTAATAGGTTTGTTTTGAGTAAGTAAAAATAAGGAGTTGATAACTATGAGCCAACACGAACGATTGCTTATAGCGAAAAATAAGGCGTTATATTTTTTCCCATACGTACAAACAATGGACGTCATCTCAGCAAAAGATTTGATGGATGATTCCTTTATGTCATCGTTCCAACAGCAACTCGATCAATATAAACTAATTATTTTTTTAGATTATGGTTTTGATGTGGCATTTGCTTCTCGCATTCGACCGTACACAAATGCGAAGATCATTCTCTTCTTTTGGAACCATTTCAAAGAAGAGCACCTTCAGTTATTGAAGAAAGCAGAAGCAGAACCAGCAATTGATGACATTTACCATTTTGATATTTTAGAAGCAAAAGAGTTAGGAATTAAGCACAATAGTTCGTTTTATTCAAAAGAGATGCAATTACCAAAAGCTGAAGTCACGACTGATCTCTTCTTTGGCGCAACTGATAACGGCAGAAAACAACGAGCAGATGATTATCAAGCCACATTTGAACAGTTAGGTATCTCAACAAATTTTTTTATTTTACCAAGTCGTGGAAATGATCAAGAAGGGTATCTGACCTATACAGAATATTTGCAAAAGACGAATGGTTCGACAGGTATTTTAGAATTGTTGCGAGAAGGTCAAAGTGGTGTGACATTACGAACATTTGAATCGATTTTCTTCCAAAAGAAATTAGTCACTGATAACAAAGCGATTTCCGGGTATCGTTTCTACAATCCACAAAATATTTTCTTGTTGGAAGAAAGGAATTTGGATGAACTTCCTGCATTCTTAAATAGCCCTTATCAAACCGTCGATCGTGAGATCATCGAATTTTTTGATGTAGAAAATTGGTCACAGCGGTTTATCGATTATGATCCTGAAGTATTTTCTATCTATGAATATAGCGGTATTGAAGCACGTTAGATATGATATAGTTAAAGAAAAACACGTTGTTCAATCATCACAGAAAAAGGAGTCTCAAAATGAAATTACTTGCAGCAATCGATTCGTTTAAAGGTAGCGCATCGTCTATTGAACTCAACCAAGCAGCATTGCAAGGCTGGGGGGAGGCGGAACAAACAGTCAATCAACCCATCGCTGATGGTGGCGAAGGAACTGCTGAAGTGATTTACGCTACTTTAGGCGGGGAATGGCGAACACTTTTTTGTCCGGATTTGCTCTTTCGGAAAAAAGCATGTCGTTATTTACTGACACAAAAAAAGAATCGTAAGTTAGCCATCATTGAATCGACGGAAGTTATTGGATTGGACTTGTTGACCGAACCGACAGATCAAACGATCCGGTTAGCTTCAAGTTTTGGTTTAGGAGAGTTGATCAAAGATGCTTTGAATCAGCAAGTAGACGAAGTTATCGTAACATTAGGTGGTAGCGGTTGTTCTGATGGAGGCTTGGGTTTATTACAGTCTTTAGGGGCGAAACTAAATGGTGTGACAGAAGGGAATCCTTTGTTATCCATCGAGACAATCGACGTCTCTCAATTAGAGCGAATCGAGCAACGATTGACGATCGCAGCGGATGTTACGAGTCCTTACACTGGCAAACAGGGTGCGACTCAACTATTTGGGAAACAAAAAGGTGGTTCACCAGAAACTCTAGCATTTTTGGAAGCCCAAGCAGAAAAGGTCGCTGAACAAATCAAAGAACGCACAGCAATTGATTTGAATAAACTCGCTGGCAGTGGCGCAGCTGGTGGAATCGGAGGCGCTCTAGCCATTGTCGGGGCTACGATGAAAGCAGGTTTTATGACTGTCTCTGAGTTAGTAGACTTAGAAGATAAAATCAAATCAGCCGATATCGTGATTACAGGAGAAGGACGGATCGATCAACAGACAATTCATGGGAAAGTGCCTTATGGTGTGGCTTCTTTGGCAAAAAAACACAACAAAAAAGTTGTAGCAATCTGTGGGAGTCGGGAAAAAGATTTAGGTCAATTAACGACGATTCTTCCTAGTGTATTTAGTATCCAAACTGGCCCGACTTCTCTTGATAAGGCATTGGATCATCAAGAAACACTAGAGAACGTCAGAATACTTTCACAGGCAATCAGTGGCTTGTTGCAATAATTTATTGGTTGACAGTCTTAAAACACCTATGGTAACCTAGTGGCAAATAAAGACAAAGTGAGGGATCCGCGCATTGAAAAAGTAAGTCAATTTGTTGAAGCTGCATTTTAACTATACCTTGTTCGTTCAAGGGGATAGTATGCAGATTTTCAGAATTGGCTGCTTTCAATGAGTGGGTCTCTTTTTGTACTCATCTTCTTTGACCAGTTCTGAAAATAGGACTGGTCTTTTTTATAACGAGGTGAAGATAAATGTCTAAAATCGAAATCAAACAATTGACGTTTGGCTATGACAGCCAAGACAATCTGTTATTCGATCAAGCAAACCTAAATATTGATTCCACATGGAAATTAGGACTGATTGGTCGAAATGGTCGTGGCAAAACGACGTTATTAACTATTTTGCAAAACAAACTACCTTATCAAGGACAAGTGACCCATCAACAAGAATTTGTCTATTTTCCACAACAGGTCAGGGAAACGAATCGACTAACCTATGATGTGTTGTTAGAAGTTTCAGATTGTGAGTTATGGGAGATCGAGCGTGAGTTGATGCTGATGCAGGCAGATCCGGAAATTCTCTGGCGCCCTTACGATTCCCTTTCCGGCGGAGAAAAAACAAAAGTATTGCTGGCTCTCTTATTTACCGATGAGCAGCATTTTCCACTGATTGACGAACCAACAAATCACTTAGATGTGGTTGGGCGTCAGCAAGTAGCTGAATACCTGAATAAGAAAAAACAAGGGTTTATTGTTGTCAGTCATGATCGTCAGTTTATTGATGAAGTCGTTGACCATCTTTTGGTCATCGAAAAAAGTCAATTAGTGATCTATCAAGGAAATTATTCCGTCTACGAAGAACAAAAGCGTAGAAAAGATGAATTTGAGTTAGCACAAAACCAAAAAATCAAAAAAGAAGTCGGACGTTTGAAAAAAACCGCAGCTGAAAAAGCGGAGTGGGCTAACTCTCGAGAAGGAGACAAAACAAAAAAACGTGTTGGCTTTATTGATACCGAAGCACGGCGTGTCAATCGTGGCGCAATTGGAGCGGATGCTGCTCGTACAATGAAACGTTCAAAAGCGATCGTCAATCGGATGGAAACTCAAATTAGTGAGAAAGAGAAATTATTGAAAGATCTAGAGTCGATCGATTCATTGAACATGTGCCCAAATCAGTCGCATCATAAACGCTTATTGACAGTAGAAAATCTACAATTAGGCTATGAAGAGATGTTATTCGATCCTATCAGCTTTAGCATCGAGCAACAAGAGTGTGTGGCAATAACTGGACCTAATGGTAGTGGTAAATCATCGATCATCCAGTATTTACTTGGGGAATTTACTGGTCAATCCAAGGGGGATGTCACGCGTCCGGCAACAATCAGCATCAGTTATGTTCGCCAAAACTATGAAGATAACACCGGAACATTAACAGATTTTGCGCAAAAGAATCAGCTAGACTTGGAACTCTTTTTAAATAATCTTCGTAAATTAGGAATGGAAAGAGACGTGTTTCATACCTCCATTGAAAACATGAGTATGGGGCAAAGAAAAAAAGTGGAATTAGCCAAATCATTTGCACAATCCGCAGATCTTTATATCTGGGATGAGCCATTGAATTATCTGGACGTGTTCAATCAAGAACAAATCGAGCAGCTTTTATTACAAGTCAAACCAGCGATGTTGATCGTCGACCATGACCAGCGATTTTTAGAAAAAGTCGCAACGAAAAGAATCGACTTGAGAAGAAGAGAAACACACATTTGAATCACTAAGGCTAATCGAACGTCGTCGATTCCAAGCAGATGATCCATTTGGACTGAAATTGTATGATAAAATTGAAAGAGCATAAAATAAAGGAGAGTTATCTAATGTTATATATTACTAGACATGGCGAAACGACTTGGAATGCTCAAGGCTTAGTTTGTGGCCATGCAGACATCGAATTAACAGAAAAAGGGAAACAACAAGCAGAAAAACTCGCTGAAAAAGTTGCAAACTTGGAAATACCGATCACCAAGATCATTCATTCCCCTTTGCAACGCGCAAGAGATACGGCACAAGCGGTAGCCAAAAAAGTCAATCTACCTATGACAGTGGATGAACGACTGATCGAGATGGATTTTGGGGATTATGATGGGCGTCCTAGCGAAGATGAAGACTTTCAACGTGCACGCCAAAATTTTGCGGTACGTTTTCCAAATGGGGAATCGGTTTTAGATGTGTATGCACGGATCACCCCTTTATTGAAAGAGTGCTTAGAAGATGAGGACAATGTCTACTTGCTTGTTTGCCATAATGCACTGATCCGAATCATCAATGCCTATTTTCATCCAATGCCAAATGACACATTCTTTGACTTTTTTGTTGAAAATACAGAATTAGTTACCTTTGACTAGCTGTTTTTATTCTTGGCGTAACAAGAATAACTAGAGGATGTTATCGTAAATGTTCTGCTATATAAAATATTTTTTCTTTTCATGAAGATTATTTCACATAAGTACGCTTTCATGGTATAATTTCATAGGAATACAAAAAGAGAGGAAGAAATTTAATGTTATCAAAAAAATTATCTTTATTAGGTTTAACAGCAACAGCACTTTTGGCTTTAGGAGCTTGTGGTGCTGACAACAATGATTCAGCTAATTCTAGTTCAGCTTCATCAACAACAGAAGTAAGTACAACAGAAAGTTCAGCAGATGTTGTATCAACAGCTTCAATCAGTGATGATCCAGCTGTTTTAGAAAAAGCAATGTCAGCTGACGGTAACTGGATCGTTGCAGCAACAGGTGATGTGACATTCTCAAATGATGTAACTATCGCAGGCGAATTCCATGACAAAGATGATGCAAGTGCAGACATCTACCGCAAAATTGCTTTGTACTCACAAGACGATGACCGTAACGTAACTGCTGAATACACAATCACTGTTCCAACATTGATCGTTGAATCAGAAAACACAAATATCGTTCACGGAACAATCAAAGGTGACGTACTTGTAAAAGCGAACGGCTTTGTATTAGACGGAGCAAAAGTAGAGGGTAACGTAACATTTGAAAAACAAGAATACCAAGATTCAGCAAAACTTGACGAAAACGACGCATCAGTAACAGGCGACGTAACAGTTAGCGAATAATCTTATAGTCATAAAGACATCTAAAGCAGAAATCCTTCTGTTTTAGATGTCTTTTTTCATTAAAAAACATCCGATATCAATCCTTAGTAATACGACCATAGGCATAGTGAGAAGTTTTACATAAAAACAATTGAGTGAAAAAACGTATATAACAAAAAAGAGAGTAACCCTATGATAGAGAATAATATGGGGGAACAGATATTCATAGATAAAGGAGGATATATGAAGAAACGGTATTGGCTAGGTGTGTTAGTGATAATCATTTTAGGAGGAATCGGAGGAAAAATGCATATGGATAAAAGGGAAGAAGATCGCCAAGAATTGCTGGAAATACAGAAAGATTTGGCGAATTATATGTATAACAATTATCGGCTCTACAAGAGAGATCCTAAGAAACAAGAGGAAATCGTGGAGGAATACCAAAAAGAAGGAGGAATAACAACCGAAGAATACTTAGAAAGAATGTTGAGTATCAGAGAGTATACAGATATTGAGAAAATAGAATTTACTGGATATACAGTAAGTCCAATGAATTTTTTAAAAGTACATTTTTTGATAAATGATTCAAATAAGCAAATTGCTACATTAGGTGTCAAATCTGCTGAAACTGATAAATGGATTTATGATATCGATTCAGGTAAAAGTAAACCCGGTAATAAATACTATTTAGAAGAGCTAGAACATCCCAATCGTAATCAACTAAATGAAATAAAGATTGTATTTTACAATGGAGGGATATAATTCAATGGATCAAAATAGAAGATTCTCAGATGAAGTATATCAAGTTGGAAATGGTAATCTATTCGTAGGTGATAGGATAAAAAGAAATAAAAACTATATTGTTATAAATACTATAGATACCAATAAAGACAAAATTGGTAATGAATCTAAACCAAAGAAAAACAGTACACAGGCAATGGTTGTACCTGAACTTAAGGATCAGTACAAGACATTTGATACCGAAGAGCTAAAGAAAGTCAATGGCTTCCCCGACTCCGTCATCACCAAAAACCTTACGATTGCCTATGCTGGCACGACTTCGCTCAAAGATTGGCATACAAATCTTGAGGAAATTGGTCGAAGTAATAAACATCCAGATGGCGCATTTTTCTCCGCTTTGAACTATGCCCGTGAAATTGAAAAGCAGTACCCGAAATCAGAAGGCTATACGATCTCAACGACTAGGCACTCGTTAGGTGGAGCTAAGTACACTTCTTGCCGCAGCAATCAAAGACAATGACAAAGTATCTACTGAAATAATTAATTTTTTATCGTGGCCATACATAACTATTAAAACCGAGCATTCAATAAAAAAATTATATCTTACATAAAAATTTCCAGAATGAGTAAGAAGCTTATTCTGATTATATATAAAACTTAATGAAATCTGAAAGGAGGATATATGAAGAAACGGTATTGGCTAGGTGTGTTAGTGATATTTATCTTAGGAGGAATTGGAGGAAAAATCTATATGGATAAAAGAGAAGAAGATCTTCAAGAATTGCTGGAAATACAGAAAGATTTGGCGAATTATGTGTACAATAACTATCGGTTATATACGACGAATGATAAGGAAACTGATAAGTTTACACAACAATATAGTAATGGAGAGTTGACAACAGAAGAATATGTAGAAAAAGTTGTAAGTGTTAGGAAATATATAGATATAAACAAAATAGAATTTACTGGGTATTCGATTAGTCCGATGAATTTTTTAGAAGTACATTTTAATTTGAATAATTCTAACAAGCATATCGTAACTTTGGGAGTAAAATCCGCAGAAACAAATAAATGGCGCTACAATGTCGATATAGGTAGAAAAAAAACTGAAGACAAGTATTTTATAGAAGTAAGAGAATTTCCTAATGGAATAGAAACACCTACTGAAATAATTGAATATTATTACGGAGGTTTATAATTATGGATCAAAATAGAGATTTTTCCAATGAGGTTTATAAAGTTGAGCATGGAGAAATTGAAATGAACACTAAAATTGGAGAAAAACAAGATTATTTAGTTATAAATACCATAGATACCAATAAAGACAAAATCGGCAATGAATCTAAGCCAAAGAAAAATAGTACGCAGGCAATGGTAGTAGCAGAAATTAAAGATGAATTCAAAAAACTTAGTGATAATGAATTAAGAAAAGTACCTGGCTTCCCCGACTCCGTCATCACCAAAAACCTCACGATTGCTTATGCTGGCACGAATTCGCTCAAAGATTGGCATACTAACCTTGAGGAAATTGGTCGAAGTAATAAACACTCAAATGGTGCATTTGCTTCTGCCTTGAACTATGCCCGTGAAATTGAAAAGCAGTATCCCAAATCAGATGGCTATACGATCTCAACGACAGGACACTCATTAGGTGGCGCTAAAGCACTTTTTGTCGCAGCGATCAATGATTATGATAGTGTGACGTACGGCGCGGCGGGACCAGGGCTTGCACAAGCCTTATTCGATAATCATAACGGTACCCTGATCAATATCTACGACACTTCGGATGTCGTCACGAGTGGGCTTTTCACTGGTGGGAAAGGGATGCTTCCAATCAATAGTTTTGGAATCGATAATTCGGGCTGGGAAACATTTGGCCATTCGCTGGATCAATTCAGAACAGATGAAGAGGGAAATTATATCGATAAGCATGGACAGATCATCGTATACGTCGATGGTAATGGAAGTATCTTGTTAGCCCCAACTTTGTGGCAACAAACACTTTTGGAAAACGAAGCAATGATCAAATTACTAGCAGTCAGTGGCGAGCATACGCTAGATGAAATCAAGCGTTTGAAAGAAGAAAATGAGTGGCTCAAGGTTCAAATCAAAGAATTCTTGACATTAAAAGAGTTACGGCAGAAGCTGACTGCAAGTGGCGGTGGACTTTCTCAATCAGAAAAAATTTATTTAGAGGATAGCCAAGCATTAGCTGTCGTACGGACCGCAGCAAGTAAATTTGATGAGGCGATGAGCAATGTTCGCGTGATTTACCAAAACGGGATCACGGAGTTGGAAGAGTTATGGAATGACTGGTTGGGAAGAATACGCAATTATACGCCACATTTGACGTACAACGAGGTAATTGAAACATTAGCCGAAGTTAATTGTACAAAATGGGAGATTGTCGATGAGCCAACACAAGAATTTAGAGATAAGATCCGCCAGATCGATCAGATGTCGGAACGGTTTCAAACGCTCGCCGATGAAATCACCCGAAAAATCAATGAAATGGTGGCACGTGACAAAGAATTAGCGAATCAATTGTTTGGGGTATAAAAGGAGGAGAGGAAAATTGAGTCAGGAAATACAGCTTTATGAAACATATCAAGCAACGAAACGAGGGTTATCAGAGCAAGAAGAAGCAATGATTGCAACAGAAAGAAAAGTCCATGAGCTAGCGGAAGCGACTTATAAAGATCTCCGATTGATTTTGCAAACTTTTTCTGAACCACAAGAGGCTTTTGACTATGGACGTATTATGATTTCTCGTTTAGAAGAGGATCTGTCGACGGAATTGCGCCATCAACGAAAGAAAATCCAGCTTGACCTAGAAGATAACGAGCAGATCTATCGTAAGAAACTGGCACAATTGGATTAAAAAGAATGGAGGTTTTGAAATGTTTGAAATGATTGAAATGATTGATCAATGGTGGGAGAAATATCAGAAAGATATGGAAAAATGCTTAACTCGTTCACTTGGAATCGCGCTGAAAAGTGAGAAGGGATTGAAAATAAGAACGACAAATCAATCTGGGAAGAATGAGACAAATAGAGCAAAACACACGATTTCTTCAGCAGGTACAGGATTGAAGGAGACCCTCAAAGGGCAATTTGGCAACAAAGTGTCGCTAGTTTTAGACGAACAAGAAAAAGCCTTAGACAAAGGTTAGTCAAAGAAACACAAAAAACTTATTCTTACATAAATTGATTAAAGGATTCTGTCAGAATTGATCAACTGAATAATCTATAAAAGCCGAAAATAGGTTGGACTATTTTCGGTTTTTTTGGATTAGTTGCTTAGATGAATTCATTGATTCGTTTTTTTTACACTACCAAGAAATGAAATTTAATATATTTTATATTTGTGTTGAAAAATTATTTCATACGAAGTATAATCAATTTATAAATGAATGCGGATACATGGTGAGGGGGAGAGTACATGTTTGGTTTTTCTGTATTTATGAATCAAGAGTTGTCCGAAGAAACGAAAACGTATATCCATGAAATGGCAGAGAAGGGATTTATTGGCATCTTTACATCCATGCATATTCCAGAAGATGATCCATCAGCTTATAAAAGGCGTTTGACGGAACTTGGCCAAGAAGCAAAAGCAACCGGATTAGAGTTGATGGTAGATATATCGGGTAAGGCATTAGAGTTGGCAGGGTTCTCCTTAGAAAATCTTGAGCCATTAAAAGAGATTGGTGTGACAGGGCTGCGGATGGATTATCACCTGTCGAACCAACAGATTGCGAAGTGGTCTCATCAATTGAAAATCAGTTTGAATGCAAGCACGATCACTGAACAAGATGTGCAAGAATTAAAAGAAGCAGGTGCTGATTTTACTCAGATGGAAGCTTGGCACAATTATTATCCGCGCCCAGAAACAGGGTTAGACAAATCGTGGTACCAAAGAAAAAATCAATGGTTAGCAGAACAAGGATTTACGATTCAAGGATTTGTACCAGGAGATGAAGTGTTGAGAGGCCCTTTATACAAAGGACTTCCAACATTGGAAGAACATCGCTATCAACATCCTTTGGCAGCAGCGCTAGACTTAGCTTCATGTGAAACCGATCTGATCTATATTGGTGACGGTGGGCTATCGCTGACCACCCAGGAACAATTTTTGTATTATAAAGAAACAGGCGGTATCTTATTACATGTGACATTGTTGGACCCAACATTTGGTCCAATCATTTTAGGTACACATACGAATCGACAAGATGAAGCTAAAGCTGTGGTACGTAGTGCAGATGCACGATTTAGAGAAATCCCTCCTATTCCTGCTCGATTAACAGATGAACGGAAAATAGGTACGGTCACGTTAGATAATGAAGCGTATCTTCGCTATATGGGTGAAATCCAACTAATGAAAGAAGATTTACCAGCAGATGAAAAAGTCAATTGTGTGGCACGAGTGATCTCGGCTGATTTGCCATTGATCCAACAAATCCATGCAGGAATGATTTATAAATTTAAATGTAAAGAAGGAATTGAGAAATGACGATCGATTTAGATAAATTAACAACGGAACGTAGAAATCAAAAGACATTTGGTTTGGATGAGATGAGTGTTTCTGAAGCCGCTCGCTTGATGAACCAAGAAGATCATGAAGTGGCGGCAGCTGTCGCAAAAGAACTACCGAGTATTGAACCAGTGATTGAAGCAGCGATTGTTTCTTTCAAAAAAAATGGACGCTTGATCTACATGGGCGCTGGCACAAGTGGACGTTTGGGCGTATTGGATGCAGCGGAGTGTGTTCCTACATTTGGTGTAGAGCCTGAAATGGTCGTTGGTTTGATTGCAGGTGGTGAAGCGGCTATGACTGTCGCAGTTGAAGGTGCAGAGGATTCACTTGAGTTAGGGAAAGAAGATTTGATCCAGTTGAACTTGACGGAAAATGATTTGGTCGTAGGTATCGCGGCTAGCGGTCGCACGCCTTATGTGATTGGTGGCTTGGACTATGCTCGTTCAATCGGCGCAAAGACGGCAACGATTTCTTGTAACAAAGAAGCTGAGATCAGTCAACATGCTGATTTTCCTATTGAGGTAGATGCCGGACCAGAATTTTTAACAGGTTCGACACGTTTAAAATCTGGAACTGCACAGAAATTGATTTTAAATATGATTTCTACAATCAGTATGATCGGTATCGGAAAAGTATTCAATAATCTAATGGTCGATGTCAAGCCAACAAATGACAAATTAGTCGAACGTTCAAAGCGAATCATCATGGAAGCAACCGAAGTGGATTATGAAACAGCAGAAAAATACTTTTATGAAGCGGAACAAAATGTTAAACTAGCCATCGTTATGTTATTGACGAATAGTAACAAAGAGACAGCGAAAAGGAAACTAGCTGAGGCAGACGGCTTTGTAAAACGAACGTTGTAAGGGGGAAAAGGAAATGGCAAAAAATGAATTGACTTTGACAGAACTGGCAAAACAAATTTATGCTGGAGCTGGTGGCATGGGCAACGTAGACAGCGTTGTCCATTGTATGACACGGGTTCGGATGAAAGTCATTGATGAATCGTTGGTCGACATAGCGAAATTGAAAGCGATACCGGGCGTGTTAGGAGTAGTCGAAGATGAACAGTTACAAGTCATCATCGGACCAGGGAAAGTAAACAAAGTCGCACAAGAAATGGTTGACCAAGCAGGAGTCAAACTAGGTGAAAAAATCCCTGGAAACCCTAATGTTACAACTGGTTTATCAGGGAAAGACAAGGTCAACGAACGTGCCCAAGAGATGAAGAACGTACAAAAATCAAAACAAAAACCGTCAAAAATCAAATCAATTTTAAAAGATATCTCGAATATATTTGTCCCAATGATTCCAGCTTTTGTTGGTACAGGGATCGTTGCAGGGATCGCCGCAGTATTGACAAACCTTGTGACAGCCGGAACCATCGATGGTGCATCATGGCAACAGTACATCGACATCATGAACATTCTTAAAAATGGGATGTTTAGTTATCTTGTCATCTATACTGGGATCAATGCCGCTCAAGTATTTGGCGCAACGCCAACACTTGGTGGAGTAATCGGTGCAGTTGTCATGTTGACGGGGATGAATCCAGAAGCTCCTTTGACGAACTTGTTTACTGGAACGCCACTTGCTGCCGGACAAGGTGGGATCATCGGAGTGATTTTTGCGGTCTGGTTGCTTTCCATCGTTGAAAAGAAATTACACAAAATCGTTCCTGATGCAGTAGACATCATTGTGACACCAACACTTTCATTGATTGCCATCGGGCTGATCGAGATTTTCTTGATCATGCCATTAGCTGGTTTTATCTCAGATGGTATGGTAGGAGGGATCAATTGGGTACTTAGTGTGGGTGGCGCCTTCTCAGGATTTGTATTAGGTACATTATTCTTACCGATGGTCATGTTTGGTTTGCATCAAATATTGACTCCGATCCATGTGCAAATGATCGATGAAACAGGACGTACATTATTATTGCCTATTTTAGCAATGGCAGGAGCTGGACAAGTTGGTGCTGCGCTTGCTTTATGGGTACGTTGTAAGAAAGACAAAGAATTGACTGAAATGATCAAAGGTGCGTTACCTGTAGGGATTTTAGGGATTGGTGAACCATTGATCTATGGTGTAACATTGCCTTTAGGTCGTCCATTCATTACTGCTTGTATTGGAGGCGGTATCGGTGGTGCGGTGATCGGCTTGATCGGGAATATTGGTGCCATTGCTATTGGTCCTTCTGGCGCAGCGTTGATTCCTTTGATTTCAGATGGCAAATGGTTTGGCTACGTCCTTGGATTATTAGCTGCTTATGCGGGCGGATTCTTAGCTACTTTCTTTTTCGGGATTCCTAAAGAACAATTAGCGAAAGAAGAATTAGCAGAAGAAGCACCTGTTTATACAGCATCAAGTACTGACTCAACAAATCAAACACAAGCCGTTCAATTATGTGCAGTAGCAGATGGTACAGTGCAATCAATCGAACAAGCGAGTGATCCTGTATTTGCTCAAAAGATGATGGGAGAAGGGTATTTTGTTGAACCAACGAATGGTCATATCTATGCGCCAACTTCTGGGATCATCAGCTCTATTTTCCCAACGAAACATGCCATCGGATTAACAACAGCTGATGGGTTAGAGCTATTAATCCACATGGGAGTCAATACTGTGGAACTAGGTGGGACGCCATTTGATATAAAAGTGAGTGAAGGACAAGCTGTCACAAAAGATACGATGATAGCGGACGTGGATCTAGCTGCGATCAAAGAGGCAGGAAAAGAAACCGCTATGATGGTTCTTCTGACAAATATGGAGCATGTCTTAACGTTTGTTTTGACACATACAGGTGAAGTAAGAGCAAAAACACCAGTGATGGATGTTGAAAGTGTAAAATAATAAAAAGCGCAAAATCAAAGGATTTTGCGCTTTTTATTAAGCTCTATATCGTTGAACTAAAGCATGGTAGATTCTTTCAACATCTGTTGGCGTACCACGTAATTCATAATCTTCTACCATAGGGAAGCCGAATTGTTCAGCATATTGTTTCGCTGTCAAACAATATTGATAGTTAAAGTTTTTATTTCCGCTACCGACAACACCAAGACAAAGCGCATGATTTTCTTGATATTCCAAGTATTCTCGCATGGTTTCTGTCAAAATCTCTTGGTCACCACTATCAATGCCATTGCCTCCTTCTAGATAGGTTGGCACAAACACAAAGAAAGGTTTGGTTTCTTTTTCAAAGTCGCTATTTTCATGGATCTCTTTTAGGTGGACTAAGGGAAGTGAAGCATCTTTTTCATGTTGTTCCGTAGCAAAAGCTGCTAATTTTTTGACGAATCCTCGGGTATTACCAGAAATTGAGATATATAAGATATTCATGATATCGTCCTCCAATCATTCTTATCCAGTATAGCATTTTTTTGTTTTTTAGGTAGAGAAGAAGAGGAAGAGAAGCGGTCGCTTTCCTTGTATAATTAGAAAAAAATAGTTACAATTAAATTTCAATTAGAATTTTTTAGAAAAAAATAAATGAAACGAAGTTTTGCTATACTTTGCATAAAAGCGGTTTATTTTGGAGGATGCGTACATGGACACAGAGCAACAGAAAAAAGGTATTGGATTGATCCCACTAGCGGCCTTAGTGATTGGGTCAGCGATTGGAGGTGGCGTTTTCGGTATTATGACCGACATCTCAGGATCGGCTGGTGGCCCAGCATTGTTCAGCTGGGTATTAGTTGGGACGTCCATGATGATGCTCTCTTTGTCAATCAATAATATCAATAAGAAACGTCCAGAATTAGAAGGTGGTATTTTTAGTTATGCCGAAGCTGGCTTTGGTCGATTTTCGGGATTCATCAGTGGGTGGGGCTATTGGCTGACCTGCTGGTTAGGAAACGTGGCATTTGCTACGCTATTGATGAGTGCGTTGGGCTATTTCTTTCCAGTATTCGATGGGGGTCAAAATGTCGCCTCGGTCATCGTCAGTACTATATTTTTATGGGGATATGCTTGGCTCGTCAATCGAGGAGTCGAAAATGCCAGTTACGTCAATGCAATCGTGACAATTTGTAAATTAGTTCCGCTATTTTTATTTATTATTGTTGCTATCAGCACGTTCTCATTGCAACAATTCATCAATAATTTTTCAAGTGATATCATCTTGAATGCCAATGGACAGCCGATTCCTTTCTCAAGTCAAATCCTAAGTTGTATCATGGTGATGCTTTGGGTATTTGTTGGAATTGAAGGTGCATCTGTGGTTGGTTCACGAGCGAAGAAAAAATCAGATGTCGGAAAAGCCACGATCTTAGGGATTTTTGGATTGATCGTGATCTATGTTTTAGTTTCGATGTTGCCTTACGGTACGATGACGATGGAAGAACTCCAAACAATCCAAACGCAACCAGCAATGGGCTATGTGTTTGAGATGATGGTTGGTAAATGGGGAGCTGTCGTGATCAATGGTGGACTGATCATTTCCTTGGTCGGTGTATGGTTATCTTGGACGATTTTACCCATTGAAACGATGCGCAATATGGCGGATGATGGCTTATTGCCAGCGCGTTGGGGGAAAGTCAATAAAAAGGGCGCACCGACATATGCGATCGTATTAACGACTTTATGTACAAATGTCTTTTTGCTTTCGCTACTGTTTACAGATAGCGCCTATAACTTTGCTTATACTTTAGGAAC
The DNA here is from genome assembly GCF_015556925.1 of Enterococcus sp. 1001283B150225_161107_E12. NCBI lineage: Bacteria > Bacillati > Bacillota > Bacilli > Lactobacillales > Enterococcaceae > Enterococcus > Enterococcus sp. 1001283B150225_161107_E12. The sequence continues at coordinate 471 of NZ_JADNNI010000010.1, read as the reverse complement.
TGCAGCGATCTTCTTTACGTGGTTGTTCTTAGGATTGTATCAAATGAAACTATCTTATCAAAGAAAAGAATGGGTCCAATTCTTGGTTGGCTCATTAGCAAGTGCTTTTCAAATTTGGGCAATGCTATTTGTCGCTTTCAATGAAGTGATGCTCGTTCTTGTATTATTTTTACCAGGTATCTTATTTTATCTCAAAGCAAGAAAAGAAAAACAGCAAGCTGTTCCACAGACAAAACTTGATTATTTATTGCTTTCGTTAGTCTCGATTTTTGGAGTAGTGGCATTGGCATTATTTGCAACTGGGGTATTGCACTTATAAAACTCACAAAAGTTGAAAACCATTCTTTTGTATCACTCAAAAGCATCTAAGAGATCGACCTGATTCAGGTCATTTTGTAGTGACCCCAAAAAGTTAGACTTTTATGGAGTGGAGAAATCCACTCCTTTTTTGTACGATAAAATTAACTGTTA